>CAYLSM010000066.1:0-19895 GCA_964386505.1 uncultured Gemmatimonadales bacterium
GACAGTGTGTTGGCCCTGCTGTTGGAGCTTGACCTTAAGCGCGGAAGAGACAGCCAGTTCCTGGGGCGGGCCCTGGAGCGCCTGCGCCAGATGAACGACCCGGCTGCGGCCCTGGCCCTGTTGGGACGGATGCAGACTGTAGCCTTGCGCTCCGGCGGTGGCTGGAACACGCTGGCCCAGGCGGTGGAGCTGTTCGGGCAACGTTTCTCCGAGACTCCGCAGTGGGCCGAGGCCCGTTTGATCGGGGCTGCGGCCGATGCTGCCTCGGGTGATCGTCGCGCCGCGCTGGGCACTATCGGGGAAATTCAGCGCGAGACCACGGACAGCCTGCTCGCGGCGCGGACCGGACTGGCCGCCTGCGCACTCTACCTGTCCCTGGGCGACACTCTGCGCGCCGAGGCCCAGTTGCGCGACTGCCTTGTCCCCGGGGCCGACCCGCTCAACGTGGATGACAGCCTGCTCTCGGTCTACGCCGCGATCTGCCGCCGTGGCGGAGATTTCCGCCACGAGCGCGATCTTCTGCAGCGCCTGCACGACAGCTACCCGGCCAGCCGCTACTGGGAGAGCGCCTCGCAGCGCCTTGAGGAGCTGGCCCGTTTCGATCTGACCGACCCGGCCCTGGCGGCCAACGAGCTGCTGGACCTGTTCGAGTCGGGCAAGGGCGGCGGTGTCCAGCCGCAACGTCTGGCCGAGATCGCCGGACGCCGTCTGGGTGACTACGACCGGGCGGCCTCGATCCTGCGTGCGGCCGGTTCGCTTTCGGCCTCCGACCGGGCGCACCTGGCCGAATATCTGTACCTGGCCGCCCTGCGCGCCCGTGCGCGCGGCGAGGGCAGCGGGGCCGAAAAGATGCTGCAGGCCTGGCGCGAGCTGGGCCGCCTTCTGACCGAGAACTCCGATTTCCCTGGTCGCGAGTCTGCGGTGGGGCTGTACCTGGAAATATACCGCTCCTATGCCGCAATTCTTGGCAGCTCGGAGGTCCGCGGGGCCGAGGCTTTCCTGCGCGGCGAGCTGGGACGTCTGAAACCCGGCCTCCCGCGCACCGCGCTGCTGCTCTGGCTGGGTGAGAGCTGCCTGGCTGCCTCCGGGGTCGAGATGACCAGCCTGTCCATGGCCCGTTCCGATTCCGCGCGCGCGTTTCTGGCGCAGGCCCTTTCCTCGGGCGGAAACGCCGAGCAGACCGGGCGCGCCGCCCTGGATCTGGCCCGCGCTCTGGAGAGCGCCGGATTCGCCGGGGCGCTGGACAGCTCGGCTCATCTCTATGCCACTCTGGCCGACCGTGCTTCCGGCACCCGCTGGGCCGCCCTGGCGGGACTGCGTCTGGCCTCGATCCACCTGGAGCAGGAGCGGTTCTCCGAGGCCTATGCCGCGGCACGCGGCTGGGTGAACCGCAACCCATACGCCGCAGACAGCCCGCAGTGCCGGGCTGTCCTGGCCGAGGCGGCCTACCACACCGGGCGTAACGCCCTGGCGGCGCTGCTGTTCGGTCGGATGGCGCAGGACAGCCTCCCGCATGAGGACCGCCTGCGTTTCGACTGCTACCGTATCCGCGCCTTGGCCGGGATGGGAGAATACGCCTCGGCTTGCGCCCTGCTGGTCCGCTACATGGGTGCGGCCGCTACGCCCGAGGAACGCCAGGCCGGCTGCGTGGCTGCGGTGGACCTGTTCCTTGAGGCCGGCGATAGCCGGCAGGCCCTTCAGTACCTGGCCCAGTTGCCGGAGCAGGGCGACTACTACGCTCTGGCGCGGGTGCGCTGGCTGGTTTGGTCGCTGCGGCAGGGCGCGGACCCGGAGAAGGTGCGCAAGGAACTGGAGCGCTACCGCAAAGCGGCCTGGAACCCGTTTTACAAGGTTGACCCGTCGCTGATCGCCAGCCGCGGAATAATGCAGACCTACATGCTGCAAGACAAGCCGGACAAGGTCTCGGAGACGCGGAACGATTTCAGGCGGAATTTCCCGGAGAGCCGGGCCGGACTGGCCGAGCTGATGCTGGATGAGGTTGAGTACCTTCTGTCAGCGGGCCTGACCGACCGTGCGGCCGCGCTTAGCGATGACCTGCGTCTGCTGTTCGGGGATGTCTGGCCCGAGGACCGTGCGTTGTGGGTGAGCGCCCGTCTGGCCCGCGTGCAGGGCAACACGGCTGGCTATTCAGCCGCGCTGGAGCGTCTGGCTCGGGATTTCAACTGGAGCCCCTGGGCCGTGGAGGCCAAACGCCGGATAATCGAGCTGTACGTTGCGGCCGGTCAGGTGGACAAGGCCCGCGCCCAGTTTGCCTCGATGCCGGCCGAATCGGCCAGTGAGGCGCAACTGGCCGGAATGCGGGGCCAGATCATGGGCGGGGCCGGGGACTGGGTTGCCGCGCAGGGCCAGTTCGCCGCGCGCTGGGCCGCGCTGCCACCCTCGACCGAAAGCGGGCAGGCGGTGCTGGACTGGGCCGGGGCGGAACTCAAGGCCGGACGAAAGGCGGCGGCACGCGAGATGCTCTCCGCGCTCTGGAATGACAACCCCGAGACAGTGGCCGAGGCGCGGTTCCTGCTTGTCTCGCTCTACCGCAGCGACCAGGCCAACGGCCCGGCGCTGGAGGCGATGGACGGGCTGGGGGAGGCCTATCCGGAGCGCACCGAGATCGTGTTGAAAGCCCTGTATCAGAAAGGGTTGATCCAGGAGGGCATGGGACAGCGCGAGGCGGCGGTCGCCACATACCATCAGCTCGAGACCCTGGCTACCGACCGCAGCGACTGGGTCCGCAGCGCCAGGGAACGTCTGCGCGCCCTGGGCGGCGCGGCGCAGCCCTGACGCAGGAGAATGGTTCAGCTTTGCGAGACAACAGGCTCAGTCGAAGATGCAGGCCTTGTCGACAAAGGCCCCCGGGCTGAGTGTCAGGTCCTCGATGTCGGCCAGCGCCTCGATCGCCCGGTCACGGGTCGCCACGTCATCAAACAGCCCGTAAATCCCGCTGCCGCTGCCAGAGAGCAGGGACACGCACGCCCCGGCCTCGATAAGGCGGTGTTTCAGCTCGCGCAGCTCGGGATGGTGGGCGAAAACCACCGGCTCGAAATCGTTCACCAGACTACCCACCGGTCCGTGCGGGCCGGTCAGTTCCATCCATTCCAGCGGTCCCCCGTTCACGTCCATGATCTCGGTCGAATGACCCTCGGCCTGGCTGATATCCAGCGCCCGGTAGGCCCAGGAGGTCGAGATCGAGAAGCCCGGCATGGCCAGCAGCAGCGGTGTGGCGCCGCTCACCGGCAGGTGCAGCATACGCTCGCCGATTCCCCAGGCCAGCGCCCGTCCACCGGAAAGCAGGAACGGCACATCCGCGCCCAGCGAGGCGGCCAGCGCGTAGCGCGTGGAGTCGCCTCCGGGAAGGTCACCGAACAGACGCTCGCAGGCCAGGATAGTCCCGGCAGCATCCGCACTGCCACCGCCCAGACCGGCCCCCGCCGGAATGCCTTTCTCGATGTGTATCGCCACGCCCTTGTCCCTGATCCCAAGCATTTCCAGGCAGACAGAGGCCGCCTGGTAGGCCAGGTTATCCGGGCCCTCCGGGATGGAGGGGTCGCTGCAGGTGACCTGGACCTCGCCCTCGACCGGCCGGATGCGCAGGCGGTCGCAGAGGGAGATGTTCTGGAAGATGGTCTCGATGGAATGATAACCGCCCTCGATCCGTCCGAGGATGCGCAGTGACAGATTGATCTTGGCGAATACTCTGAGAGTCAGTTCCTGGAGTTCTGAGTTTGCCATCATCGTTCTCCTCGGCCGCCCGGGCGGCCGAACGTGGGCGGAAAAATCATTCGGAGCCGTTGTTACCGGCTTCTTTCTGCTCGGCAGTGGTTACGGCGGTCTGCCCGGCGCTCTGACGGATCTGGCTGAGGGAGAGTCCCTCACGTGACATCAGGGCCAGGCCCACCGCGGTCAGCGGCAGCATCATCAGCAGGTGGATAACCACCGCGAACCCGGTGGCCTCACTCTTGGGCACCCCGTAAATGTCGCTCAGGGAATAGATGATCGCCCAGTGCAGCGGCCCGATGAAAGCCGGGGCCGAGGGCAGAGCCACTCCCAGGCCGACCAGACCGAGAGTCAGAAAAGGCGCGGTCCAGGGCAGGCTGTCGAACGAGAAGCCTTTTAAAGCCAGGTAGTAGCTGAAAACCACCAAACCCCAGTGGAATATGCTCAGGGCAGCGACCTTGAGCATCGCCGAGCCGTCTTTGAGCATCCGCAGGCTGTCGGTGAAGGTGTGCAGAAGGTGGTCGAGCTTGGCGAACGCCTGAGCGGACATGAGCTTTCGCGCCGGGGCTGCGATGGCTCTCTGGGCCAGGTGCGGCTTGAACCGCAACAGGAGCATCAGGCATAGCGCTCCAAAAAAGGCCACGGTCATTCCCTGGCCGATCTTGCGCATCACTCCCGGCAGGCCGGGGATGAACAGCAGGGGCACGATCAGGCAGAGCAGCATCGAGAGCGTGTCGAACAACCGTTCCACTACCAGGCTGCCGATCACGTAGCTCAAAGGAGCGCGGCTCTTGCGTCGGGCCATCCAGGCCCGCACCATCTCTCCGACCCTCAGGGGTAGGATGTTGTTTGTCATGAACCCGATCAGGTTGGCCACGGTCAGGCCGCCGGTGGTGGCCTGGTGTTCCGGCCGGAACAGGTAGGTCCAGCGCCAGGCCCGCACCCACATCACGCCCAGACAGAGGAAAGTGAACAGCGACAGAGGAACCAGACGCACCCGGCTGTGGCTGAATATCTGCATGGCCTGGTTAAAATCCACTTTGTGGAAAGCGAACCAGAGGCAGATGATGCTTATGGCGAGGGCCACAGTAATCTTCAGGAAATTCTTCATCTCTGGCGGCTTTCTCCGGGTTGAGGTTCGTTGGATTTGCTCAATTTACCGACTCTGCGAAGAAGTGTCAAATGAAACCTTTTCTGCCAAAACGGCTGCGCGGATATGCCAGAACGGCTTGATTGACAGGCCGGTTCGGGCAGAGACAGGCGGCGAGCTTGTCCATGACGTAGACCGGAACAGGCAAGGGTTACGTAAACGCTTTTAATATAATCGATTTGGTTCCAGTGGCGCCGCGGGCGGTAAGGGTATCGACATCGGCCTTCCGTGGCATGCGAATTGCCTTTCTTCACAGCGATGTACTAATCGTGGAAAATAATTCTGGAGTAGACAACATAGCACGCTGAGAAATGGGAGAGTATATCATGGGAAAGGTTATAGGAATCGATCTGGGCACCACTAATTCCTGTGTGGCGGTGATGGAGGGCGGCGACCCGGTGGTTATCCCCAACGCCGAGGGCAGCCGCACAACCCCCTCGGTGGTGGCGTTCACCAAGGACAACGAGCGGCTGGTGGGCCAGGTGGCCAAGCGCCAGGCCGTTACCAACCCGCGCAACACAGTGTTCTCGATCAAGCGTTTCATGGGACGCCGGATGAACGAGATCACCGAGGAAAAGCGCAAAGTCCCCTACGAGGTGATGGGCGGCAGCGGCGATCTGGCCACGGTGAAGATCCAGGGCAAGGATTACACCCCGCCCGAGATCAGCGCCATGATCCTGCAGAAAATGAAACAGACCGCCGAGGATTATCTGGGCGCCAAGGTCGACAAGGCAGTGATCACAGTGCCGGCCTATTTCAACGACAGCCAGCGCCAGGCCACCAAGGATGCCGGCCGGATCGCGGGCCTCGAGGTGCTGCGCATAATCAACGAGCCCACCGCGGCCAGCCTGGCCTACGGCCTGGACAAGAAAAAGGATGAGACCATCGCGGTCTACGACCTGGGCGGCGGCACGTTCGACATTTCGGTCCTCGATCTGGGCGAGGGCGTGTTCGAGGTCAAGTCCACCAACGGCGACACCCATCTGGGCGGCGATGATTTCGACCAGCGGGTGATCGACTGGCTGGTCGAGGAGTTCAAGAAAGAGAACGGGATCGACCTGAGCAAGGACCCGATGGCCCTGCAGCGCCTGAAAGAGGCGGCCGAAAAAGCCAAGTGCGAGCTGTCGAGCACCATGCAGACCGATATCAACCTGCCGTTCATCACGGCGGATGCCTCGGGCCCCAAGCACCTGAACGTGAGCCTCAGCCGGGCCAAGTTTGAGCAACTGGTGGATGACCTGATCCAGCGCACTGTTGAGCCCTGCCGCAAGGCGCTCAAGGATGCCGGCCTGGAGGCGAGTGGAATCGACGAGGTGATCCTGGTCGGCGGCTCGACCCGTATCCCCAAGGTGCAGGAAGTGGTGAAAACTTTCTTCGGCCGCGAGCCGCACCGCGGGGTGAACCCGGATGAGGTGGTGGCCGTGGGCGCGGCGATTCAGGGCGGCGTGCTGGCGGGTGACGTCAAAGACGTGCTGCTGCTGGACGTGACCCCTCTGTCGCTGGGTATCGAGACTTTGGGCGGCGTGTTCACCCGGCTGATCGAGCGCAACACCACGATCCCGACCAAGAAGACCGAGGTGTTCTCCACGGCCGAGAACAACCAGACCACCGTGGAAATCCATGTACTGCAGGGCGAGCGCCAGATGGCGACCGACAACCGCACGATCGGACGGTTCCAGCTCACCGGAATCCCGCCCTCGCCGCGCGGCATCCCGCAGATCGAGGTCTCGTTCGATATCGACGCCAACGGTATTCTGCACGTGGCGGCCAAGGACCGCGCCACCGGCAAGGAGCAGAAAATCCGGATCGAGGCCACCAGCGGCCTGAGCGACCAGGAAATCGATAAGATGGTCAAGGACGCCCAGAGCCACGAGGCCGAGGACAAGAAGAAGCGCGAGGAGGTGGAAATCCGCAACCGCGCCGACCAGATGGCCTTCGAGAGCGAGAAGAACCTCAAGGAGATGGGCGACAAGCTGGACAGCGCCACCCGCTCCAGCCTGGAGGCCGCGGTGGAGAAAGTGCGCAGCGCGCTCAAGGGCTCGGACATCGAGGAAATCAAGGCCGCGCACGAGAGCCTGACCGGTATCTGGAACCAGGCCGCCCAGCAGATGTACCAGGCGCAGCAGGCGGCCGGGGAGGCTGGCGGCACCGGGTCCGAGGGTGCAGGGGGCGGACAGCAGCAGGCCTCCTCCAGCGGCGGCGGCAAAGAGGGTGTGGTGGATGCCGATTTCGAGGTGGTGGACGAGGACAAGGATAAGGACAAGAAGAAGTAATTGATTCGAGTATGGTAATCAGGTCAGGCTAAATAAAAGCCCCGCCCGGAGCGCTCCGGGCGGGGCTTGGCGTTTTTACAATTTATTGGGCACGGTGCACCGTGCCCCTACGTCAAACAAAGCATTTCCCGCCTCTTGCTTTTCCCGTGTCATCCGCCTTTAACCGTGACCTCCGTGATTCAAAACATAGAAGGGCACGCCGCAGCCTGCCCCAACATCGTTCAGGCTATCCGTTATTCCGGCCCGGTTCAGAACTCCAGCTCCACCACCGTGTCGATGGAGTCGCGCCGCTCGGGCGGCACGGAGAGCACCAGGCCCAGGCTGCCGTTCTCGAACTGCACCGCCTGTCCATCTGTCAGTAGCCGCGCCGCGCGCACGGGCTTCTCGGCCGGTGGGAGGCTCACCACGGCGTCCGGCTCCAGAAGGTGCACGTAGACCTTGCCGGCTTTCTGCGTGCTCACGCCCCAACTGGACGGGCCCCAGGGCCCTCCGCGCGTGCCGTAAACCGACTCGCCGTATTTGCCCAACCACTTGCCCATGCCCTCCAGGCGCTCCACCTGCTCGGGCTGGATCGTGCCATCCGGCCGCGGCCCCACGTTGAGCAGGAAATTGGCGTTGTTCCCGGCCGCTTTCACCAGGTAATGCACCAGCTCTTTAACGCTCTGAAAACTTTTCTCCCGGCTGTCGTAGCCCCAGGACTCGCCGATTGTGGCGCAGGTCTCCAGCGGCAGGACCGAGATGCCCGAACCCTTGTTGTACGGGTCGGCGCCGGGCAGGCCTTTCTCGAACATCTGGAAATCCTCGCCCGCAAAAGGGGTCACATGGTGGTTGCTGCCCACCATGGCGGCGGGCTGGAGCTTGTGGATCAGGCCATAGGTACGCGACAGCCTCCAGTCGGCGTCCGGCTTCTCCCACATCCCGTCGAACCATATCCCGCCGATGGGCCCATAGCCGGTGAGAAGCTCGCTGAGCTGGGTGTCCATGTAGTCCAGATACTTGTTCCAGTCGCCGCTCTCGGGGCGACCGTGGGCGTAGCTTGAGCCGCGCGGCCAGTAGTCGGGGTTGTGCCAGTCGAGCTGGGAGTGGTAGAAGAACAGCTTGATCCCGTGGCGCTGGCAGGCCTCGGCCAGCATCTTGAGCACGTCCTTCTTATATGGCGTGCGCTCCACGATATCGTAGTCGCTTATCTTGCTGTCCCACATCGCGAACCCGTCATGGTGCTTGCTGGTGATCGTGATGTAGCGCACCCCGGCCGCGGCGGCGATACGGCACCACTCGTCCGGGTCGTAGTTCACCGGGTTGAACTGCGGGGGAAGCTTTTCGTACTCGGAGACCGGGATATTCTCGTTATGCATCACCCATTCGCCCCGTCCGAGCACGCTGTAGACCCCCCAGTGGATGAACATCCCGAACTTGGCGTCCTGAAACCACTGGCGGGCGGCCAGGTTCTCCGGGCTGGGGGTGTATTCCTGGCCCCGGGCGGCCAGCGGCGCCAGGCCGAGCCACAGGCAGGCCAGAGCGGCGAGAGCTTTGTTCACGATACCTCCGATTGGGTTGAAAGGATCAGGTCTTGCTCCAGAGCAGCTCGATAGTCAGGCCGCCGCCCTCGGAGTCGGTGTCCAGGTAGGCGAAACGTCCCTCGACTTTTCCATCCTGGCCCCAGGCGCCGTCCTGGCTCACGCTCACCCCGCGTTCGGAGAACAGGCGCACCGCCTCGTCCATGTCCCGCACCTCCAGGGCGATATGCTGGAACCCCTCGCCGTGACGCTCCAGGAACTCCTTGTATATACTGCGTCCGGTCGTGGGCTGGATGATCTCGAAAGTGGTGGAGCCGGCCTTGCTCCAGCCCATGTGCATGCGGAAATCCTCGCTCTCGCCCCGGTAGCGGCGGCCGATCCCGGCGTTGTCGCGGTCGATGCCGCGCACCGGGAAACCCAGACGGGAGTAGAAATCGCAGACCTGGTCGATGTCCTTAACCACGCTGGCGTACTGGATGATCCTGCCGAACGGGTACTGGTGGCCCTCCTGTGGCGACTCACCGGAGCGCCTCTGGCGGAGCTGGTTCGGGTCGTAGACCAGCTCGAACGTGAGGCCGCCGGTGGGTTCGGTATCCAGATAAGCGAAAATTCCCTCGCCGCCGGCGTTCTTGAACGTGCCGCGCTGGACAACGCTCACCCCTTGCGCGGCGGCGCGCTCGACAGCCGCATCCAGGGCCTCCGGGCTCTCCAGGTTGAACGCCAGGTGCTGCACACCCCCGCCATGACGGGCGGCGTACTCGTGGTAGAGGCTCTCGCCAGCGGCGGGCTGGAACAGCTCGATTCCCACACCGCCCAGAGTGGCCCAGGCCCAGCGCAGACAGATGTCCAGCGGCTTGCCCCGGTACTGTCCGCGGATGGCGTGGTCCTCATCCACGGAGAACGGGCCGAGGCCGGCTTTTGCCCAGTAGGCGATTGTTTTGTCCAGGTCTTTTACCACCCAGCCGAGGTGCGAGACCTCGCCGAACGGCGGCGGTGAGGGAAGCATCGGTTCTCCTTCGGAACGAGCGTGCAGGGCCTCCAGGCCGATGACCGGCAGCGCCAGCGCGCCTCCGGCCGCGGCCAGGAAACGCCGCCGTCCGATAGCAGGGTTCTGCGGGCTCATAACGGCTCCCGGTGCAGGTTGCGGACTGTGTGAGGACCACGGAAAGCAGTTGATAGAATGCTATCAGCCGCAGCGGGCGCCGTCAAGGGACTAATCAAGAATGCGTATTTTTCAGCCTTGCTTCGATTCGGGAGCAAAAAGAATTATTTTAATAAGCTTGCATATTCAGCGGTCGGCTATTATATAAGAAAGAGAATCATTCTCAAACAATAAAGTCAAACCGGAGCCAAAGAAAGAGGTGTCATGTGCATAGGACCAAAGATAAAATCAGCCCGGGAAAGACATGCCGGCTTGTGACCGCGGCCCTGCTGGGCCTCGCTCTGACAGTGCACGGGACCGCCGCGGCCGCCGGCTACAGCCTCTCCAGCGACCGTCCGGATTTCGCGGATGATGTGAACAGCGTTCCGGTTGGCATCCTGCAACTGGAGAGCGGCTACAGCTACAGCCACGTTCCGGGCGAGACGCAGTCCACGCTGGGCGAGCTGATGCTGCGCACCGGACTGGGCGGCCGCAGCGAGTTGCGCCTGGGGCTGGGTTCGTACCTGAGCGATGGAGCCAGCGGCTGGGGGGACGGCTCACTGGACCTGCGCCTACGCCTCCTGCGGCCCGAGGATACCTCGCGGCCCGGCGCATTCTGCCTGACCGCGCTGGTCGGGACCAGCCTGCCGTTCGGTGGCAGCGATCTGGGCGCGCGCCGCCTTCAGCCGAGTGTGATGCTCTCCTCGGCCCTGACACTGAACGAGCGGGTGGCCCTGGCCCCCTTCGTGAACTATTCGTATCAGAGTTCTCCGGGCGGCCAGTTCAGCGAGTTCTCGGGCGGAAGCTCGTTTGTCGTGGGCCTGGGCGGGGGGCTGACCTGGTACGCCGAGTGCTTCGGAACCGCGGTGGAGAGAGGTTACGGTGAGAATACGGTCTCGGCCGGAAGCGGACTGCTCTGGCTCGCGCGCGACAACCTTCAGTTCGACCTGCACGGCCTGGGCGCACTGAACGGCGCCACACCGAACTACAGCCTGGGGTTGGGGATGACGGTTTATACTTCCGTCAAATAAAAAATGACTTTCAGTCTTGATTCTTAAGGCAGAAAGTACGAACTTTCAAAGGACTGCTTTCCGCGGGAGAGAGAATGCCGGAAAACAAAGAACAGAGGCAAGGCGCCCCGGGCCGAGCCGACCACGTGACCGTGGCCGCGGCGGTGGAGGTGCTCTCGGGCGACAGCAGCCGCAAGGGGCTGGCCCGTCTGATGCCGTTCCTGGGACCGGCGTTCATCGCCTCGGTGGCCTACATCGACCCGGGTAATTTCGCCACCAACCTGGAGGGCGGGGCGCGTTTCGGCTTCACCCTGGTCTGGGTGGTGGTGGCCAGCAACCTTATCGCCATGTTGGTGCAGACCCTGGCCGCCAAGCTGGGGATCGCCACCGGCCGCAACCTGGCCGAGATGTGCCGCGAGCAGTATAAGCCTTGGCTTGTTTACACCATGTGGGTGGTGATGGAACTGGTAGCCATGGCCACCGACCTGGCAGAGTTCCTGGGCGCGGCGATAGGGTTCAACCTTCTGTTCGGCATGCCTCTCTGGCTGGCCGGGCTTCTCACCGCCCTGGTGACTTTCATTATCCTGGGCCTGGAGCGCTACGGGTTCCGTCCGCTGGAGGCTGTGATCACCGCCCTGGTCGGGGTGGTGGCGATGTGCTACCTGGTGGAGATGTTCATTGTCAAGCCGAGCGCTGCGCTGATCGCCGGGAGTTTCCTGCCGCCCAAGTTCGCCGGTCCGCAGAGCGTGCTCCTTGCCACCGGCATCCTGGGGGCCACGGTGATGCCGCACGTGATTTTCCTGCACTCGGCCCTGACCCAGGGACGAATCCGCACGCGTGAGCCGGACAAGCTGCGACGTCTTTTCCGCTTCGAGGTGGTGGACGTGGTGCTGGCAATGAGCGTGGCCGGGGCGATCAACGCCGCCATGCTGATCATGGCCGCCCAGACTTTCCACACCCGCGGCATGGTCGAGGTGAACGCCATCGAGAAAGCCTACCTGACCCTGGAGCCGATCCTGGGCTCGATGTCCAGCCAGATTTTCGCCATCTCGCTGCTGATGGCCGGACTCAGTTCCTCGGCCGTGGGCACGATGAGCGGCCAGACTATCATGCAGGGTTTTCTGAACTACCACATCCCGGTCTGGCTGCGCCGGGTGGTCACGATGCTGCCCGCGCTGATCGTGATTTTCATAGGCCTCGATCCCACCTGGACCCTGGTTCTCAGCCAGGTGGTGCTCAGTTTCGGCCTGCCGCTGGCGGTGATCCCGCTGGTGATGTTCACCGCACGGCGCGACCTGATGGGCGTGCTCGTCAACCACCGTGTCACTTCCTGGTTCGCCTGGGGTGCAGCCGGGCTGATCGTGGCGCTGAACCTGTTTCTGATCCACCAGCTAATCATGGGGAACTGAGGCCATGTTCAAACACTTGCTTGTACCGCTGGACGGCACGCCGCAGGCCGAGGCGGCTGTGGAGACCGCCGCGACCCTGGCCGCAAGGAGCGGAGCGCGGGTAACCCTTCTGCACGTGATCGAGAGCGGCGCCCCGGAGTCGGTGCACGGTGAGCGCCACCTTCGCACCCCGGATGAGGCCCGGCCTTACCTGGAGAGCGTGGCCCGGCGATTCCCGGCCGGGGTGAAAGTGGAACTGCACGTGCATGAGGAGAACATCGAGGATGTGGCCGCCGCCCTGGCCGACCACGAGGGCGAGCTGTCGCCCGACCTGCTGGTGATGTGCGCCCACGGCGGGCCGCGCATGCGCGACATCCTGCATGGCAACCTGGCTCAGCAGACCCTGGCCCGTGGGGCTACGCCGATCCTGCTGCTCAAGGGCGGCGCGACCGCCTCGTTCAGCCGGGTGCTGGCCCCGCTGGATGGCAACCAGGAGCACGATGAGCGCTCCCTTCCGGCCGCGGCCGGGATGGCTGCCCTGTTCGGGGCGGAGCTGAACCTGCTTTACGTGGTGCCCGAGGGTGTGGCCCAGGCCGGACGGCGCACGGATGTGAGCCACCTTCTGCCCGGAGCCAGCCAGGCCCTGCTCGATCTGGAGGAGCAGGAGGCCGTGGCCTACGTGGAGCGCCGTCTGGCCGAGGTCCGACCCCAGGTGGAGCAGTCCCGCGGGGCGATCTCGCGCGGCCGCCCGGTGGACCGGATCGGCGAGTACGCAAAGGAACAGAGGTCCGACCTGGTGGTGCTCAGCACCCACGGTCGCGCCGGAACACAGGCTTTCTGGTCGGCCAGCGTGGCCTCGCGGCTTGTCTCACGCCTTGAGACCGCCCTTCTGCTTGTACCGGCCGGCAGGTGACCACACATGGCCGGTTTTCTTTCTCACCAGCTCTGGTCCGGGTAGAGTGAATCGGCCACCGGGCTGGAGTAGGTAGTTGTACTATCCACCTTGAATTCCTGCCCCCAGGTCCCGTTGTCCGGGTCCACGGTCTCGATTGTCACCTTTGAAAACAGCCGCGCCGCGATGTGAGTGGGCGAGAGCCGCTCGGGGTCCTGCTGCATCAGGCGGTAGTTTACCGCCATATCCAGGATGCTCCAGCCGGAGTCCGTGCTGTCCGGCGGAAGGAGCGTCGGGTCGGGGAACTCGTTGGTGAACGGGACGAAAAGGCACCAGTGGGCGCGGTCCCAGCCTGGCTCCTGCACCTTGACCTCGCAGTTCACATCCGCAATGATAAAGCTCGCCCGCGTGGCGAAATCGATGCTCGTAGCCAATTCCTGAAACAGCCAGCTCATGGTGCCGCACTGGCCCCAGCCGTGAATCAGTATCCCACGACCCTGGGTAAGCCAGGCGCCGTTGTGCGGGGCCACCGCAGCCGAGGCCCAGCGGTTGACCATGCCCAGGGCCTTGAGACGGCTGCCGGTGAGCTGGAAGAAATGCTCGTAGATGGGCAGGGCGATGCGCCGGAAGGCCCAGACCTCGGCCGGGTCGTCGCTGTTCACGCAGGGGTGCCGGAACTGCGGGACATGCACCTGCACCTCGGGCGAGGGCTTAACCGGGTGCGCCGGCCGCGGGATATCCGCCCCCAGGAGCCGCAGGGCGAGCGCGGCCTGCCAGGTGGCGCGCATCTCGCTGGGCGGCGGCAGGAAAATGTTCCCGTTGACCCCGAAACGCCCGAAACCGCCATCCGCGTTCTGCACCGAGCCCAGCCAGCGGACACAATCGGTGCGGGGAAGCGGGGCGCGCGAGTGGTCGCGGTCTGCCAGGGGTTGCCCCAGAAGGTGCATCACACTCACCGCGGCATGGGTATCCTCGGTGCGCGAGAAATGGTCCTGGCTCCAGCCCTGGCCGTGGCCGCACTCGAACCCGCCGTCCGGCTCCTGGCCGTACATGCCGAGCAGGAACTGGCGCAGCCGCTCCGGATGGCGCGGCCAGCCGCCCAGCAACTCAAGGCACTTCATCCCGTAGTAGCTGCCCGCCACCGAGCCGTAATGCCAGTCCATGTCCAGGGCGAACCCGCCGCGCCGGTCCTCGGTCTCCTGCTGGTCCAGCACCCACTCCAGGGTGCGGGCCGAGTCGGGAACGGCCCGTCCCAGCTCACGCAGCGCTCCCAGGGCCCAGAACGTGCTGAACAGGGCATCCGGGCTGGCCCCGAAACAGTACTCGTAGGCGTCGTAGCCCCCGCTCTCTTTCTGCCGGCCTGTCACGAAGGTGTAGGCCGCCTCCGGCTCCGTGGGCGCGGCGTCCAGCATCCGCAGGGTGTGAAGGGCCCAGTAGGTCGGCTCAAGGGCGCTTTTCGTTCCCCAGGGCAGCTCCTTGCCGCAGAGGTAGCTCTCCGATTCCAGGAACCCGCCGTCTTTCTGCTGGCGTGCCTGCAGCCAAGCCACCAGGCTGTCCCGCTGCGGCAGGCTCTCAAGCGCGCCCAGGGCTTCCAGGGCCTCCAGGGCCATCCCGGTGCGGCTGGTGAACGCGCTGTCGCCCGGGTAGCAGCCGAACCCGCCGTTGCCCACGCGGCAGGCAAGTATCCACTGAGCGGTCGGGTGCGCGAGGGCGGAGGTGTCGGAGGGGGTATTTTGCGAGGCGCAGCCTGCCAGGAGCAAACAGAGTGCGGCGAGGATTGCGTTCAGCTTGACTGGCGTCGATGGCATGGAGTCTCTCTCCGGCTGGAGGTTGGCGAGTCGTCCCAAAGTGTGCGACTGAAGAGGAATTTAGTGGCAGGCTGCGGCCGGAGTCAAAGGTTTCCTGCGGTGGCGGCTTTGCAGAAAAAAAACAGGGGCATGGCGCACCAGGCCCCTGCGTTGTTCTCGGATGTATTCTGCCCTCTCAAGGCCGCCATTCGGCGGCGAGCACCGTGAATCCGGTCGGCCGGACAATTTCGGCCCGCACGCGCTGCGGGTCGCCGAGCGAGAAGACCAGGCCGGTGTGGTACTCCTGGCCGGGGGCAAGCTCGGGCAGCTCGATCTGGTGGCTTTCCATCGGCAGGCCGCCGAACCCGTAGACCACCCAGCGCAGGACATAGCCGCGCAGGGTGTAGGCGGGCAGGCTTGGGCGCAGGCGAAGACTGGCTTCGAGGCTTGACGCCTTGCCGCTCAGGCCGAAACTCTCCACCGGGCTGGACTCGGCCCGCAGCGCCTCGAACGAGGGCTTGCGGCTGCCGTAGAGGTCCACCACCCCGTGCACGCGCTGCCGCAGCACGCCCTCGCCCTTATCGCCCATGTGGGTGCGGTAATCGTTGTAGCAGAAAAATATCAGGCCGGCCATCCAGGGGTAGTCGCGGAAGACCGCGTCATGGCTGCGCAGTATCTCGATTCGCTTGGGGTCGCCGCCCAGGCGCCCGGGCGCGCACTCACAGTAGCCGTACTCGCTGATCACCACCGGCTTGTCCGGGAAAGCTTCGTGGATTGCCTCGAGATTGCGGCGCATGATCTCGGGCGAGCCGCCGTACCAGGACTCGTAGTACTCGTTCCACTCGATAAAATCCATCTGGCCCGACACATCCGCAGCGGGGTTCTCCTGCAGGGAGTTGCAGGCGTAGCTGAGCGGACGCGCGGGATCGAGTTCCTTGGCCCGGGAGTAGAGCTTCCGGGCGAACTCGGCCGCCACCGGGTTCTGGCCACCGATCTCGTTGCAGAGGCCCCAGACAACCACCGAGGGGTGGTTGCGGTCCCGGCCGATCATCTCCTCAAGCTGCTCCAGGCCGTTGGTCATGATCTCGGGTTCGAGAGAGTCCCCCATGTGCCGGAATGTATCCGGACCCCAGCAGGGCACCTCGAGCTGGAGCAGTATTCCATTACGGTCGCACCAGTCCAGCACGCGGCGGTCCTGCTGCCAGTGCACCCTCGTGAACACGCAGTTGAGCTCTTTCATGTCCGCGTGGTCGTGCCCGATCAGCGACAGCGGCTCGGCCATCCCATAGAGCGGGTGGCTGCCGGCCATGCGTTCCACACCCATCAGACGTACCGGCTCGCCGTTCAGGAAGAACTGCGTGCCGCGCACCTCGAAACGCCGCACCCCGAAAGTGCTTTCCTGGCAGTGCACAACCTGTCCGCGGACCAGGAGCCGGGCCTGGAAGCGGTAGAGGTGCGGGTGGTCGAAATGCCAGAGTCGCGGGGATTGCAGGACAGCGGTCGGGATTTTGACCTGGGTCGTGGCGGTGGGCTCCAGCGTGGCGCTTGCGGCGGGGAGTTCGAGCACGGTCAGGCCGCTGGATTCCTCCAGCACCCGGCATTCGAGCGTGACCGCGGCCGGAGAGGCAGCGCTGTTGCGGAGGCTCAGGACCGCCTCGACCGGGGCCGAGGAATTGTCCGCGGCGGGCAGGGCCTCCACTGCCAGGGCCTGGATGAACGCTGGCCCGGTGATCAGAAGCTGCACCGGCCGGTAAATGCCGCCGTCCATGGTCCAGTCGTAGGAGTTGTCATAAGGCAGCATATGCTCGTCGAACGAGTTGTCCACCCGCACGGCAAGAGAGTTGCGGCCAGGCTTGAACGCGGCGCTCAGGTCCAGGGTGAAAGCCGTGTAGCCCTTGCGAAGGTGCTCACCCACCGGGACGCCGTTGACCCAGACTTTCGCGCTGTGGAAGACAGCCTCGAATTCCACGCGCACAACCGTGCCGGGGGGCAGCGCGGGCAGCTCGAACTCGCGCCGGTACCAGGCCGGCCCCATGTAATCGGCCGTTTCCTCGTTCACCTGCCAGGTGTGCGGCACCCGGACAGTCTCCCAGCCCGCCGCGCCCGTTGTGGCGGAGTACCAGGCCTCGTTCTCGCCTTTGTTTTCCGGATCGATCCGGAAAAGCCACTCACCGCAGAGCGGGACCGTGAGGCCTGCGGCTGGAATTTCGGTGCTCCCCGGGGCAGAGCCGGACCCCTGGCAGCCGGTGAGCGAAAGCAGGGCGCCGGCCGAGGCGGCGCCGGAGAGGAAATCTCTTCGGGATAGTCCGGGCATGGTCATTACCTGCCGTCAGAAAGTGTGTGGTCAAAGATCGAACCGAAAGGCGGGGGGGTCCGGGAGGACGCTGGAGCGCCTCCCGGATTTCAGGCTCGGAGATACTATAACAGCTTTTGGTTTTTTGTCGAGGTTTGGTGCTACTCACCAGTGCAGGTGATGACCGTTTTGGATGTGGTGAGATAGACCTGGGCCTGGATTTGGATGTCACCCGGGGCGTAAGTCGGGGTGATTGTGTTGTAAGCCCGTCCGGCGGTGTCGGTGACCACATAGGCGGACCCGAGGGTGCCCGTGCCGTCGAGGACTTTAAAATCGACGCGGACTCCGGTCTGCCAGACACCGATCTGGTTGGTCACCCCGGCGCCGATCGTGATCGGCGTGCCGATAGGGGCTTTGGCCCCGTTGCCGGCGATGGGGACGATGTTATACGTGACGGAAGGGGAAGTTGGAGAATTGTCGTTCGGGCCGTGGCAAGCCGCGGCGATAATCAGCGCGACTGCGGCGATAGCGGCCAGGGCCGGCACGAGGAGCTTTCTCTGCTTCGATAGTCTGGAATGCATTGCCTTTTCCTCCGTGGCTGAACCCTTGGACCGGGAGTCGTGGGTCTCAACGGGTCGAAACGACCCGCCTGGGAATCGTCTTAGAAGCCGAAAGACAGTGTGAAGAAGTTATCGGCCGTCAGACGTCCCTTGTTACGATAGGCATAGCTGAAATTCAGCACCCGCCCGGCGATTGTACGGGAGATGCCGCCACCGAAGGAGATACCTCTCCAGGTCGGGTCATCACCCAGGTACTCGTAGCCGAACTGATCCTGCTTATCCGTGAACTCATCGGACTGAATCAGCCAACCCATTCTGAGGGCGCCGGACATGTAGGGAGTGAAGTTGTAGTTCAGCTCCGTACCGGTGGCATAGCTCAGAGGAGTGTTGCTGTTTCTCCAGAGTTCACCCGAGGCCAGCCAGTTGGCCTTCTCGGAGGTCAGGATGTTGTAGGACAGAGCGATCTTGACCACGGTGGGCAGACGGTAGGTGTGGGTCTGCCGATAAGCCCAACGGGTGGAACGCCGCGGCAAGGCATACGGGTCGGTGGAATAATCCACATAACCTGTCGGGATATTGCCGCCGGCATCCTCGGGACCGACCTCATACAGCAGGTTCGGGCCGTGCATGGTCACGTTCGAGCCGAGGTTCTGGATGGCGAAAGCGAAGCGGATTTCGTGATCCATGAACTCGGTGTGATAGATCGCGCCGGCGTCGACGGCGAACGCGTTGCCAGCGACGTTGGCATACATGTCCTGGTGGACATACTTCAGGTTCATGCCGGTGACAAACCGGTCGGACAGGGTGTAGGCAAACGAACCGCCCATCTGGAAATCATAGGCGGTGAAAGTCTGCCCGATGCCCTGCGGCGAACCGACTGTCGTAATCTCCATCTCCGGCACGTCCAGATAACCGAAGAACCCGCCAACCACCAGACGGCCGTCCATCATGGGCACGGCGGCGGCGGCATAGCTGTAGGTCAGGTCCATCGTGTAATCCACCACGTTGACCAGTACCTCTTTGTTCTGGAGGAAGCCCAAACCGGCCGGGTTCCACCAGATGGCGGTGATATCATCGGCAACCGCAGAGTAGGCGCTGCCCATACCGATACCACGGGCGCCGACAGGGATTTCAAGGAACTCCGCGGCACGCACGCCGGCAAAGGAGTTGTCCTTCGGGATACCCTGGCTTAGGTACTTGTCCAGGCCGGTGTACGCCTGCCGCAACACACCCTGAGCCAGCAACGGAGCACTCAGGATCGACAGGAATACTCCAACTATAAGCAAGGCTCGCATGGCCGTTTTCCTTAACATAGACAACCTCCAATCGGGATACGAGGAGTAAGTGACTTTTCGGTTGAGGTTCATGCAATTCTCCATCAGTCGATGATATAGAACCTTCCGGTGTAAGTCTTACCCTTCGAATCCGTGACGTGGAAGAAATACAGGCCGCTGGCCACGGTCTGCCCGAAGCGGTTCCTGAGGTTCCAGGACTCGTTTCCGCCGTGGTTGTCGTAACCGGTGAACTCTTTCGGGTTGCCGAAAGCGTCAAGGCGGTCATAGTCTTTGTAATCTCCCCAGCCATGGCGGTTGGCGCCAATGTGGTTGAGGACGTTGACCAGGTGGCCGCCCAGCGAGTAGATACGAATAGTGCAGCGGTCGGGCAGATTGACGAAATCGATACGGCGGCTGTCCGGAGACAGATCCAGGAACGAGGAAGCCATGTAAGGATTCGGAACGACCATGATCTTGGTCAGGTTCGCATCCTCGGCGTTCATCGTGCTCTTGTTCACCGCCACTGTCCACTTGTCGCCCATCACCGGCGGATCGGCATACTGGGTGAAGACGGTCTGGGCGTCGTTCCATTCGCCGAAAGCGGTGGTGACGGTCATCACGGTGCCAGCAGTGGGCATCGCGGTGATCTCGTCGAACAGCCAGAAGATGCCGTTCAGATACACGCCGAAGGCGGTGGTGTTGTCCGCGGCGATGTTCTGCTTCATCTTGTTGGTCCGCTCGGCCTTAGGAACGCCGTTGGCCATCTGGTTGTAGATGTTGTCGCCGGCGCCCCAACGGTCGCCGATCAACTCACCATCCACGAAACCCCAGCCGAAATCATCCGGCTGCTCGCCGAAATCCACGGTCTGGTTGCGGGTGAC
>CAYLSM010000067.1:0-9149 GCA_964386505.1 uncultured Gemmatimonadales bacterium
CCAGCCCGTTCGATATCTGGCGCGACATCTGCGCCACCAACGCCGACCAGATCACAACGCTGATAGACCTGTTCATCCAGCGGCTGGGCGAGTTGCGCGAGCGGGTGGGCAGCGAATCCCTGGCCGCTGATTTCGAGCAGTCCGCCCGGGCGCGCGCCCTGATCCACCGCGACAGCAAGGGTTTCCTCACGAGGCTCTGGCAGGTGGTGGTCACCGCGCCGGATGAGGTGGGCGTGATCCTGCGTCTGGCCGAGGGCCTGGCCGGGGCCGGGATAAACATCAAGGACATCGAGGTGCTCAAAGTCCGCGAGGGCGAGGGCGGCACGATCCTACTGGGGTTCGCGAGCCAGGAGGAGCGTCACACTGCTCAGCAGGTGTTGCGCGGCCTGGGCTTCCCCTGCCGCGAACGGGAGTGAGCCGCAGCCTCAGTCGGTTATTTGTGACTGTAGGGGGGGCACGGCATGCCGTGCCCAAAAAGCCTTTATGTTCTCTTGGTTACGGCCGAGAGAACCAGAAGCCATGGGGGCCGGGGCTGAAAATGCAGCACAGTCCGGCGGCGATTCGCGGCAGCGCCGCCGCTGCAACGCGGTAGCGGAATCAAAGTGCCGGGCACGCAATTGGCTGAAGCAGAAGTGTAGCGGGGACGAGTTTGCGGCCCCCGCTGGCTTTGCTGCTTTGGCCGAAACCAAAGCAGAATGAGTCTTAGGGCTTATCACTGCAAGCCCTTGACCGGACATTACCGGGAAACAGAGGTTTGTAGCCTTTGTCCCTTGACGCTCCGCTGCATGTTCATCACGGATGGCGCGGATACAAGTAACTCTGTCTTAGGGGCACGGCCTGCCGTGCCCGATAGTCCTTTTGTCCGGGGCAAGCCTCTAACGCAAGCGGAATCAATCCTCCGGAAAGACAAGAAATGATCCAGAAATTCAAGGCCGCCGGGCCGTTGAGCGGTGAGGTCCGCGTGCCGGGCGACAAGTCGATCAGCCACAGGGCGCTGATGCTCTCCGGCCTGGCCGCTGGCGTTTCCCATATCGAGGGCCTCTCGCCGGGGCTGGATGTGGCCAGCACGGGAGCCTGCATGCGCGCCCTGGGGGCTGTTATCGAAACCGGCAAGGCCGGTGCACTGAAAGTCCAGGGGGCCGGGAAACAAGGCCTCACCGCACCCGAATCTGCGCTGGATGCCGGCAACTCCGGCACCACGATCCGCCTTCTTTCCGGAATCCTGGCCGGGCAGAGGTTCACCAGCACGATCAGCGGCGACCAGTATCTGGTCCGCCGGCCGATGAAAAGGGTGATCGAGCCGCTGGAGATGATGGGCGCCACGGTGGAAAGCGCCCCGGGCGGGCATCCTCCTCTCACCATTCACGGCGGCGACCTGGAGGGGATCACATACTACCTTCCCGTGCCCAGCGCCCAGGTCAAGTCCTGCGTGCTGCTGGCCGGGCTGTTCGCCGGGGGCGAGACCCGCGTGGTCGAGAGCGTGCCCAGCCGTGACCATACCGAGCGCATGCTGCCCCTGTTCGGGGTCAAGGTTACAGTGGACTCCCTGGAGGTCTGCGTGCGCGGTGGGAGCAGCCTCTCCGCCTGCGATACAGTGGTCCCGGGCGACCCCAGCTCGGCCGCGTTTTTCGCCGCCGCGGCGGTGCTCGTTCCGGGCAGCCGCGTGCTTCTGCCCAACCTGACCCTGAACCCGACCCGGGCCGCGTTCTACGAGGTCCTGGCCCGCATGGGCGCGCGAATCGAGCGTTTGAACGAGCGCTCCTCCGCCGGCGAGCCGGTGGCTGACCTTGAATTGAGCTTCTCGGAACTCAAGGCCGCCACGGTCGAGGGGGCCGAGGTACCAAGCCTGATCGATGAAATCCCGATCCTGGCCGTGGTCGCCACCCAGGCCCACGGCATCACCCGCATCCGGGACGCCGGAGAGCTGCGGGTCAAGGAGACCGACCGTATCCGCGCCATTGCCGATAACCTGCGCGCCATGGGGGCCTCCGTGGAGGAGCACGCCGAGGGCCTGGACATCGAGGGCCCCACCCCGCTCGCGGGCTGCGCGCTGGACAGCTACGGCGACCACCGGATCGCCATGGCGTTCAGCGTGGCGGGCCTTATCGCCTCGGGCGAGACCGTGATCCAGGACGCCGGCTGCGCCGACATCTCGTTCCCCGGTTTCTATGACCTTCTGCGCGGCCTCTACCGGGAGACACAAGCTTGAGCCGTCCGCCCATAACCAGCCGCACGCGGGTGTTCGGCGTGATCGGCGACCCGGTGGCGCACAGCCTCAGCCCGGTGCTGCACAATTTCGTGCTGGAGCGCCTGAGCCTGGATGCCTGCTACCTGGCATTCCACGTGCAGCGCGAGCTGGGCCCGCAGGTGGGCGCGGCCATTCGCACCCTGGGCCTGGCCGGCCTCAACGTGACCCTGCCGCACAAGGAGACCGCCGCGGCGCAGGCCGAGGTCCTGAGCCAGGAGGCCGCCGCTGTGGGCGCGGTCAACACCCTGGGCCTGGATGCCGAGGGCCGTCTGGCAGGGCACAACACGGATGTCGCCGGGTTCCTGGGCAGCCTGGAACTGCGCGGCCTCAAAGACACGCTGGCCGGACAGTCCGCCCTGGTGCTGGGCGCTGGCGGCGCGGCCCGGGCGATCCTCTACAGCCTGGGCCTGGCCGGGGTGCGCCAGATCAGCCTGGCCAACCGCACCGTTTCGAAAGCGGATGAGCTGTTGCGCTGGTTCCTGCCGCTCTTTCCATCCGTGCGGGTGCGCTCGTTCGGCCTCGGCGAAAGCGCCAGACTGGGCGAGGCCCTGGCTGCGGCCGCGCTCACGGTAAATGTCACGCCGCTGGGGATGAAACCGCATGTGGAGAACTCCCCACTGCCGGAGGGTCTTGTCCCGCGCGCCGGCAGCGTTCTGTTCGACACAATCTACAACCCCGAGCCCACCCTTCTGATGCAGCGCGCGGAGGCAGCCGGATGCACGTGCATGGGCGGGCTGGACATGCTGATAATCCAGGGGATGGAATCGCTGGGCTGGTGGCTGGGCGAGCCGGTGCCCTGGCGCGGGATGCTCCCCGAGCTGCGCAGCCTTCTGCGCGGGGCTCTGGATGCGCGGGGCTGAGAGAAAAATCTTGCAGGAGTTCATCCGGCCGGCTGGCTTGATCAGCCGGCCGTTTTTATTGCGGGGCCAGTTCCGGGCAGTCAAGGGCCGCCCGTTTCTGTATGTGGTCGGCATACTCCCGGTTCACCACCAGACGCGCGAAAACCATCAGATGCCGCCATTGTTCGCAGTCAAACCGGCACTGAACGATCCGGTTGAAGACCAGATGCAGGTTTGCGGGGTCCTTGGAAAGAGCGTACAGCCGCGCCAGGAGCATCAGGGAATCGAAATCGCTCAGATTGTCCAGTCCCTGACGCAGGAGGCCTTCATCCACCACCCTCTTGCGCAGACTGTTAATCCATAAGCCCAGGTAAGCGCTCTTGGGAGTCCAGCTTTTTTCGAGGCTGCGCATGAAATACACCAGACCGCTGTCCGGCTGACCGGTCATGTCGTAAGCAATCGAAAGGTTGGAGTACAGAATGTTCTGGCCTTTCGGATTGACAATTATCCGTTCCATCAGATTGCGGGTAACCGTGATCGTGCTGTCCGGCTTTCCAAGCTCAATCAAAACCACGCCCATGTTAATGGTCCGGTTGCCCGCCAGTTCCGGTTGACTTATACCGCGGTACTGGTCCAGAGCCTCGGCCCGGTAGCCGCTCTCTTCCAGCAGGAACCCAAGCTGCAGAAGGTTGGTGCCGGTGTAGGCCTCGTGCGGCAACATCCGGTCCAGGAACGCCGCTCCGTGGTCCAAGTCGGCATTTATCCTGGCAAAAGCCAGAATCTGCGCGGCCGCGGTCAGGGCCAGCACACCCAGCCAGAGCGGACGGCCCGGCGCGGCCCGGCGCAGATGCAGGAATACCCACGCCGAAAACGCCGTGAACGGCAACGCGGGCAGACAGAGAAGGTCCCAGTCGCGGATGCCAAGCATGGCGTTGGCGCTGAAAAAGAAAAACAGGGTCCCGACCGCGCTCAGCAGCAGAAAATAGAACACCGGCCGCTCGCTCCGCTCCAGACGGCGCCAGCCGCCGAGCACGGAGGCCGTCAGAAGGAACGCCGCCGGGGCGATCATGAGCAGGAGGTTGAACTTGAAACCGAGATAGCGCGGATCGTACAGGGTGAACGGGGCCTGGTCGCTGAGACGGGAGGGCCAGAGCGGGGTCAGCCCCCGCGGGTTGAAAAACAGCAGGCCGACCAGCGCTCCCAGGACAAAAAGCCCAAGGATGATGATGAAATCCCGGCTCGTGGCTGAGGAGGCACGCCGTTCCGCCGTGCGATGGCTGTACAGCCAGACAAAGAGCAGGGCCGGCAGCAGCATCGCGGCGCTCAGGTGCGAAAGCAGCGCCAGGACCGCCGCGGCGCTCAAAGCCCAGGGACGGCCGCTGCCGCCTCCGGAAAGAAGCTTGATCCCGAGATAGAGGAACAGGCAGACAAACAGGTTGACCAGGGTGTAGCTTTCCACGTACCCCAGAAAAAGCTGAAGCGTACCGCTGAAAGCCAGGATCAGGAACACGGCGGTCCGCTCGCGGCTGACCGGGCATAGCAGTACGGCCATGCGCCAGGCCAGCCAGAGGAACACCGGCAGCAGCAGCACAGCCAGCAGCGCGTAGGCCAGCGCACCGTCCTGCAGGCCGATCAGCCCGAGCAGACGGTGGAAAAGCTGGTGGGTGAAAAAGTCCAGCGGCTCGTTGGGGTGCAGGTAGAACGGCTTGCAGACATTCTCGATCAGCGCCAAGCCGTCACCCATGAAATAGTTCTGCTCGCGCAGACCCCAGCCCACTGCCGCAGCCGCCAGCGACAACCAGAGCCATATCCGTCCCGGCGCGCCCAGGCGCTTCACAATGCTGCTCAGTCCGGGCAGCTCACGCTCGAACCAGCCGTTTTTCCCGGCCAGCCCGGCCAGGGCCAAGAGCGTAACCGCCAGCCAGGCGGGCAGCCAGACAGCGGCCTCGGCCTGGCCTGCGACCAGGCCCCAGAGCCAGGACGGCCCCCCCAGGCTCGGGAGCAGGGTGAACACGCTCCAGAGCAACGGCAGCAGGAACAGCAGCCGCGGGAAAGCGCGGTTCGCTGCCTGGCCCGAGTTGCTGGCATCCATCGGCTTCTGCCGGCGGCGAGGCCTGGTTGTCATACAACCGCACCCTGAGCTTTAAGGTCCGCACGCACTTTAGCGATATCGATATCCCGCAGGCTGCTCCCGCTGCCGTGCGCGGCCGTGGCGGCCACCCCGGCGGCATGCCCGATGCACATCACAATCGGCTGCACACGGTAGGCGCTGTGCGCCTCGTGGGTGCCCCAGATCGCCCGGCAGCCCATGACCAGGTTGTCCAGGCCCTTGACTGTCATCGAACGGTAGGGGATGCAGTAGCTCTTTCCCTCGGGTATCTCAATGATCGTGGTGCCGCTGCCGGTGGGGTTGTGGATGTCGATCGGGTAGCAGCCGCGGGCGATGCTGTCCTCGAACTCGCGGCAGCCGAGCAGATCATCCTGGGTCACCTGATAATCGCAGACAACGCGGCGGCTCTCGCGCACTCCCACCTGGGTCGCCACCTGCGATAGGTAGGCTTTCTCGAAGCCGGGCAGATACTTCGCGGCGAAACGCGCCGTGTCGTGCACCTGGCCCAGGCCCTTGATCTCCATCTGGGTCTGGTCCCAGGGGTTGGTGGCGTCATACTTGACCAGACGGGTGGTGTTGAACGCGATCACGCCCTCGCGCGGGGTGCAGAACCAGAGCGTGTCCTCGCGCGGTGAGGTGAACTCGCCCGTGGCGCGGCCCTTGTCGGTCAGGGCCTTGAAACTGCGGTCCCACTTGTTTTTCTTGATCGCCTTGAGGGCTTTGTCCAGGTCGACTCCGCTCATCTTGAAAAAGAGCGTCGAGGGCTGAGTGAACCCGTCCTCGCGGCGTCCCAGTTCCCAGTCCGCACCGGCGAAACAGGCCAGGTCGCCGTCCCCGGTGGCGTCCACGAAATAGTCCGCCGAAAAGCGCATCTCGCCCGACTTGGTCGCCACCTTGACCGCGCTGACTTTCTTGCGCCGCACCGTGGCCCCGAACACGAAGGAGTGGAACAGGACATCCGCGCCGCTGGCCAGCAACAGGTCCAGCTCGACCATCTTGAGCACCTCGCTGTCCGTGGCGTCCTTGTGCAGCGGAGAGCCGTAGCCGCCAGCCTTGATAAGGCCCTGGCGCACCTCCTCGAACAGCCCGGCGTTGACCTGCGCGCCCGCGGTCTCGAACGGCATGAACGGCTCGACCAGCCCGGCGGTGGCCATGCCGCCCAGGAACCCGTAGCGCTCGACAAGGAGCACTTTCTTACCCGCGCGCGCGGCTGCCACCGCGGCGCAGACTCCACCCGGGCCTCCGCCTGCCACCAGGATGTCGTAGTGCCGCTCGGCCGGCTGGCTCTCGCCCGCGGCCACGGCCCGCCCGCCGAAAGTCCCCAGCAGCGCGCCCGAGCCGATCAGGCTGCGCAGGAATCCGCGTCGTCCCTGGGTCATGGAAAGCTCCTCGTTATGGATTAAGGATTGGCACTTGGGATAATTCAACACCTTCAGTCCGCCACGGCCTTCGGGGCCGGACGGTGCAGCACCAGGAGGTCGCCCTGTGTGCAGCCGGCCACCCGCGCTATCACCGGGCACTTGGCCTTGAGCAGGAAAAACGCCTCCAGTGCGGTCTCGTTCAGGGTCTCGAAATTGCCCTGTCCCTTCGATATGAGCAGGTCCGCCCGTCCAAGCTCCTCCAGGAACTCCGCCCCGCAGCGACTCAGCACGCAGCCGGCCGAATCATCCCCGTTGTCGATCACCCGTGCGAACCGCTCAATCCCGGCCTGCAGGGCGTCCTCGCGCGTGATGTCGTTCAGGATCGGCGCGCCGCGCGTGACAAAAGTCACGGCCAGGTCGGGGTTAAGGGTCTTGATCTGCTGGATGAACAGACGGTCGAACACCACCTCGCCGGCGTTGTCGCCCACGTACAGCAGGCGCGCGGCCCGTCCCAGGGCGCGGCGCAGGCTGCGCACGGAGCCGCGGTCCAGCTCGGCGGAGAGCGAGTGCTCTATCGCCGCCTCCACATCCGACTCGCTCAGGCCGATATGGATGCCGAAATCGATAATATTGCCCGCGATAGCCAGGCGCAACGCGGTCTCGAACGGGTCGGACGATCCCCGGATCAGGCTTTCCAGGTTCGGCAGACGCGTCAGGATGAAACCGTTGAAACGCGACTTGGCCCCGTTGTAGGGGTCGGCCACCCCGCTGAGGCGGCGGACAATTTTCTGTATCTTGCCAGCCATGGAGGGCGGCGGCTCGCTCGTGTCCATGCCCGAAACCATGGCGCAGGCCTCGAGCAGGGCGCTCTCGTGCAGCGCGGGGTCGTCGCTCACCAGACGGGCGGCCTCCAGGGTCTGACGGATAAAACAGGGGATGCACTCGGGATGTGTTTTCACGCGTCAAATATCTCCGGGTTACGATTTGCCTGAAACTTAAGGCAAAGCCTCTGCGGCGCAAGAATTATCAAGGGATTGAAATACAGTTCAGGGCAGGAGCACCGGATGGGCCGGGGCGCGGCCCTCCAGGGCTTCGACCAGGTTGTCCACGGCCATGCGGGTCATGCGGCTGCGGGTTTCCAGGGTGGCGCTGCCCAGATGCGGCAGCAGCACAACGTTCGGCAGTCCGGCCAGGCCGGGATGCAACTGCGGCTCGGCCTCGTAGACATCGAGACCGGCGGCGAAAATACGATGTTCACGCAGAGCCTCCACCAGGGCGGCCTCATCCACCACGGGGCCGCGGGCGGTGTTGATCAGCACGGCCGAGGGCTTGAGAAGGCCCAGCCGCCGATGGTCGAGAAGGTGCGTGGTGGCCGGGGTGAGCGGCACGTGCAGGCTCACGATGTCGCTTTCACGCAGAAGGTCATCCAACTCGACCCGGCGCGCCCCCAGGCTGGCCTCGGCCTCCGGGTGGGCGCTGCGGCCCCAGTAGAGAATTTTCATCCCGAACCCCGCGGCCCGTCGCGCCACGGCCAGCCCGATCCGCCCCAGGCCGACCACGCCCAGGGTGCGGCCATGGATGTCCTGGCCGAGAAATATCTCCGGCGCCCAGCCCTGGAACCGGCCCTCGCGGGTGAAACGGTCGGCCTCGGGCACGCGGCGGCAGGCGGAGACGATCAGCGCCCAGGCCAGGTCGGCGGTGGCCTCGGTCAGCACGCCGGGGGTGTGGGTGACCACAATCCCGTGCTCCCTGGCCGCCGTCAGGTCGATGTTGTTGTAGCCCACGGCATAGTTCGAAACCACGCGCAGCGCGGGATGTCCCGCGATGAACTCCCGGTCGATCCGGTCGTTCAGCATGCTCAGGATGCCCTGGCAGTCCTGGGCCCGGCGGTAAAGCTCGGCGTGGTCGAGGTCGCAGTCGTGCGGGTTGACCCTCACCTCGTAACGGGAGCAGAGCTCCTCCAGGGCCGGGCCGGGCACGCGGCGGGTGACAAGGACTTTGAAGGACATACGCGGATATCCGTCTCTAAGATCAGAAATGACGGCCGGCCACGGGGCAGATATCACGCCCGGCCAGCAGGATGGCGCTAACGGTCTTGGAGTCGGTGATCTGGCCGGCGGCGATCAGGTCCAGGGCCTCCAGGATGTCGAACTGACGGACCTCCAGGCGCTCCTGGGGGTCGGGGCTGGGCTCGCCCGGAACGAGTCCCTCGGCGCGGTAGAGGTGCACCACCTCGTCGCTGCAGCCCGGCGAGCTGTAGAGCTTGGCCATAAAGGTCATCTCACGGGCCGTATATCCGGTCTCCTCGGCCAGCTCGCGGCGGGCGGCCTCGAGCGGGTCCTCGCCCGGCTCCAGACGGCCGGCCGGGACCTCCCATACATACTCGTTCAGGGCATAGCGGTACTGACGCACCAGCACGATCTTGCCGCCGGGCAGGCAGGCCACCACGGCCGAGGCCCCCGGGTGTCGCACCACCTCGCGCCGCACCGCGGCGCTGTGCCCCGGCTCGATCACCTGGTCCACATCCACCTTGAGCAGCCAGCCGTCCAGCACCCGCTCGCCGGAGACTTTTTTGCCTGTTTGATCGCTCA
>CAYLSM010000067.1:9249-19773 GCA_964386505.1 uncultured Gemmatimonadales bacterium
CCCCCTTTGAAAAAGGGGGGATTTAAGGCCTCCCAAAGGTGCGGGCCATAGCCTCCCCCTTTTTCAAAGGGGGATCGAGGGGGATTATTCCCCATTCACTATTCATTTCCAGTCCGGAGCCACGCCCTCGCAAGCCCGGCGCAGCTCGTGGATCGTGGCCGTGTAGTCAGGGCTGCGGAATATGAACGTGCCGGCAACCAGGTTGTTCACCCCGGCGGCCACGGCCAGGGGCGCTGTCTCGATATTGATCCCCCCGTCGATCTGGATCATCGGCGTTTCCAGGCCCGACTTTTCATAGTGACGACGCAGGGCGCGCACTTTGTCCAGCACGCCGGGGATGAATTTCTGGCCGCCGTAGCCCGGGAACACACTCATGAACAGCACCAGCTCCACCCGGCCGGCCAGATCCAGAACGCCGTCCACCGGCGTGTCCGGGTTGATCGTCACCCCGGCTTTCACCCCGCGGCCGTGCAGGTGGTCGATTATGGCCAGGGGGTTGTCTGTCACCTCGAGGTGGAAATTGACCAGGCCCGCCCCGGCGTCCACGTACTCATCCACGTGACATTCCGGCTCCACGATCATCAGGTGGGCGTCGAACGGCAGGTCGATCATTTTCACGTAGCGCCGGATCGTGTCCAGGTCGAATGTCACCGGCTCCACGAAACGGCCGTCCATGATGTCCAGGTGGATGCCATCCGCCCCGGCCGCTTTGACCCGGTCGAACTCGCGCTGCATGTGCGCGTGGTCGGCGTTCAAAATCGAGGGATGTATTCTTATTTGCATAGTCTTTTCCGGATTGGGTTTCACAGTTGCTGACGGCCATGCTCGCGGCTCGGCCAGTCCGGGTCGGCGTAGCGGCTGCGGGCCAGATGCCTGGTCAGGCTCATCTCAAACTCGCTCGGCGTATCCGGCTCCAGGGCTGCCCCGAAGGACTGGGCGAACCCCAGGTGTAGCGCCGCGGCGGCCTCCTCATAGCATACATACCGTCCGGCCGCCCGGTCAAGTCCGGTCACGCCCTGCTCCAGGGCCTCACGCATCCGGGCGCGGGCGGCCTGGTCCACCCAGGCGGGCAGGAAATCGAGGAAACGGCCCTGGCAGTTGGTCAGAAGGAGCGAGCCCTGCTGCAGGAAAGCCCCCTCCACCCGGCGCTGGGCGCTTCCCACCAGCTTGCGGCCCTGGAAAGTTATTTCGTGACGGGTGGCGCTGGAGAAGCAGGGGTTGGCTGAGCCGGGTTGCGGGACGGCCTTGCGCGCTCTGTCCACTGCGGCCAGGTCGGTGCGGGCGCCCAGGCTCTCCAGGGACCCGGAAATGGCCCGGGCGATCAGCCACCAGCTCTCGCTGATGGAGCTTCCCAGGCGTTCCGTGCCGGAGGGCCCGGCGAAAGAGTAGGTAAGCTCATCCGCGTGCCACACGGCGCGCCCGCCGGTCAGACGGCGCACCACCGCCACCCCGGCGGCGGCACAGGCTGCCATGTCCAGCTCACGCTCGGCGCGTTGGGCATAGCCCAGGGAAACGGAGGGGCCGCTCCAGCGGTAGACCCGCAGCACGGGCGGCGATTCACCGGCCGCCACCGCGCGCAGAAGGGCCTCATCCAGGGCCATGTTGAACGCCGCCCCACCCGGACCGCTGTCCAGGAAACGCCAGGGACGGCCAGGCTCAGGGCTCATCCGGCGTGTCCCCGTAGCCCGGCAGGTCGATCCGGCAGCAGACATTCAGCTCGCGGGCGGCCTTGCCCTCGTTGAGCCGTCCCACCGGAGTGGTGAGCGGCGCTTTCTGCAGCAGCTCGGGATTTTCCTTCGCCTCGGCCGCCACCCTGATCAGGGCCTCGCAGAACGAGTCCAGGCTCTCCGGGCTCTCGGTCTCGGTCGGCTCGATCATCAGCGCCTCCTGCACGATCAGCGGGAAATAGATCGTGGGGGCATGGAAACCATAATCCAGCAGGCGCTTGGCCATGTCCAGAGTGCGAACGCCCTGGGCTTTCTGGCGCGTACCGCTGAACACGCACTCATGAAGGCAGTCCCCGCTGTAGGGCAGGTCGAAATGGGGCAGCAGGCGGTGCTTGATGTAATTGGCGTTGAGCACGGCCATCTCGGTCACGCGCTTGAGGCCCGCGGCCCCGTGCATGCGGATGTAAACCCAGGCGCGCAGCAGCACACCGAAATTACCGTACAGCCCGTGCAGCTTGCCGATCGACTGCGGGCGGTCATAGTTCAGGTAGTAGCCCGACTCGCCTTTTTCCACCACCGGTACGGGCAGGAACGGGGCCAACTCGGCGCTCACCCCCACCGGCCCGGCGCCCGGGCCTCCGCCGCCGTGCGGTGTGCTGAATGTCTTGTGCAGGTTGAAATGCAGAACATCCACCCCCAGATCACCCGGACGGGCACGGCCGAGCAGGGCGTTGAGGTTGGCCCCGTCCATGTAGAGCTTGGCCCCGGCCGCGTGCAGGATTCCGGCAGCCTTGGGCAGGTTCTTCTCGAACAGCCCCAGGGTGTTGGGGTTGGTGATCATCATGGCCGCGGTGTCGCTGTCCACCAGGGCGGCCAGGCGCTCCAGATCGATCAGGCCATCCGGGCCGCTCTTGAGCACCACGGGCTGGTAGCCGGCGATGGCAAGGCTGGCCGGGTTGGTGCCGTGGGCGCTGTCCGGAATGAGAACCTTGCTGCGGGGGTCCCCCTTGGCCTGGTGGAACGCGCGGATCACCAGCATGCCAGTCAGCTCGCCCTGCGCTCCGGCCGAGGGCTGGAGCGAGACCTGCGCCACCCCGGCGATCTCGGCCAGGTACGCGGCCAGCTCGTGCATCACCCGCAGCGCGCCCTGGCTCACCGACTCAGGCGTGTGCGGGTGCAGCCCGGCGAAGCGCGGGTGACGGGCCGCGGCCTCGTTCACCTTGGGGTTGTGTTTCATGGTGCAGGAGCCGAGCGGATAGAGCCCCTTGTCAACATGATAGTTGAGCGTGGACAGGCGCACAAAATGACGGATCGCGTCCACCTCGTCCACCTCGGGCAGCTCGGGCGCAGCAGCGCGCCGGGCCCAGGACGGCAGGAGTTCGGCCAGCGGGCGCACCGGCACATCCGGCTCCGGGAAACGCACCCCGCGGCGTCCCTCGCGGGAGAGGCTGAAAATGGTGCTGTTCGGGCTGGAATCCATAGCGAGATCGTTTCTGTCCGTAAGAGACTGAAATTGTTCGTTGCCTGACGGGCCGGCCTCTGCCGCCCGGGTCAAAGCTCCACGGTGTTGCCGGCGCCGACCACGGTCACCTGGGCCGGAGTCAGGGCCTCCACCCGGCGCTTGAAAGCCTCCGGGTCCTGGGCGATCAGTTTCCAGGTATTGTAGTGCAGCGGCACCACTCTCTTGGGCCGCAACATCCGCACCGCCTCGAGCGCGTCCTCCGGCCCCATGGTGAAATTGTCACCGATGGGCATCAGGACCGTGTCGATATGGTTGAGCCGTCCGATCAGGTCGAACTCGATTGTCAGGGCGGTGTCGCCGGGATAGTAGACCGTGCGGCCCTCGAAAATGAACAGGAAACCGCAGGGCGTGCAGTAGAGGTTCGGCTCGCCCTCGATCCCGCCGCCGTGGAAAGCCGGGGTGATTTTGACCGTGCCGAAATCGAACTCGTGCTTGCCGCCGATGTGCATCTTGTGGACAGTGAGGCCCTGGCTGGCGAGGAACCCGGCCAGCTCGTAGGTGGTGACAACCGGCGCGCCGGTGCGGCGAGCGATGGCAACCGTGTCGCCCAGGTGGTCGTTGTGGCCGTGGCTGAGCAGGATCGCGTCGCATTCCACGCTCTCAGCCTTGACCGTGGCCTGGGGGTTGCCGGTCAGAAAAGGGTCGAACAGAACCTTGTGCCGCCCGGTGTCGATTCGGAATGCAGCGTGTCCATAATAAGTAAGGCTTGCCATGTAGTGGCGCTCCCTTGTTGTGTGGGGGGTGCGGGGGGCGAGGGAGTCGCCTGCTCCCTGGGGGCCGGCCCGGAGTTCCAATATAAGCCCAAGGCCCCATATGTTCAAGGGAGTGGCGGAACTGTCGCCGGCGCCACGCCGCGGAACATCGCCCGGGCAATACAGGCAGTCTGTTGCCAGAGCAGGCCGCGGGAGGTATTATTCATGCAGTTCAAGACCTGGCCGCTTCGGCCGGCCGCAACCGAAACCCTCTGCTGCAGGGGCGAGAGTGGATTTCACGGTCCTGACAGTCTTTCTGCTGGTCTACCTGGGAATGTTCCTGGGCGGGATACCGCCGCTGGCTCTTGACCGTACCGGAGTGGCCCTGCTCGGCTCGATCGCCCTGCTGGCCCTGGGCCGGGTGTCGACCGGATCGGCGGCTCAGGCGGTGGACCTTCCCACCATGGCCCTGCTTTTCGGCCTGATGATAGTCTCAGCGCAGTTCCGCCTGGCCGGGTTCTACACCTGGCTGGTGCGGCGGGTGGGTGTGGCGCGGGTGAGCCCGCCGGTGCTTCTGGCCCTGGTGATCCTGACCGTGGCGATACTGTCCGCCCTGCTGGCCAATGACATTGTCTGCCTGGCCGTGGCCCCGGTGCTGATCGAATGCTGCCGCGCCCGCGGCCTCGATCCGCTGCCGTTCCTGCTGGCCCTGGCATGCTCGGCCAATGTCGGCTCGGCGGCCACCCTGATCGGCAACCCGCAGAACATGCTGATCGGACAGGTGCTGCACCTGTCATTCCGCGGCTACATGCTCACCGCGTTCGTGCCGGTGGTGCTCGGCCTGGGCGTGGTCTGGGCGGTGGTGTTCCTGCTTTACCGCAGGAAATGGCACAGCCCGGGCGGGGACAGCCCGGTGGACGGGCCGCCGATCAACCGCTGGCAGGCCTACAAAGGGCTGGCCGTGCTGGCCGCTCTGATGGTCTTTTTCCTGCTCGCCCCCTGGCCGCGCGAGGCGGCGGCCCTGACCGCGGCCGGGCTTCTGCTCTGCTCGCGGCGGATGCGCTCGCGCGAGATGCTGGCCCTGGTGGACTGGCAGTTGATCGTGCTTTTCTGCGGGCTGTTCGTGGTCAATTACGCCCTTCAGAGCAGCGGCTGGCTGGAGGTGCTGCTGCATCGGGCCGACGCGGCGGGCCTCGATCCCACCGCCCCGGGCCGGCTGTTCGTGCTGAGCGCGGCCCTGAGTAACCTGGTCTCCAACGTGCCCGCGGTGATGCTTCTTCTGCCCTCGGCCACCCAGCCGCAGGCCGGGGCGGTGCTGGCCCTGTCCTCCACCCTGGCCGGCAATTTCCTGCTGGTCGGCTCCATCGCCAACCTGATCGTGGCCGACCAGGCCGGACGTTACGGGGTCCGGATCACCTGGGGCGAGCACGCCCGGGTGGGAGTACCGGTCACCCTGCTCACCCTGCTTATCACCGCGCTGTGGCTGCGGCTCGGAATCTGAACCCACAAAATCTCCCGACCCGCCCCTGCTTTCCCTGCATATGCTGCGGGGCCAAGGCCATACCGCGCGAGGAGATTGACTCGGGCCGCCGGATGCGGTACTATTCATCCATACCTGAACCCCTTCCTCAAGGAGGACTTTTGTTGACCCGAAGCGTTGTGTTCATGGCCCTGACAGCTGTCCTGATCCTAACAGCCTGCCACGGCGGGGAGAGCAAAGACCGTATGCAATCCGCAGCCCAGACCGAACCGCAGTTCAAGTACCTGGCCGAGCAGTTCGCCGACCTGAAAGTCCTGCGCTACCAGATCCCGGCTTTCGAGCAGCTCAGCCCGCAGCAGAAAGCGCTGGTCTACTACCTGTACGAGGCCGGCCTGAGCGGCCGCGACATTCTCTGGGACCAGAACTGCAAGTACAACCTTGCGGTGCGCCACACCCTCGAAAACATCGTGCGCACCTACAAGGGAGACCGTGAGAGCCAGAACTGGAAGGATTTCATGGTCTATGTGAAACGGGTCTGGTTCTCCAACGGCATCCACCATCACTACTCGAACAATAAAATGATCCCCGGCTTCCCGGCCGAATATTTCACCGAGCTGGCCGAGGGTTCCGACCCGGCCGGCTTCCCGATTCAGGACGGCGAGAGTGTGGACCAGCTCGCCGCTCGTCTCACTCCGGTGCTGTTCGATCCCAAGGTGGAGGCCAAGCGGGTGAACCTCGACCCGAGCGTGGACCTGGTCGCCTCCAGCGCCAACAATTTCTACGAGGGCGTGACCCAGAAAGAAGCCGAAGCTTTCTATGCGGCGAAAATGAACCCCAAGGACCCGGAACCGGTCTCCTGGGGCCTCAACTCCAAGCTGGTGAAAGAGAACGGCAAGATCGAGGAGCGGGTCTGGAAAGTGGGCGGGATGTACGGCCCGGCCATCGAGAAGATCGTGTTCTGGCTGGAAAAAGCCGCCGGCGTGGCCGAGAACGAAAGCCAGCGCAAGGCCCTGGAGGCGCTGATACAGTTCTACCGCAGCGGAGACCTGAAACAGTTCGACCAGTTCAGCATCCTCTGGGTCGAGGACTCCACCGCCACGGTGGATGTAATCAACGGATTCATCGAGACCTACGGCGACGCCCTGGGCTTCCGGGCGACCTACGAGTCCCTGGTCTATTTCAAGGATAAGGAATCCACCCGGCGCATGGAGGCCATCGCCGGCCAGGCCCAGTGGTTCGAGGACAACTCGCCGATCATGGACCAGCACAAGAAAAAGAAAGTCACCGGGATCAGCGGCCGCGTGGTCACCGTGGCCGGCGAGGCCGGGGATGTCACCCCCTCCACTCCCATCGGGATCAACCTGCCCAACTCCAACTGGATCCGGGCGAGCTATGGCTCCAAGAGCATCACGATCAGCAACTTGGTGCACGCCTACGATGAGGTGGCCAAGACCAGCGGCGTGCTGGAGGAGTTCAACCTCCGGCCCGAGAGCATCGAGGCCCAGCGCAAGTGGGGCGACCTGGCCGACAATCTGCATACCGACCTGCACGAGGTGATCGGGCATGCCAGCGGGCAGATCAATCCCGGAGTGGGCTCGCCCAAGGAGACACTTAAGAATTACGGCAGCACCCTGGAGGAGGCCCGCGCCGATCTGGTGGCGCTGTACTACATCTTCGATCCCAAGATGGTCGAGATCGGCGTGATGCCCTCGCTGGAGGTGGGCAAGGCCGGCTATGACGACTACATCACCAACGGCCTGCTGGTGCAGTTGGCCCGGATCAAGCCGGGCGAGCAGATCGAGGAGGCCCACATGCGCAACCGGGCACTGGTCTGCCGCTGGGTGCTGGAAAAAGGCGCGGCGGACAAGGTGGTGGAGCCGGTCGTGAAGGACGGCAAAACCTATTATGTAGTGAACGACTACGACAAGCTGCGCGTGCTTTTCGGCGAGCTTCTGCGCGAGATACAGCGTATCGAGAGCGAGGGGGATTTCGCCGCCGGGCAGGCCCTGGTCGAAACCTACGGGGTCAAGGTGGACCCGACCCTGCATCAAGAGGTGCTCGAACGCTACGCCAAGCTCAACATCGCACCCTATTCGGGTTTCATCAATCCGCTGCTAAAGCCCGTGCTGCAGGACGGCAACGTGGTGGACGTGCAGGTGGAGTACCCGGAGGATTTTGCAGCCCAGATGCTGTACTACGCCGACAATTACTCGTTTCTGCCCGTGATTAACTGAAATACCCGCCGACTTGTCCCCCGGCCGGCCCAACCCGCCGGCCGGGGGATTTCCGAATTTCGCACCCGCCACGGTTTTTCGCACGTCTTATCTTTGCTTTAGCAAATTAAAATATTTACATTGTTAATGAAACCCGGTCCCCATACGGCAATACCGGGAAATATTTACAGTACTTCACCTGGATCGCTCAACACAATCCGGACCTCAGATGCCATCACACTCTGGTCGCTCCCCCCGGACGCCTGGAGGCGCAGGCCGCGGCGTACAGAGCCGGGGCAGTCTCCATCAACGTATCGCGCAGCTCGAAAGCGAGCTGACCCAATCCAACGAACGGCGCGACACGCTCGCCCGCAACTACTACTCGCTCCTGTCCGCTGTTGACATGCCCGGTGTCAGTGTCGACAGCCAGTGGCGGCTGACCGGCTACTGGGGGAATTTCAGCACCTTGCGCGAGCGGGTTTCGGAGCTGGCCGCCGGGCAAACCCACCTGAGAGAGCTGCTCCAGGACGGTGATTTCGAAAAAATAGAGTCGCATTTCGCTCAGATCGAGGCCCTGGCCGACCTGCCATTCGACCGGAACAGCGAGCCCTGGGTGGTGGAGTACGAGGGGCCGGATGAAAAAGAGCAGATCGGCCGGGAATGGCTGGTCTCGCGCTCCTGCGACCCAAAACACTGGCGCCTGACCGGACACAGCGGCCGCGTGGAGATCGAACACAGTTTTCATCAGGACAGCGAGGCGGACTGCTACCTGATGCTCGACCGGGCCCTGAACCTTCCCGACCGCGACCTCAAAGTCATCTACCGGATCCACACCGGGCATGCACACAACCGCATGCGCGATTTTTCCCTGGTGATCGGCGGGGCGCTCGGCAAGGAGGAGATGCTCTGCGACAGCCTGGGCTATACGGTCTGCGTCGCCTCTCTCTACAACACCCAGACCCGCATCCAGCGTCAGGCCACAGACCTGTTGATCCGGAACGAGGTCCTGGCCTCGGACCGGGATTACGAGGTCGTGGTCGAGCGCACGGGCGGACGGATCAGGCGCTGGATGACCGATCTGAAAACCGGTCGGAAGCTGCCCCTGCTGGAGACGATCGATTCGAACGCGATCTATGACCGCAGCCCCTACCTCGGTTTCACCACCTTCGCCGGACAGGCCCGTTTCTACGGGCTGCGCGTGATGACACGCAAGTCGATGTTCCGGATCAGCCGTTTCCGAATCCCGTTCGAGGTCGAAGTGGGACTAAAAGGCATGAGCGGGAGGCGGTTCAAGCTGCGCCTGGGCCAGGAGGTGCACGGCGGGCTGCGCTGGACTCTGATGTTCGAGGATGTAACCGAGCAGAAACGCTCGGAGGATAAAATCCGGTTCAGCGAGGAAAAGTACCGCGCCCTGTTCGAGATGGAATCGGATGCCCTGTTCCTGATCTCGAACGTGGACGGCAGGATTCTGGAGGTCAATCCGGCCGCGGTGGAAATGTACGGCTACAGCCGCAGTGAGTTGCTCCGCCTTCGCAATATCGACCTCTCGGGCGAGCCGGACCAGACCCGCGCAGCCACTGTGGGCGGGCTGACCACTATCCCGGTGCGCTGGCACCGCCGCAAGGACGGGACCGTGTTCCCGGTGGAAATCAGCGCCCGGCATTTCACCTGGCAGGGTCTGCCGGTGCATCTGGCGGCTATCCGGGGAATCGAGGAACGGATACGCGCCCACAAGGAATTGGAGGAGCAGCGGCGGTTCCTACGTCAGGTGATAGATATGAACCCCAGCATGATCTACGTACTGGATGATGAGGGGCGTAACATCCTGGCCAACGAGACTTTCCGGGATTTCCTGGGGGTCGGCCCGGAAGAAATCACAGGGAAATATCCCGACGAGTTCTTGCTGAACCATGCGGATGGCCTGAACGCCAGGCAGTCCGACCGGGAGATGTTGGAGAGCTCCAAAGACAAGCATGTTCAGGAGCAGAACGTCCGGGACCGCGAGGGAAACCTTCACCGTCTGTACACGGTCAAAATCGCGGAGCGGGACGCCGGGGGTAAAGTCAGCCGGATATTCGGAGTCAGCACTGACATTACTACCATCCGTCAGAGCGAGGAGGCGCTGCGCCGCAGCGAAAAAAGGTTCCGCGAGCTGTTCGAGCACTCCAACGACGCGATCTTCATCCACGATCTGGAAGGCCGCATCCTGGATGTCAACCGCCAGACCTGCCGCATGCTGGGTTACAACCGCGAGGAGTTGCTCAATCGGGACGTCATCACTCTGCATCCCGAAGCGGACAAAACCGCCGGATTAAATCACCTCAATGCCATTCGCACCAAAGGCAGCCTTTCATTCGAATCCCGGCTCCAGCGTTCCGACGGCAGCACGCTGGAGGTGGAAGTCAGCTCCAAGCTGATCGATCTGGATTCGCCGGCCATCCAGAGTGTCGTCCGGGACATTACCGAGCGCAAGCGGGCCGAGGCGGCCATGCGCGACAGCGAGCGCAAGTACCGGGTGCTGTTCGAGACCTCCTCCGAGGCTCTCTCGATAATCGATGTGGAAACAGGACGTTACATCGAGGTCAACCGGGCCGGACAGCAGCTTTTCGGCTATTCCAGAAAGGAATTCATTGAAGAGGTAAGACCCGAGGACCTGAATCCAGACCCAGAACAATCCTCCGATCTCATGAAAGAAATCTTATCTGACGATCAGGTTCACCACTACGAGCTGGTTCACCGTCACAAAAACAACACTCTCATCCCGGTGGATATATATGCCGCCCGTTTCACTCTCGACGGGCACAAGTACATCCTGGCCCAGGCCCGCGATATCACCGAGCGGAAGCGGGCAGAGGAGGCGCTGCGCGAGAACGAGCGCCGCTACCGGGCGCTGTTCGACACCTCCTCGGAGGCCCTCTGTGTGCTGGATGTGGAGAGCCGGCAATTCATC
>CAYLSM010000068.1:0-19759 GCA_964386505.1 uncultured Gemmatimonadales bacterium
GGAAGGTAGCCCTCGGCCCGGTAGATATTGAGCAGGGAGTTGAGTATGTCCCGCTGGTTGCCGGGAGTGAGCAGAAGGCGCAGCGGATCGGTTGTACGGTAGGTGTCCCAGATCGCATAATAATCGTCATAATAGACACCGTCGATCCGGCTGCACTCTCCGCTGCGGTTGGCCGGCATCAGGTAGCAGCGGTACAGTGAGCTGTAGAAATTGACCCGGCTCTCCGGGAAATCGGTGTCGATCTGCACCCGGTCCAGGATCGCATTCCATTTTCCGAGCGCATCCAGGCGTGTCCGCTGGAAATCCCAGTGCGGGATTTCCGTGTCGATATTCTCGCGCGCTTTCCGGGTGCTCAGGAACGAGATGCCCACTTTGATCTTGATACTCCGAGCGGCTGTTTTATTGTATTTAACCTCGGTTACGTATTTCCCCCGCGCCAGGCAGTCATCGAATGGCTGTTCAAAGAGCGCGTAGAAATAGACCGTGTAGGCCGGCCCCTGGTTCCAACCCCCCTTGACCGTGCTGTAGCCTTTGATAGTGCTGTCCGACTCGACCGTGATTTCCCCGTCCACAAATTCCTGTTTCTCGCCGCAACAGTGATTCGGCCCCAGGAGGCTCGCGACATCGATGATTATCCGCGGGTCACTCGACTCGGGGAAAGTGTACTGATGGAAACCGACGCTGTGGCTCGCGGTCAGTTCCGCGATTATGCCCTGCTCAGGCTGTCCGGCTCCCTCCCGGTTGTCGCCGTACCGCTCCAGCGTTATCCGGAAATAGCCCGGTTCGGCATATTCGCGGCTCGGCCTGAGCCCATCGACGACAGAGAAAGAATCTCCGCAGACAGGCAGAAACAGTATGTTGCCGTATTTGGGTCCGCCGCCTGTGCCGCTTACATGCACGTGGCTGAACCCCCGCACCGGAGAGTCCGGTTCATATCCCGAGTTGGAGCCTTTTTCCGCGCAGTCCGGCCCCAGTTTCACCAGACCGAAAGGCAGGCTCACCCCGGGGAAAGTGTTCCCTCCACCAACCGAACCGATAAAAGGATTCACATATTGCGAATTGCCGGCCGGCGGCATTCCCTGTGATAGCAGACTGGCCGCGGGAATAAGAATTAGAGCGCAGGAGAGCCGGAACAGGCTTGTTCGCATGGAAATATCCCTGTTAAGAAGAAACGGAAATGGACTGTACCGTGGAAAGCCATACTGCGGGATTTCGAGACTGAGCAAATTTAATTGCAGTGCGTGCTTTTTGTCAAAACTGTATTCGCCGGCAGTTGCCGAAAGCCGGCTATCCCTTCTTTCCCCGCCGCCGTCGCCGCCCTGAATCCTTATCCGACTGCCCCCTCTTGCTGCGGTCCACTCTCTGCTTGATCACCACCGGCGAGCCGTCCTCATTTTCCATTGTCTGTCCGCGGCGTTTCTCCTCGTAGGCTTTCAGGGCGTGCTGGCGTTTGGACTTGAACTCGTTGAATTCATTCAGAGTTTCCTCCTGGCGCCGGATGTAGCGACGCGAGGCCAAGGCCACGAAAGTCAGCAGGACAATGGCCGGTATGAACATCAGCATTGTCTCCATCGAGCGGGTGGCATCCAGCGCCCCGGCTCCAGCCCCGGCGTGAAAAAGCTGCCAGGCCAGGTATCCCATCACTCCGACACAGAACAGGATCACCACGACCGAGAGACCCATGACCGAATACTCTTTCATCCGGGTCTGGCGCACGGTCTCGTAGCCGGCCTGCTCGAAACGGTCCCGCTGCTCAACCTCGCGGCGCGAGGGGGCCAGGGCCTTGATCAGCCAGAACAGCAATAGAAGGAGGATGACGACGAAAGGCAGAGTGAGAGCAAAATTGCGGATATCCCCAGTCATAACAGTCCCCGCTTGCCGGATGGAATAAGGCTGGGTTCTACTCTGTGGCGCGACTCAGACCCAGCTTGACCCGCTCGATGTAGCTGAGCAGTTCGGTCAGGCGGACGGCAAAATTGTCCTCCACCACCAGGACCTCTCCACTGGCAAAACGCACCCCGTGGATGTAGATGTCCACGTTCTCGCCGGCCAGTTTCTCCAGGGTGACTATCGTGTCTCGCCTCCAGCTCAATATCTCACGCAGCGACACCTTGGTCCGTCCCAGCTCGGCCCGCAGCTGCAACGAAATGTCGTTCAGGCGTTTGAGTTCGATAGCGCTCTCGCCTTTGGTCTGCGGCTCGAAACTTTCAAATTCGAGTTTCTTGATTTTCGGCTGGTCCAACCGCGCCTCCACGACCGGCGAATGATTATATGCTTTCAGGGGTGTGGATACTTGTCCGACCACTCGATAAGCAATTTCCATACCAGCGTTTAATCCTGCGCTACGGCACCCTCGGCCCGCAGGACATCCAGACAGTCGGCCAGGCGGATGAAAGCCTCCACCGGGAGTTCCTCCGGTCGGCGGCTAAGGTCCACCCCGGTCTCCCCGGCCAGGCGGCCGAGTTGTTCCGGACTCAGGCGGTAGAGCGGGTCGGAGCGCAGCACTTTCTGCACCTGCTTGCGCCGCTCCAGGAACAGGCGCTTGACCAGGGCCTGGAACAGCTTTTCATCCTGCGGCCGCTGCGCGACTCCCCCCCGGCCGAAAGCGAAACCCAGCCGCAGCACGGCCGAGTCCACCTTGGGTCGCGGGCTGAAATTATCAGCGCCCACCGGGAACAGGTACTCCGCCGCGGCGTAGCAGGCGGTCAGCACCGGCAGCATGGCCCAGGCCTTGTCCCCCGGTGCGGCGGTGAGTTTGCGCGCCACCTCCTCCTGCAGCATCAGCACCACCCTGTCCAGGTGGCTGCGCGCTTCCAGCAGGCAGTGCAGCAGGTTGGAGGTGATGTTGTAGGGGATGTTCCCAGCCACCATCGGGGTAAGCGGGGCGCAGGCATCCGCCCAGCGCCCGAAATCGAAGCGCAGGATATCGCCGCGCACCACACGCACCCGCTCCTCGCCGCGGTACTTTTCCTCCAGGCGCGCCGCCAGGGCCGGGTCGAGCTCCAGCAGGGTGACAGTTGCGGCGCGCTGGACAAGCTGTCCGCTCAAGCGTCCCGGCCCGGCCCCCAGTTCCAGCACGTGGGCGTTCTCCAGAGGCCCCAGGCTCTCGGCGATCCGCCGGGCGATGGCCTCGCTCTTCAGGAAATTCTGGCCCAGGGCGCGACGGTGGTTGCGTTCGGCCCGGGAGGCCGCGCGGTCGCTCTGGTGAAATTTTTCGGCTGTCATGCTTATATCTGAACTCAAAAGGTTGAATAATCAAGCTCAAGCGAAAAACCCCGGGCCGCTGCAAGCGCCCCGGGGCCGTTCCATGCTCATATTGCCGGGCGGGTCATTCCCCCGCCGCGCTGTCGCTTTCACTGTCCGGGCCGAGGGAGACCACATACTGACTGTCCGGATCCAGCACCTGGGCGGCGATATCGGCCACATCCTCCAGACTCACTGTCTGGATGTTGGCGATCACGTCATCTATGGGCTGGTACGGCTCCTCGTTCAACTCGAAATTGGCCAGACGGAACATCCGGGTGGTGGTGCTCTCCAACCCCAGCACGAGCTGGCCCTTGAGCTGGTTCTTGGCACCTTCCAGTTCCTCGGCGGTCACACCATGACTCAGGATGCTGGCGTACTCCTGGCGAATCACCTCCACCGCGTGCTCACTGCGGCTGGGCTCCACTCCGGCGTAAACCCCGTACACCCCCATGTCACGGTAGAACTGCTGGAAGCTGTAGACCACGTAGGCCAGGGCCTCCTCCTCGCGCACCCGCTGGAACAGGCGTGAACTCATTCCGCCGCCCACGATGCTGCTCATGAGAAGGAATGCGTAGCGCCGCGGGTCGGAATGCGACATGCCCAGCGAACCCAGGCAAAGGTGGGTCTGCTGGCAGGCCCGGCTGAAATGCCGCCTCACCGGAACAGAGGCGGTCTGGCTATCCGCAGACGCCGCAGGGGCGCCGTTGCCGTTGCGCGCCGCGGTAAAGGCGTACTTGTCGCGGATAGTGGCCTCGACCGCTCCGAAATCGATGTTGCCGGCCACGGAGATCACCATGTTGCGGGCCGTGTACTGACCGGTCAGGTAGCGGCGCAGGTCCTCGCCGCCGATACTCTCCACGGTCTCGTAGGTGCCCAGCAGAGGGTAGCCCAGCGGGCCGCCGCCCCAGATCGTCTCGGAGTATAGCTGGTGGATCAGGTCATCCGGCGTGTCCTCCATGTTCCGGATTTCCTCGTACACCACCTGTTTCTCGCGGGCGAGCTGGTCCTCAGCCAGACAGGGCGTATCTATCAGGTCGGCCAGCACGTCCAGCGCGAAATCGCAGTACTCATCCAGCACCTTGGCATGAAAACAGGTGTACTCGCGGCTGGTGAACGCATCCAGGCTGCCGCCCACCGATTCGATGGAGTTGGCGATCTCCTTGACGTCCCGCCGGCTGGTGCCCTTGAACACCATGTGCTCCAGCAGGTGGCTGATCCCCACGTTCTCCAGCGGCTCATGACGGCTGCCGCGGTTGATCCAGACCCCCAGGGAACAGGAACGCACGTGAGGAATACGCTCCATCACGATACGCAGCCCGCTCTCGGTGGTCAGGTGCTTTACCTGTTCAATGCTCACGCGTTCAGTTGACCCCTTCCTCTTCCATAGCCGCCACTTTGGACAACTTGATCCGGTTCTGCTTGTCGATCCCGATCAGCTTGACCTTGAACTTGTCGCCGACCTTCACCACGGACTCGATGTCCTTGACCCGGGTCTTCTCAAGCTCGGAGATATGGACCAGGCCCTCGCGGCCGGGCATGAACTCGACAAACGCGCCGAACGAGGTGACGGTCTTGACCACGCTGTTGTAGACACGCCCGATCTCAGGCTCGGCCGCGATCTCGTTGATCCGTTCGATCGCGATGTTGCAGGCGTTCTCATCCGCCGAGGCGATGGTCACTGTTCCGTCGTCCTCGATCTCGATCTTGGCCCCCGATTCCTCGGTGATCTTACGGATCATCTTGCCGCCCGGGCCGATGACCTCGCGGATCTTGTCCGGGTGGATCTTGATAGTCACGATACGCGGCGCATAGGGGCTGATCTCGGCGCGCGGGGTGTCGATTGCGGCATCCATCAGGTCGAGGATCGAGCGGTAGCCGGTGATGGCCTGCTGCATGGCCTCGCCCAGCACGGCCAGCGGTATGCCGCCCATCTTGCTGTCAAGCTGGAAAGCGGTCAGTCCCTCGCGGCTTCCGGCCACCTTGAAATCCATGTCGCCCAGGTGGTCCTCGACGCCCAGGATGTCACTGAGCACGGCGTGACGGCCGTTCTCAAAAATCAAACCCATGGCGATACCCGCCACCGGCCGCTTCAGAGGCACGCCGGCATCCATCAGGGCCAGCGACCCGCCGCAGACCGTGGCCATCGAACTGGAGCCGTTCGACTCCAGAATGTCCGAGACCAGGCGGATAGTGTAAGGGAAACCCTCGATGTTGATCATCGGGCGGATGGCCCGCTCGGCCAGTGCGCCGTGACCGATCTCGCGACGGCCGGGGCCGCGCGGGATACCAACCTCGCCCACGCTGAACGAGGGGAAGTTGTAGTGGAGCATGAAGGTCTTGCGGAACTCGGCCTGCTCGATCGAATCGATCACCTGGCTGTCCATGCTCGTGCCCAGGGTGGCCGAAACCAGGGCCTGGGTCTGGCCGCGGGTGAACAGCGCCGAGCCGTGTACGCGCGGCAGCACCTGGATCTCGCAGGTAATCTGGCGGATTTCGGTGGTGCTGCGGCCGTCCACCCGGCGGCGCTGCTCCAGGACCATGCGGCGCATCTTTTCCTTTTCCATCTCGCCGATCACCGAGGAAATTTCCTTCTCCATCTCGGGATATTCCTCGGCCAGCTCATCCACCGTGTCGGCCACGAGTTTGTTGTAGGTCTCCTCGCGGGCCTGCTTCTCGGCGATGGTCAGGATGTCGTCCAGCGGGTTCTCGACCCGGTTGCGCACCAACTCGCGCAGCTTGTTGTTCAGCTCGCGCGGGACGAACTGCTGCTTGGGCACTCCGGCCTGGGCGACCAGCTCGTCGATCAGGGCCACCACCTCACCGATGCCTTTCTGGGCGAACTCCAGCGCACCCAGCACCACCGAATCGGCCAGCTCATCAGCGCCACCCTCGACCATCACGATGTCGGCACTGGTGCCGGCCACGGTCAGGTCGAGCTGACTGGCGTCCATCTGGCTGAAAGTGGGGTTGAGCACGTACTGCCCGTCGATGTAGCCCACCCGGACCGAGGCCACCGTGGCCGTGACCGGGATGTGGCTGATCGCCAGGGCGGCGCTGGCAGCCACCAGGCCCAGCACATCCGCCTGGTTCTCCTGGTCTGCGCTCAGCACGGTGAGCATCACCATGACATCGTGATTGTAGCCCTTGGGGAACAAGGGCCGGATGGGACGGTCCACCTGGCGGGCGCAGAGAATTTCGCGCTCACTGGGACGGCCCTCGCGTTTGAAAAACCCGCCCGGAATCTTGCCGCCGGCGAACGCGCGCTCGCGGTAATCTACGAACAGGGGCAGGAAATCCACCCCCGGCTTGGATTCCTTGCTCGCCACAACGGCGGCCAGGATGACCGTATCGCCGTAGCGCACCAGGGCCGAGCCGTGGGCTTGTTTGGCCATGCGGCCGGTTTCGATTGACAGCGGTCTGCCGCCGATAATTCTTTCAAGTCTGTAAACCATGTGATTCCTTCCGCTTTGTGATTTGAATAAGCCGATTCCCTAAAGTGTGGGACCGCCCGAAATTTCAGGTCCGTAAACCGGGACTTCCGACAAGCGGAAAGATTTACGCCGCCCTTATTCCGACGGGCTTACTCTGGCCGCGGCCATCGATGGCCGCGGCCGGAAACAGATTACTTACGCAGCTGCAGCCGCCCGATAAGGTCCTTGTACTCCTCGTAGCAGCTTTTGCGCAGGTATTCGAGCAGGCGCTTGCGCTGACCGACCAGCTTCAGCAGACCCCGGCGCGAATGGTGATCCTTCTTATGGGTTTTGAAATGCTCGGTCAGGTTGCGAATGCGCTCGGTCAGGATCGCCACCTGCACGGAGGCCGAACCGACATCCTTCTCGTTCTTGCGGTACTGCTCGATCAGCCCGGCCTTTACTTCCGCTGTGATACTCATCTACCTCTTCCCTCCAGATGCTGACTCAGGTTGTTAACAACCTTTTTGGTTTATTGATAAGACAGGTTCGTTCGAAAATTAACCGGCAAGTTCAGCGCCGTTTCTATATGCCCTCCAGCACCCTCCTGACCGCCGTATCGTCGCGGTCCATCTGCCGGATCAGCTCGGCGGAGTCCGGGAAGCTCTGGATCGGGCGGATACGCTCGACCACCTCCACCTCCAGGACCCGCTCGTACAGGTCAGCCTCGAACTCGTACAGGTTCAGCTCCAGGCCAGGCTCGTTCTCGCCGAAAGTGGGCCGCGGTCCCCAGTACAGGGCCCCGTTCACCCAGCGCCCATCCAGGCGGACCCGCGCGGCGTAGACTCCGGGCGGGAACAGTTGCTTGCGCTCGAACAGCGGGACCAGGTTGGCCGTGGGGTGTCCCAGTTTGCGCCCCCGTCCGGCCCCGTGCACCACGCGCCCGCTGAACGAGTAGTACCGTCCGAGCAGGTGCGCGGCCTCGAGCATGTGGCCATTCTCCAGCGCCCGCCGCACCCGCGAGCTGGAAACCGGACTGCCGTCGACCAGCACCGGAGGAACCCTCACCAGCGAGAACCCCATCCGGTCCGACAGATCGGAGAGCACCTGCTGGCCGCCGGCGCGGTCCTTGCCGAAAGCGTGGTCATAGCCCACGACCAGGGTGCGCATCCTGAAGCGTTCGAGCAGGTGATCGACCACGAAGCGTTCCGGCGGAAGCTGCGACAGCGCCCGGTCGAAACGGATCACGGCCAGATAGTCCACGCCCAGCGCATCGATCAGGCGGGTCTTGGTGGCCCCGCCGGTGAGCAGTCCGAACTCAACCTCCGGCTGAAGCACATGCCTGGGGTGCGGATCGAACGTGACCACCGCCGAGCGCAGGCCGCTGCCGCGAGCCACCCGGACCAGTTCTTCCAGTATATGCACATGCCCCCGGTGCACTCCGTCGAACGTCCCCACGGTCAACGCCGTGCCAACCTCCGACGGGAACTGCCGGGTACCGTCGTCTTTCCAGACTTCCATCGAACCATCCTCGGACGGCCGGCGCCTCAGAGCCCCGGCCCCACAATCTCAATCGACCGGGAACGCCTCAACCATCAACCGGCGCGGCCGGAGCACTCCCGCTCCCCGCCCGATCAGTTCCAGCACGCCGACCCCCAGGAACGACCCGTCCGGCGCATGCAGCCGCACATCGTTCGGCCCCAGGGCATACTCACCCTCCAGACTCACCTGGCCCTCGGCCAGGTCGAGGCTGCGGCCGAAAAATATATTCTGCTGTCCCTCGGCGGTCAGGGCCACCGGCCTCAGCCGCTCCAGGCCCCTTTCCACCGGCAGAAGGCTGGCCGTACGTTCATCCGGGCCGTCCAGCGCGGCCAGGGCCGCCAGGCTGGTCGCCTCTGTAAGCGCGAAAGGCCCCACCCGCGTGCGCACCAGACCGTCCAGCAGCCCGCCCACACCCAGACGTTCGCCCAGGTCACGGGCCAGAGAGCGCAGATAAGTCCCCGCCGAGCAGGCCACCTCCAGCTCCAGGCGCGGCAATTCGAACGACAGAAGGCTTATCCGGTCGATCCGCACCGTCGCCGGCTTGAGTTCCGGTGTCTTGCCCTTACGGGCCAGGGCATAGGCCGGCACGCCCTCTATTTTCTTGGAGCTGTAGCTGGGCGGCATCTGACGGCTTACACCCAGAAATCCGGCCAGTACCTGTTCCAGCTTTTCCCGTCCACCCACCTGCCCGTCCAGGTCGCCCTCGAACCGGCCCGTTATCTCGCCCTCGGCGTCATCCGTGCTGCTCACAGCACCCAGACGGATCACCGCGTGGTAGACCTTGTCCTGACCCGAGAGGTACGAGGCGAACCTTGTCGCCCCGCCCAGACACAGCACCAGCAGGCCTGTGGCCAGCGGGTCCAGCGTGCCGGTATGCCCCACCTTGCGCAGACCGAAAAGCCGGCGCACCTTGTCCACCACATCGTGACTGGTCGGCCCCACCGGCTTGTCCAGCAGGAGCAGGCCGCGTATATCGGTCACTTTCCCGGCGCCGGGGGCCGCCTCACGGCTCGTCACTGCTTGGCTCCCCCTGCTGTGCTTCCCGCTGCGCATCAATCTGCTCCTGCTCACGGTGCACGCGGTCGAGCAGGTCCTCGATCCGTGCCGCGTTCTGCAGGCTGGTATCCAGGCGGAAATGCAGATTGGGCACGAATCGCAGGTAGCAGCGCCGCCCCAGAGCGGTGCGGATGAAACTGGCGGCCCGCTCCAGGGCTTTCATGGCCGGGGTCTTGTCCTCACCCAGCACTGAAACGAACACGGTGGCCTCGCGCAGGTCATCCGCGCAACGCACCGCGGTCACTGTAACCTCTTCCAGACGGGGGTCGCGCACCTCGAAACGGATAATTCCACCGATCTCGCGGTGAAGCAACTCGCCTATCCGGTCGCTTCTCTTGAACGAATGCTGTCTTGTCATTACAGAAACTGCATCCTCTGGTCGATCAACATCACCTGGTGGTCAGAGGCCACCAGTTCCGAGACTTTCGAGAGCACCTGGTTGGCGAAACGCTGCTCGTTGGAGACAATCGCCACGGCTATCACCGAACTCTGCCAACTGTCCAGGTGGTCCACCTCGGCCACCGAGACATTGAATTTGTTGCTGATCCTGGCCTTGAGCCGGTTCAGCACGCCGCGCTTCGACTTGAGCGACTGAATCCCGGCCAGGTGCAGCTCGAACTCACAGACCCCGATAACCATTAAACACCGTGCCCAGGTCCGGGCCCTCAGGAGGTCAGCTGGCGCTTGACCTCTTCGATGATGTAAGTCTCTATGACGTCACCGGCCTTAATGTCCATGAAATTTTCGAGGCGGATACCGCACTCGAAACCCGTATTTACCTCGCGCACGTCATCCTTCACGCGCTTGAGCGAGGCGATCGTCCCCTCCCAGACCACCACGCCGTCGCGCACAAGGCGCGCCTTGTGGTTGCGGTTAACCGTGCCGCTGGAGACATGGCAGCCGGCGATGGCCCCCACCTTGGAGAGCTTGAACACCTGGCGCACAGCGATAGTGCTCTGCAGGCTCTCGCGCTGTTCGGCGGTGAGAAGGCCTTCCATCGCCTTGCGGATATCGTCCACCGTCTCGTAGATCACGCGGTACAGTCGGATGTCCACGCCCTCGCGCTGGGCGGTCTCGCGGGCCTTCACATCCGGCCGGACGTGGAAGCCGATGATGATCGCGTCCGAGGCCGAGGCCAGAATCACGTCGTTTTCGCTGATCGCGCCCACGCCGCGGTGGATCACCTCCACCTTGACTTCCTGGGTCGACAGCTTCTCCAGGGCGTCGCTCAGCGCCTCCACCGAGCCGTCCACATCACCCTTGATAATCAGGTGCAGAGTGTGGACCTCACCGGCCTCGATCCGCTCGTAGAGCTGGCCCAGGGTCATCTTGCGGTGACGGCTGAACTCCTGCTCGCGCTTCAGGCGCTGGCGGATGTTGGAAATGTCCTTGGCCTCGCGCTCCTCGCGCATCACATGGAACGTGTCCCCGGCCTGGGGCACGCCGCCGAAACCCAGCACCTGCACCGGCGAGGAGGGTCCCTCCTCGGTCAGGTGCTCGCCGCGCTCGTTGCGCATGGCGCGCACCCGGCCCGAAACCAGGCCGCAGACAAACGGATCGCCCACATGCAGGCAGCCGGCGGTGAGCAGCACGGTGGCCACCGGGCCCATGCCGCGGTCGAGCTTGGCCTCGATCACCACGCCGCGGGCCGGGCCGGCCTGCACCGCGGTCAGCTCCATCATCTCGGCCTGCAGCAGGATCAGCTCCATCAGCTTCTCCACGCCGATGCCTTTCTTGGCGCTGATCTCGGCGCAGAGCACCTTGCCGCCGAACTCCTCGATCAGCAGGCCGTGGTTGGCCAGGGCCTGCTTGGTCTTGCCCGGGTTGGCCTGGGGCAGATCGATCTTGTTTATCGCCACGATAATCGGCACATTGGCGGCCTTGGCGTGGTTGATCGCCTCGAGGGTCTGGGGTTGCACCGCGTCATCAGCGGCCACCACCAGCACCACGATGTCGGTAATCTGGGCTCCGCGGGCGCGCATCGAGGTGAACGCCTCGTGGCCCGGGGTATCCAGGAAACAGACCATCCCGCCATCGGTCTCCACCTTGTAGGCGCCGATGTGCTGGGTGATCCCGCCGGCCTCGCCCGAGACCACGCTGGTCTTGCGGATATAGTCCAGAAGGGTGGTCTTGCCGTGGTCGACATGGCCCATCACCGTGACAATGGGCGCGCGGCGGGTTGGTTCCACGCCCTCGGCCTCGACCTCCTCCACCACCTCCTGAAGCAGTTCCTGGCCGTATTCCTCGGCGTGAATCGCCTTGTAGCCGAACTCCTCGCAGATCACGCTGATCGTCTCGAAATCCAGCCGCTGGTTGACCGTAACCATCAGGCCCAGGTCGATGCAGGTGGAAATGAGAGTGGCGGCCGGGATACCGATCAGGTCACTCAGCTCGGCCAGGGAGATGAACTCCATCACCCGAACGCTCTTCTCAGGCTCACGGACCTCGACCGTTTCGACTCCGCCGCCCACGGCCGGACGGCGGCGCTTTTTCTTGCGCACTCCGGCATCGATCTTGGCCAGGGTCTTGCGGATGTTGTCGGCGATTACTTTCTGGCTGACCTGTTTCTTTTTCTTCTTCTTTTTGCCCCATTGTTTGCCCTGCCCGCGCTCCTCTTCCTCAGCGGCCGGGGTAACGACCGGGGTGGCGGGGGTAGGACGGTCGGAGTCGAAACGCTTGCGTTTCACCGCGCTTTTCGCGCGATGGGAGTCCCGTTTCTTTTCCTGCTCCTCCTCCACTCGGGTACGCACGGGCACATGTTTTTTCTTGTTTTCGATTTTAAGTCTAACGGCGGCCTTTTCCTGTGCGAGCTTTTTGGTGATAAGCTCCACCGTCTTCTCTTCGATCGTGCTCATGTGGGAGCTAACCGGCTGGTTTATCTCCTCAAGAAGCTTAACCAGAGCCTCGCTCGAGATGTCGAAGTCTTTTGCCACCTGATATACGCGATATCCGGCCAAAGTCTTCTCCTCAATTTTGAATTACATCCCTAACCGCCGAACCACAGGTCTCCCGCTTGCCTCGGGAGACCTCTCGAGCCGTCAGCGCAGACCGTTCATGGCCGAAAATCTCGCGAGCGGGGCAGGGGCCGTCGCCGGAGACACGAATTCCAATATCCATCTATAATAGCAGCGCGGCTGCTATTTGTAAATAGTTTATCCACTTATTGATAATATGAGCATACCTTTACCGACAGGCTTCAGCGCCGCGCTCAGTCCTCTTCTGCCTCGGAGTAATGCTCAACCAGATAATCCACTATTTCTTTCACTCTTGTCGCGGTTTTGCGGCCAAGGCCTTTCACCGAGGCCAGCTCATCCAGGTTGGCCAGCACGAGCTGGTAGAAACTGTCGTAACCGGCCTCTTCCAGTTTCTCGCGCACGTTGGCCGAGATCGCCTCGATCAGGTTGAGCGGGAAATCCTCCACCGGCAGGTTGTCGATCAGCTCCTGCTGCTCCCCGTCCAGCTTCTCCAGATCACGCCGCGGGCCGCTCTCATACTCCTCTTCCACGGCTTCCTCCTCGGCCTCGACCTCAGGCTCCGGTCCGGCCGCAACAGGCGCCTCCACAGCCTCCGCCTCGACCGGCACCTCTTCCGGCGCCACAACCTCAGGCTCCGGCTCGGCTGCCGCAGGCGGCGTCTCGACCGCAACCGGCTCCTCCACCTTGGGCTCCGGCGCTTTGGGTTCCACGGCCTTGGGTTCCGCGGCCAGGGGCTCCGCAGCCTTGGGCGCCTGCGGCTTGGGCGCAGCCGGCTTGGGGGCGAACAGGTCCGCCAGCTTGCTCTCGGGCCGCGACGACTCCACCGCGACCGGCTCTTTCTCGGTCTCCTCTCCGGCAGCCTCATCCGAGGCAGGTTTCTTGGGACCGAAGATTCCGGCCAGACCCTCATCACGCTGGACCATGAAATCCTTCTTGGTCATCAGCTCGATTTTCCAGCCGGTGAGCTTGGAGGCCAGGCGCACGTTCTGGCCGTTCTTGCCGATGGCCAGAGAGAGCTGGTCGTCCTCGATCACCACATTCACCTGTCCGTCCTCGCGGTTGATCGAGGTGCGGTAGATCTTGGCCGGGTTGAGCGCCGCGCGCACGTACTCCTGGGGGTCATCACTGAAAGGGATAATGTCGATCCGCTCGCCGCCCAGCTCGTTGACCACGGCCTGGACACGGCTGCCCTTGAGGCCCACGCAGGCCCCCACGGCGTCAATATGGTCATCATGCGAAAACACCGCGATCTTGGCCCGGCTGCCCGCCTCGCGCACCACGCCCCGGATGTCGATGATACCCTGGTAGATCTCGGGCACCTCAAGCTGGAACAGGGCCTTGAGGAAAGACTCGTGGGTGCGGCTCAGAATGAGCTGCGGCCCCTTGGTGGTCTCGCGGATATCGATCAGGCAGGCGCGCACCGGGTCGCCCTGCTTGAAATGGTCCTTGCGGTTTGTCTCCTTCATCGGCATGATCGCCTCGGTCTGCCGGTTCAGGAACACCACATAGTTGCCCCGTTCCACCTGCTGGATCGTGCCGGAGAGCAGTTCGCCGATCTTGCCCGAGTACTCGGAGCGGATTTTATCGCGCTCGGCCTCGCGGATACGCTGGATCACCACCTGCTTGGCGGCCTGAATCGCGTTGCGGCCGAAATCGCTGAACGGCACCTCGGACCAGAGGATTTCCTCGAGGGCGATCTTGGGATCGACCAGCCGCGCATCCTCCAGGGTTAGCTGGGCCGTGGGATCCTCAACTGTCTCCACCACGTGGCGGCCCACCTGGATCCTGATCCGACCCTCGCGGGGCTCGATCTGGACTTTCACCTCGCAGTTCGCTCCGTAGCGCTTGCGCACCGCGGCCACCAGCCCGGCCTCGATCATCTCGATCAGCTCAATCTGGCTGATACTTTTCTCACGCGCGATCTCGCCGAAGGCATCCAGAATCGGATTAATCATTTTGACAGCTCCGTTTGCAGCCTGTTGTATGGATTGACAGCCCCGACCACCGGACCGGGAGGAAGGTTGATCCGGCGGACATGTCGTTATTTCCACTCGTAGATCAGGTTGGCGCGGGCGATATTCTCCAGCTCCACCTGTACTTCCTCCGAATTATCCAACTGCACGCGCGCCCGTCCCTGCCCATCCAGCCCGAGCAGTGTACCCGAAAGATTGCGGCGGTTCTCCAGCACCGGATGTTTCAGCTTGAGCTTCGCTTTCCGTCCGGCAAAGCGCTCGTAATCGGCGGCCTTGACCAGGGGGCGCTCCAGGCCCGGGGAGGATACCTCCAGGACCCAGGAGGTGGCGATCAGGCCCGCGGCCTCGATCAGCGGATCGACCAGACGGCTGGCGCGGGCGCAATCCTCCACGTCCACCCCCCCCGGCTTGTCGATATACAGGCGGACCGTGCGGCGGCGCGGTAGTCCGGCCACCTCGATCAGCACCAGTTCCAGACCGGCAGCAGCCAGAGCCGGCGCGCAGGCCGCGGCCAGTTGCTCGTCCAAATCCATAATCCGCCCCCCGTCAGCGGGCCTAAAACAGCCCCTTTAAAAAGAAAGAGTGGGGCGGTCCCCACTCTTCTCTTAAAAAATAAACCCGCTGCCCTGAAAATGCAAGGAAAAGTTGACTGAACGCATTGATTTTATTGCCGGTTTGCCGTGAAACACACACTGATCCCGTTTAATCACGCCCGACTCAGCTCCGGTTGGCCTGGAAACGCCCGTAAAGCTTGCGGGCCACACACTCGGCCACCAGGTCCGAGACATCCCCGCCCAGGGAGGCCACCTCCCGCACCAGGCTGGAGCTGAGGTAGATATACTCCTGCTCCGGAGCCATGAACACCACCTCCATCTCGGGGGCGAGTTTCTTGTTCATCAGGGCCATCTGGAACTCGAACTCGAAATCCGAGACCGCACGCAGGCCCCGGAAAATGACCACCGCGCCGCGCCGCCGCGCATAGTCCACCAGCAATCCCTCGAACAGGTCCACCTCAAGCTCCAGGCCCATCTCGGACAGGGACTCGCGGATCATGTCGCGGCGTTCCTCCGGGGCGAACGTGGTGCGCTTGTTCGGCGACTGGGCCACAGCGATAATCAGGTGGTCGACCAGCTTGAGGCCGCGTCGGATGATGTCCATGTGGCCGAGGGTGATCGGGTCGAACGACCCTGGGTAGATGCCGATCCTCACTGGGCTGTCCTTTCCTCGGGCCGGAGGTAGATACTGTAGGCTCCGGCGCCGAAAGCACGCGTTTTGAGCGGCTGAAGGCTGTCATCCGGACGCTGAGGCGGCGCCTCGGCCGGATACTCCAGGACCAGAACGGCACCGGGACGGGCCTCGCTGTCGAGCCACCAGTCCAGGACCCGGCGGTCCAGACCCTGGCCGTAGGGCGGGTCGGCGAACACCAGGTCGTACCACCCGGCGCTCTCGCGGGACAGGAAATTCACCACCTCGGCGCAGGTCACCCGGCACTGCTCGCGCACCTGCATGGCGGTGACATTCCGTTCGAGCGCGGCCAGCGAGACGCGGGAGTTGTCCACGAACACCACCCGGGACGCTCCGCGACTCAGGGCCTCCAGGCCCAGTGCGCCGCTGCCCGCAAAAAGATCGAGGACGCCGGCCCCGTGGCAGACGTCCCCGAGAGCGGAGAACATCGACTCCTTAAGCCTGTCGCCGGTCGGCCGCACCGCGCGCCCGGCGGGCGCCTGCAGCTTCCGGCCGCGAAATCGCCCGGCTATGATCCTCATTCAGACGTAAACCTTGATATCCTTGATGTTGGCCTGGAGGTGACGCATGTTGTTCCACTCATTCTCCTCCAGCACGAAAGCCATGCTGATCTTGTCCCGGGCCGTGTTGATCTCTTTGAGCTTGTCGGCCAGGTGGAACCCGATGGCGTCGATCTGGCGGCCGTTGTGGCGCACCCGCATCTTCAGGTGGTTGTTGCCCACGATCCGCGGATAACCCACCACCGAAAGATCGTTGGCCACCAGCACCGGCTTGGGGTTCCCGGGTCCGTAAGGCTGGAACATCTGCATGCAGTGCAGCAGGTCGTAATCGGCCTGCTCCAGGTTCACCTCCAAGTCGACCATGATCTCGGGAGTGAGGTCCTCGGGGGACAGCATATCATGCGCCGCCCGGTCGAAAGCCTCAACAAACTCCTCCAGATCATGCTGCTTGAGCTGAAGGCCGGCGGCATACTTGTGCCCGCCGAACACGTCCAGACAGTGGCCGCAGCTCTTGAGCGCCTCGTAGAGGTGAAAATTGGCGATCGAGCGCGCCGAGCCCTTGCCCTCGCCCTCATCGTCGAAAGTTATCAGCACGGTGGGACGGTAGTATTCCTCGACTATACGCGAGGCCACGATGCCCAGCACGCCCGGGTGCCAGTTGCGCGAGTGTATCACAATGGACCAGCGGTTTTCCAAGTCCACCGTGTCCTCGATCATCCGGCGCGCCTCGAGCAGGGTCTGGTTGTCCACCTCGCGGCGGGAGCGGTTCTCCTGATCCAGCACCTGGGCCAGGCGCATGGCCTGCTCCATATCGTCGGTCAGAAACAGCTCCACCCCGCGCAGTGCGTCGCCCATGCGGCCCACCGCATTGATCCGCGGGGCCATCGAGAAAACCACGTCCGCGCTGCCCAGTTTCTTCTCGCTCAACCCTGCCAGCTCGATCAGAGCCCGGATGCCCGGCTTGGTCGAGGTCTTAAGCTTTTCCAGCCCCACCCGGGCGAAAATGCGATTCTCGCCCAACAGCGGGACAATATCGGCAATTGAGCCCACGGCCACCAGGTCGAGGTGTTCGTACAGCTCGTTCTCGTTCTCGCCCAGACGGCGGCAAAGGCCCTGACAGAGCTTGAACGCCACACCGATCCCGGCCAGTTCCTTCTCGGGATAGGTGTCGCCGGGCTGCTTTGGGTTGAGGATCGCCGCGGCCACCGGTATCTCGGGGCCGGGCTCGTGATGGTCGGTGACCAGCACATCCATGCCCTTGCTCTTGGCGTACTCGATAGCCTCCACCGCTGTGATCCCGCAGTCCACCGTCACCAGCAGCGTGGCGCCCATCGCGACCACGGCGTCAATACCCACCTCGGTGATCCCGTAGCCCTCGACCATGCGGTTGGGGATGTAATAGCCCACCGAGCCGCCCAACTGGCGCAGGTAGCGAACCATCAGCGAGATCGAGGTGATCCCGTCCACGTCGTAATCGCCGTAGACCACGATCTTCTCGTTGCGCCCCAGAGCCTCGGCCAGGCGCACCACAGCCGGCTCCATGCCCAGCATCAGGTGCGGATCGTGCAAGTCATCCAGGTTGGGGTGCAGGAAGCGCTCGATTTCAGCCTCGCCGTGGAACCCACGGTTGGACAGGATACGCGCCACCAGCGGATGCAGTCCGAAGCGGCTGTCCATCTCGGACTGAGGCGCCTCCTCCGGTACGACTGGGCTGACCCAACGATACTTCATCGCTTTTCCACCCTGGCTGAGAATGATCGGGTGCTGCTGTAAAATTTACGGGAGCGAAGCATAAGCCGGATTCTGTACCCCGCCCGAAAGCGGGGCGACAGCCATTCATCTTGGCGGGGGATTGCTCCCTCCGCTCGACTGCAACCTACCCGGGAGTCAAACGAGGCGAGCCGCCTCTCCTCCCCTATTCGGTCTTGCTCCGGATGGGGTTTACCCTGCCCCGTCCGTCGCCGGACGGGCGGTGCGCTCTTACCGCACCTTTTCACCCTTACCCCGACCCGAGGGTGCGGGGCGGTATGTTTTCTGTGGCACTTTCCGTCAGGTCACCCTGCCTGGACGTTATCCAGCATCCTGCTCTGCGGAGTCCGGACTTTCCTCGGCCGGCCGTTCTGTGAGCCTGCCGCGGCTGTCCGCTTCGCTCCCTGCCTTGAGGCTTCGGCCGACCCGCTCAGGCCCCGTTGCCGTTTTCCTCGTAATACAGAATCCGCCCGCAGTTTTCGCAGGTGTGAATGTCCCGGCCCTTGCGGATATCATTCACCTGCTGGAGCGGTATCATGGCGTGGCACCCGCCGCAACTGCCGCTGCGCAGGGCCACCACCGCCTGGTTGACACGCGAGCCCATGATCCGCTCGTAGAGGGTGAGCAGGCGCGGTTTGACCCGCACCGAGATACCCTCGCGCTTCTGACGGCGGACGGCGATCTGCTCGTCCAACTCCTTAATCTGGCCATTGAGAGTGTCGTACTGCTCGCGCTGGCCGCTTTCCTGCTCAGTCAGTGAGGTGCGGGACTGTTCGAGGGCCTGGTTCAACTGCTCGATCAACTCCATCCGGCCGATTATGTGCTCCTCCAGTTCCGCTTTCTCCCGCTTGATCGCCTCGATCTCGGTCAGCAGTGCCGAATACTCGCGGTTGCTCTTGACCGTGAGCAACTGCTGCTTGTAGCGGTTGGCGCCCTCATCCAGCTGAGCCACCCGGCCCTCGGTCTCGCGGATGGCGAGGCGGGCTGATTTCAACTGGGAATCCTTGTCGACAAGTTCCTGACGGGCTGAAGCCATCTCCCGCTCGAGCGCCTCGATCTGTGCCGGAATAGTCGACCTGCGGCCCTGGATTTCGTTGATCTCGACATCGATTTCCTGGAGCCTCAACAGGAGTTCCAGTGCTTCTTCCATCCTCCCCCTCCTGAACGTCGTGATGGACCCGTGCGCTGCTTTCCCCACCCCGTCTGCTCTATGAAACCCTTAGAAACAAAAAAGTGTACCGTCTTTGGACAGTACACTTCCCTTGCACCAAGCCCCGGAAGAATATGACTCGTCGACAGTGTATTTTAGCTGTTCCATAAGATACGGTTGTTTTCAAAATGGTGGGCGATACTGGATTTGAACCAGTGATCTTCCGGATGTGAACCGGACGCTCTAACCGCTGAGCCAATCGCCCATAGATTCAAAATGGTGGGCCCACTAGGACTTGAACCTAGGACCGGCGGATTATGAGTCCGCTGCTCTAACCGACTGAGCTATGGGCCCCTCCCGCTAAGAGAGGTTTAAATTAATCACGGCCGGCCCACTTGTCAACCCTATTTACACACTCACCGGGCTCAGGGGAAAAACATATACTTTTTCAGAATACCGCTGCGGCTGGGGTGGCGCAGCTTGGTCAGGGCCTTGGCCTCGATCTGTCGCACACGCTCGCGCGTGATGTTGAAAATCTCACCCACCTCCTCCAGCGTGCGCGGACAGCCGTCATCGATCCCGAATCGCAGGCGGATCACTTTTTCCTCGCGCGCGGTAAGCGAGCCCAGGGCGGTGGTGATCTGGTCACGCAGCATCGAATAGGCCGCCGAGCGGGCCGGTGAGTCGAACTCGGTGTCCTCGATCAGTTCACCCAGCGAACTGTCCTCGCCCTCCTTGATGAAATCGTTGAGCGAGACCGTCTCCTGGCTGATCTTCATCACCTCACGCACCTTGTCCACCGGGAGGCCGAGCTGTGCGCTGATCTGCTCGGGGCTCGGCTCGGCGCCGAATTCCTGAACCAGTTTCCAGGCGATGCGGTTTACCTTGTTCAGGGTCTCGATCATGTGAACCG
>CAYLSM010000069.1:0-19722 GCA_964386505.1 uncultured Gemmatimonadales bacterium
CCGTGCGGTCCAGGATACGGTCCCAGTTGAAATATTCACGCACGAACGCACTGCCTTGCTCGCCCAGGCTGCGGGCCAGAGAGCGGTCGGTCAGCACCCGGGTCAGGGCCGCGGCCAGGGCGGACGGGTCTTTTTCGGGAACGAGCAGACCGGTGCGCTCGTGCTTGATCACGTCCACAATCCCGCCCAGGCCGCTCGCCACCACCGGGCGGCGGAACGTGAGGGCCTCGATCAGCACAACGCCCAGACCCTCGGTGTCGCCGCGCGAATCGATTATCGCTGGCAGGACAAAGCAGTCGCAAGCGGAATAATAGTCTTTCAGGCCCTCGTTAGGCACCCGCCCGGCCAGATTCACCCGTGACTCAAGGCCCAGCTCGCGGACCAGATCATGCAGCGCGCCCTCCAGCGGGCCGGAGCCCACGATGTCCAGGCGCACCGTCCAGGGCAGGCCCTCCAGAAGCGGCAGAGCGCGGATAAGATACTCCACCCCCTTGCGCTCCACCAGACGGCCCACGAAAAGCAGACGGCGCGGGCGGTCCGGGTCCTCGGGCGGAAGCGGGGTCCCGCCCGGATCGGGCACCGGCGAGCCGTAGGGCACCACCTCCACCCGGCAGCCGGTCCCCAGGCGCTCGATCTCGGCCCGGGTGTCGGAGCTGTTGGCGATTACAAGCCTGCTGCCGCGCAGCACAGCGCGCAGAAACGGCACGAAAGGCCTCAGCTTGCGGGTCACCCAGCGCAGCTCCACCCCGTGAAACTGGCTCACTACCGGCGCACCGGCCCAGCGCCCGGCGAACCAGCCGAACAGCCCGTGCGGGAACGGCCAGTGCACGTGGATCAGGTCGTACTTTCTCTCGCGCAGCACCCGTTTCAATCCCAGCACGCCGAACAGGAGGTAGAACGCCACCGGCACGGCGAAAAGCTTGTTGCGGCGCAACTGGTCCGGCACGGTCTCATCGTGCGAGAGTATCTCCCAGCGCTTCGGGAAATAGCGGAAGCGCCGCACCGGGATGCCCTTGTAGTCGTGGTCGCCCAGGCCGCGCCAGGACGGCACGTAGACCGTGACATCCACCCCCCGCGCCTTGAGACGCAGAACAGTCTCGATCATCCAGGGGTTGAGCACATCCCTGTCATTACGGGGGAACAGGGTGGCGATGTACAGGACATTCATGCGTGCCGCCGAGGCGTCATTGCCATTTGTTCACGGGATCGATTCCCCTCTTTCCGGAAGCGGGAAGCAAAACCCTTCTCAGCCCTTCTTTATCTGCCGCTCGACCAACTCCAGGTCGGTCTCGACCATCTCGCGAACCAACTGGTCAAAACTGATCGAATGGTTCCAGCCCAGGATTTTCTTCGCCTTGTCGGTCCGTCCGATCAAGAGGTCCACCTCGGCCGGGCGGAAAAAAGTCTCATCCACCTTCACATATTCATGCCAGTCGAGGCCGGCCGCGGCGAAAGCCTTTTCCACCAGATCGCGCACGGAATGGGTCTCTCCGGTGGCGACCACATAATCATCCGGCTTATCCTGCTGAAGCATCATCCACATGGCGCGCACGTACTCGCGGGCATGACCCCAGTCGCGCTTGGCCTCCAGGTTGCCCAGGCGCACCTCGCGCTCCAGGCCCAGCTTTATCTTGGCCACGTTGTGGGTGACCTTGCGGGTGACAAACTCGAAGCCTCGGCGCGGCGACTCGTGGTTGAACAGTATCCCGGTGGAGCCGTGCAGTCCGTAAGCCTCGCGGTAGTTGCGGGTCAGCTCGAATCCCACCACTTTGGTGATCCCGTAAGGCGAGCGCGGGTGGAACGGGGTGGCCTCGGTCTGCGGAACCTCGTGCACCTTGCCGAACATCTCGCTCGACCCTGCAAAATAGAAGCGGCAGTGCGGGGCCAGCTCGCGCACGCAGGCCAGGACGAAATGCGTGCCGTTGATGTTGGTGTTGAACGTGGAGAACTCATCCTCGAACGAGTAGGAGACAAAGCTCTGGGCGGCCAGGTGGTAGCACTCGTCCGGCACGATTTTCTGCACTACCTTAAACAGGCTGGGGAAACTCTCCAGCGAGGCGCTGTGCAGTTGAAGGTCCTCCAGGATATGACGGATACGATACATCCGGTGATCCGGGTCCTCCAGGGCCACGCGCCGCACTATCCCGTGCACCTCGTAGCCTTTTTCCAGCAGCAGCTCGGCCAGGTAGGAACCATCCTGGCCAGTGATTCCGGTGATCAGGGCTTTTTTCATCTGCGCGTCTTTCCCTGTGGTGAGTCCGTCCCCGCACGGGGAGCGGAAAGGTGAATCAATTCCAGTTTTTGGTGTATCCGGCCCGGAATATAAACAATCCGCACTGCCCGTGAAAGCAAAAAACCCGCGCGGCGGGCATTGCGGCGAGGGGAAAAGTGAGGCTGGCTAACGCTTTGAGCCGGGTCCGGCCAACTGGCTGTAAAGCTGGGCCCAGCGCCCGGCTATACGCCCCGGGTCGAAGTATTCCTGCGCGAATGCGTAGCCGTCCGCGCCCAGGCGCGCGGCCAGGGCCTCATCTGTCAGCACGCGGTGGAGCGCCGCGGCCAGGGCCTTCGGGTCCTTCTCCGGCACCAGCAGCCCGGTGTGCTCATCCTTGATGATGTCCACAATCCCGCCAAGGGCGCTCGCCACTACCGGCTTGCGGTAGCAGAGTGCCTCGATCAGAACCACGCCCAGGCCCTCGGTGTCCCCCTTGTGGTCCACGATGGCGGGAAGGACAAAGCAGTCGCAGGCGGCGTAATAGCCCAGAAGGTCCTCGTTCGAGACCCGTCCGGCCAGGAACACCCTGTCCTTCAGCCCAAGCTCCTCCACCAGGGCAGCCAGTGCCCCGGACTCCGGGCCGCTGCCCACGATGTCCAGGCGTACCGGGAACGGCGACGCGAGCTCTTTCAGCGCCCGCACCAGGAACTCCACCCCCTTGCGCTCCACCAGGCGGCCGACAAACAGCACCCGCCGCACCCGCCCCGGACCGCCCTCGGGCGGCGGACACTCCCGCGGCGGCGGCACCGGCGAGCCGTAGGGGATCAGCTCAACGTGCGTGCCCGGACAGACCGCCTCAATCTCGGCCGCGGTGTGTGAGCTGATCGCGCTCACCATGTCGCTGCCGCGGATCACACTGCGTAGGAACGGAATGAAAAGCTTCATCTTGGCGCGGACCCAGCGCAGCTCCACGCCGTAAAACTGGGTCACCAGCGGCAGCCCCGACCAGCGGCGGGCGAACCAGCCGAACACTCCCAGCGGGAACGGCCAGTGCACGTGGATCAGGTCGAACCTGTCCAGCCGCAGCACCCGCCGCAACCCCAGCACACCGAACAGAATGTAGGGCAGCACGAGCAGGATGAAGAGCTTGTTCTTGCGTATCTGTTCAGGGATGGTCTCATCGTGGGAGAGAAGTTCCCAGCGGCGAAGACAGTAGCGGAACCGCCGCACCTGGACCCCGTGCACCACCTGGTCACCCAGGCCGCGGCTGGAGCAGGTGTAGACTGTCACCTCCACCCCCTTCTCTCGCAGGCGCTGGATGTTCTCGACCATCCAGGGGGTGATTATGTCATCCTCAGCGCGCGGGAACGAGGTGACGATGAACAGCACTTTCACTTGAGCACCTCCAGCACCCAGGTGGCGGGGTCGCCGGTGCGGTGGACGATCTTGAACCTGTCCTGGTGTTTCTGCAGCGCCGGGACAAGATAGCGCAGCGTGGTGCCGCTCACCTGGTCCACGATTACATAGTTGGCCTGCGTGACCTCGGCCATCACGGCCTCGGTATCGGTGGTGAACGGGTAGCCCACCACGGTGCGGTGGCTCCAGAGGTAAACCAGGCGCGGTTTGCGCGAGGACACTACCGAGGAGTCCGGGGTGTTGTCGCGCACCCAGTCGGCGGCCTCGAAGAAACGCCGCCAGTTGGGAGGGTAGCCGGCATAGCGGTCGCCGGAACTCCAGGCGGCCAGCATGCGCACGTTAGCGGGAACCCGCACGAGCTGGGCGCTCAGCGACAGCGCCGCCACGGCGATTAGGGCCCCGGCCGCCGCAACCGCGGCCTGCGCGCGCCAGGGACGGACCAGGCCCACGAGCAGTTCCACGGCCGAGGCCAGATAGTACAGCATCAGCGGGATGAGCGGCATGATGAAACGCACGTCGCTCCAGGCATCCGGCCAGACCAGCACTATGCCAAGGAAAAAGGCGAAATAGGCCTCCAGCATGCCCAGGCCGTCCCGGACTATCTTTCCGAGCAGCCCGGTCACCACCAGCAGGCTCACCAATACCGACAGCCAGACCGCCGGTGCGGTCACGGCCCAGAGGCTTTCGGAGCCGAGCAGCGCCCGTCCTGTCTCCGCTCCGCCGTAGATCGCGATATTGTGGCCGATCCGGGTCGCCAGGTCGGACAGGCCGATCGTGCCCAGCTCGGGGCTGTAGGGGTTTTTCAGCATGAACGCCCCGGCCACGGCCGAACTCTCGGTGCTGACAAGATGGTTGCGGATGCTCCAGGGCGCCATCAGCACGGCCACGGCCAGGAAGAAAACGGCCAGGGCTTTCCACTGCCTCCGCACCGCGAAAAAGAGCAGCCCGCCGCCCACGAAAGCCACCCCGATCGAGCGGATGTGGGCGGTAAACACCAGACTGAGCACGGCCAGCCAGAACGGCCGCCCGAACCGCACCGTCCCGCCGCCGCGGGTGGCCTCGGTCAGGAAATACAGTGCCAGCAGGCTGGAACAGAGGAAAGCCTCCTCGGTCAGCACCCAGTGCGAGTAGTCCACCAGCACGGGGTTGAGCGCAAAGCAGAGCGTGGCCGCGGCCGCGGTCACCGGCGCGGCGTTCTGCCGCATGATCCGGGCGAACAGGAAAACCGCCAGCAGCGAAAAAGCCATTGACAGGAGCTTGAGCAGGGCGAAATCCGGCCCGACCAGGGCCACCAGCGGGGCCAGCAGCAGCGGGTACCCGAACGGGTACTGGGTATGCGGCACGGCCGGCCCCGGCCCAATGCTCTGCGTATAACCGTCCCCCAAGCGCAGAATGCTCTGGGCCAGAATCACATAGCTGGCGTTATCGCCGCCGGTGTGCGGCTTGGGGTCGAACAGAAGGAAGCAGAGCAAAAGGTTGGCCAGCAGGGAGATCAGCAGAACTGTCCGGCTGTTGCGCCCGGCCCAGGCTGTCAGAGGGGACAGGGATGCGGGGGCCGCTGGCCCCGGCGCGTTGACTGGGGTTTTCTGTCGTGTTCTGGCCAAATTCACCCCGAAGGCTGTTTCAGGCTTCCGTGAAATGTTACCGTATAAAAACCGCAGGGGCGGACCCATGTGTCCGCCCGGGCGCACACGCGGGTGCGCCCCTCCAGGAAAAATCCCTTTCGACGGGCGCTATGCGCTTTAGTACTCCGTACGCTCATTCGCCTGAGCGGCGCTGCCGCCGCTCGATGCGCTCCAGGCGTTCCAGGAGCTGGCCGATCAGCTCGGTCAGGAATCCCAGGCTGAACAGCAGCACCCCGGCCAGCACGAACAGGATCACCAGGTAAAGCAGCGGACGGTAACCGTGCAGCAGCACGATCCGGTAGTACAGGGCCACCAGGCCTGTGACGAACCCGCAGAACAGCAGACCCAGGCCGGCCGTGCCGAACAGGGTCATCGGCTTGCGGCCGAAACCCAGCATCATTTTCACGCTCAGCAGGTCGAGCAGGCCGATCATCACCCGCCAGTGCCCTGAGTATTTGGCCTGGCCGTGACGGCGCGGCAGCAGCTCGATATCGATCTCACCCAGCCGGAATCCCTTGTAGTGGGCGAAGACCGCGAAAAAGCGGTGCCAGTCGTGACGCAGGTGCACCGCCTCGATCACCTCGCGGCGGAAAGCTTTCATCGAGTTGAGGTCGTGCACCGGCACCTTGAACAGCATCTGCGACAGGCGGTTGTAGATCGAGGAGACAAACCGCTTCGTATAATGCCCCACCTTGCGGCCGCAGACCATGTCGTAGCCCTGGCGCATCTTTTCCACGAAGCGCGCGATGTCCTCGGGCGCGTGCTGCATGTCGGCGTCGTACAGTACGATCACCTCACCGGTAGCCGCCTCGGCTCCGGTCAGCATGGCCTCGGTCTTGCCGAAATTGGTGCGGTGGCGCAGCACGGTCAGGCGCGGCTCGTCCTCGGCGCAGCGTGTCGCCTCCTCCCAGGTCCCGTCCGTGCTGCCGTCGTCCACCAGCACGATCTGCCCGCTCAGGCCGTGGCTGTCGAACAGCGCGCCGAGCACCTGCACCAGTTCGGGGATATTCTCCACCTCGTTGTAGGCCGGGACCAGGACAGTCACATCCGGACGGCTCTGCCGGGCTGAATCCATGAGACCTCTCGTCGTTTTTGTGGCCCTACTGAAGGATATCCACCCGCACCGCGCTCACTGCCAGCGAGACATTCATCGTGCCGGAGGAGGCGCTCAACTGGCTCGTCCCCTCGGGAGTTTCGAGCTTGAGCTCGAGCACCTGGCGCGGGGCCAGTTCCAGCTCGGCCAGGGTGATCGGGCCGGGCTGCACGCCCACGGCAGTGCTGCTGAGCAGATTATCTCCGTCCATGACCCGCAAGGTCCGCGTTTGCTGGAACGAGACCGCCTGGGCTCGCAGGGCCACTTTCTGCGGGCTGTCGCTCAAGGAGCGCACGGTCAGTCCGGCCTTTGCTGTCATGATCCGCCAGCCGGCGCGGCTGCCCGCGGCCCCCAGCACGCTCGGGGCCATGAACCCCTCATCTTCCTGGCTGCGCTGGACTTCGAGGTAATTATAATAGGGTATGGTCTGGAAGGAAAGCATTACCGTGGCTGGCGCGGCTGTGACACGGTAGAGCCGCTCCGTGCCGAAATCCTTCTCCAGGGCCAGCCCCTCCACTGCCTGCATGTCGGGCAATGGCAGCGAGGGCGGGTTGACATCGTCCCGCTTGTGGAACGCCAGCCATTCGACCCCGAAATAACGCAGCAGGGCCACGTTGTTCGGGTCGCTCAGGGAGCCGGGATAGTCGATCTCCTGCCAGAACGGTAAATAATCCGGCGGGATGGTGTTGGTCTCGAAATGCCGGTTGAAAAGGTCCTTGTGGTGGATGGTCTGGAAATAAAGGTAATCGGTGAAAGCCAGTCCGGTGGAGGCGCAGGTGGGGTACTCGATCACCTCGGCGCTGTCGGGCAGCGCGGACAGGGAGGCGTAGAGCGGTCCGCTCGAAGCCGGGCTGTTGGCCACGCGGGTGGTCCCGCCGGGATGCAGGTACTCGACCGTGGTGACCAGAAGGATTCCGGCCAGGAGAAGCGGGAAAAGCCGCTCGCGGCCTTTCCGCCGGATCAGCTCGGCCAGGCCTATCCCAGCCAAAGCGGCGACCGAAACCTGCAGGAACACGCTGTAGCGGCCGATACAGCGGATGAACGGGGCGAACTTGTGCAGAAGGATCGAGGGCAGGGGGAGTTTCAGCCCGCCCAAGTCGATATAGGGTCCCAGCGACAGGACCAGGCCGGCCAGACCGGGAAGAAGGATCCACCAGGTCTCGGGACGGCGCCGCCATTGGCGCAGCCCCCAGAGGGCCAGCAGAAGGGGCGCCCAACCCAGGTAGGCGGTCGATTCGGTCACGTTGCGGCGGATCGGCACGAAATTCCGGGTAATCTCGCCGAACAGCGGGTGGTCCACTCCAGGGAAAAGATAGTTGGTCCAGCTCAGCTTGAAACGCTCCTGCCAGAGCAGAGGCCGCACCTCGACCCGTGACAGCGGCCCCAGGTAGTGCACATAGACATACACGCCCGCCGCGACCAGGAGCAGAGTCACCGCCCCGGCGGCCAGCCACTGCGCGCGGCTGATCCGGGCCAGTCCCCCGGCGACCCGTCGCCCGGTGCGGATATCGTACACGAAAGTGTTCACGAAGCTCACCAGAAGGTAGCTGCCGAACACCAGCGGGATGTAGATGTAGTAGTAAACGCTGCAGAGCATGTGGAACAGCACCAGACTGAGCACCACCCACAGCCCGGTCCTCAGCCCCGGCCGCTTGTCGAACAGAAGGACACAGTACAGCAGCAGCGCCAGCGGTCCCAGGGTGGCCAGGTCGAGGTGGATGATGCTTCGGGCGAAGGAATAGGGGCAGAACGCCAGGAACGCCCCCGAGATCACACCGGCCAGACGGGAGCCGGTCAGGCGGCCGACCAGCAGGTACATGCAGAACCCGCTCAGGACCAGGTTGCCGATCACGAACAGGTTGAGCATCCGCACCGGGCCCACCAGCGCGGTCACGGGCGCCAGCAGGGCGGGGTACTTGTGCGCGGCCAGCCAGGAAATCCAGACCGCCGAATAGGGCCCGGCCAGCATGTCGAAACGGAACGGCGAGGCGTGTGAATCAACCAACTGGGCCTTGGCGGACCAGAACTCCCAGATGCCCGAGAAGATGTCGCCGTAGTAGTCCCTGTACACCCCCAGGATATGATCGCCCAGGGACAGCAGGAGCGGCAGGGTCCAGGCCAGCGCGGCCAGAGTCAGCGCCAGCAGCGCCCCGGAGGGTCCGAAACGCCGGTCATACTCCGGCAGCTCCCCGGGCTTGTCCGGCCCGGTCTTGGACGCAGCGGCCGCGGGCCGTCCTGCCGCCGCTGCGGCGTTCTTGGGTTTTCTGCTCATCGGTTCCCCTGAAAATTTTCTGCGTGGGTTTATCCGCTCAGTCGGTGGAACAGCACTTGTGGCAAATGTCCAGCAGGCCGACCTGACGGAACAGTTTGCGGAACCGCCGGTATTCGGCGCCGTACCAGATCTCGCGCAGCCCCTGGCGGCGGACATCCCCCACCTTCCAGCCCAGGAAACTGAGCTGAATGCAGGGGTAGACCTCGCCGTAGCTGGTGATCACCCCGGACAGCCAGGGGTAGAGGCACTCCGAGTGCGCGCGTTTGAAATGCAGGTCCTCGAAATAACGGCTCCACTGTTCGGCACTCTCGAAACGGTCGAGGAAATTGACCATGAACGGCAGTTCCGGCTGAAGCCTTTTCAACTCCTGCATCTGGGCGAATATCCGTCCGCCGTCCACCGCCAGGACCCGCGGCTCCAGACGGCTGCAGCCCAGCTCCGATCCGCGACGCTCGACCCCGGCGAGGCTGTAGACCTGCTCCTCGGTTTCCGGGGTGGTGAAAGTGGTCAGGCCGAGGTTGAAATAGCTGAGCGGCAGATTGCGCGACAATTGGATCGTCTCGGCGATAGTATCCTGGTTGAGCGCCGAGATGACCATGGTCGCACCGAGGCGCAGGTTGCAGCCGGGGATGCTCCGCGCCAGGTCGTGCAGGCGCAGAAGATTCTCGTTCTGGACCGCCAGGCTCCCGGGGCGTCCCACCACCGAATCGTGTACCGCGGCCGGGCCGTGGATCGAGACCGCCACCTCGGAGAGGCACTCGGCCGTGGCCCGCATTTTCTCCTCGTCCCAGAACGACAGGTTCGAGACCATCGACATCCGCAATCCCAGCGAGGCGGCGTAGCGCACGATCTCGGTGAAATTCTTCGCCAGCAGGGGCTCGCCGCCATGCAGCGGGATGCTTTTCACACCCAGGGCCTTGAGTTCGCGGATTATCCGCTTAAACTCCTCCAGCGTGAGTTCCTCGCCACGACGGCGCACGATCTCGGCCGCGGCGCGCTCGTGGAACGACCCGTTGTGGTGAAAGCACATCTGGCAACGCCAGTTGCAGTTGTAGGTCAGGTAGAGGACGAAATTCACCGGCGGCAGGGTGTAGAGCCGTTTCGAGACCGAAACATAGGTTTTCTGGAGCAGACGTGACAATCCCGCGTGGGAAAGCACCATGTCGAGCCAGCGTTTCATCTTTATCCTTCGCGCGGGGGCAGCCCGGAGTGGGTTTTTCAGCCCGGCCAGCCGAAATGGGAAACAATCGAGTTGCCCCGGCCGGGCAGGCTGTCCAGAAAGCTCAGCGGCAGCATCGGGTAGTCCAGCCGGGTGGCGCAGAAATCGTACATCCGGTTGAGTTTCGACAGGGTCCGGGTGGCCAGGGTCCGAAACCCGGCCCGCTCGAACAGCAGCTCCAGCGAAGCTGGGGTGAACCCGGTCACGTGGTACGGGTAGTTGAGCGCACCGCATTCCCGGATCGCGCCCGTGCGGTAGAGCACCCGTTTGGCCGCGTTGGTGAAACTTGCGTCATTGGGCACGTGCACCGCCACCACCGCGCCCGGGGCGCAGACCGCCGCGATGTCGCGGACAAAGCTTTTCAACTGGTGGATATGCTCGACCACGTGGCGCAGGTAGATCACATCGAACTTGCGGCCGTCGAAAAGCCCGGCCTCGAACGGAGCGGTCAGGATTTCCAGGCCGAAACGCGCCCGGGCCTCGACCGCCGCCTGAGCCGAGATATCGATCCCGGTGCAGAGATACCGTCCGGTGCCGGCGGCCACATGGATCAGCTCCCCGCGTCCGCAGCCGATGTCGAGCAGGCTGCCCGAGGGCTTGAACCGCGCCAGGCGCTCCAGGAACAGGCCCGCCACGCCCAGAAGGTGCCGGGACTTGCGTTCCCACTGGCTGTGGCCGATCGCGCCGGCGCTGGCGTAAAAATCATCGTAGAACTTCTGCACGTCCTGAGCGGAAAAATCGTTCCCGCAATAACCAGCGCCGCAACTGCCGCAGCGCAGATAGGTGTTTCCGGGGACAGCGTGATCGGCTGAGATCAGGCTCCCCCCCGCGCTGTCACAGACCGGACAGCGGCGCGCGGTCGAATCGGGCATGCGCTCGACTCCATCTATGAAGAAGGCCGCCGCGCGTCCGGGCCGGACATCTGCATCCGCCCCATCCGCCCGGGGGCCGGTTACTCTTTCACATTCCGGCCGTAGCTTTCGAAAAGCTCGCCCCAAGGGGTGTGCGCCCAGGCGCGCACCCGACGCTTGCCCCAGACCGGGAACCAGATGCGGTCGTGGTAGAAAGCCGAGCCGAAGACGAATATATAGACCAGCGGTGTGTGGAACAGAAGGCGCTGGAACACCTTGAGCGGGCTGAACCAGAAAACGTCACCCACGCGGCTGGCCATGTTGTCCCCCACGCTGAAACCCAGGTTAACGCCGCTGATATCCTCACCCACCAGCTCGATCTGGCGCGGGTCGCCCACCCCGAGACCATCCTCGTGGGCCAGGCGGATGTAGTCGATCTTCAGGGGGTCGAACCCCATCAGGCGGCTGGAGACCGCATCCAGGGCCGTGCAGTCGGAGGAGGCCAGGATGTAGTTGCCGATCACCGGGGTCATGGTGCGCGGCCCCGGGCCGTTGCCGCAGGTGGTGCCGTCCGTGAAAGCGAATATCCCCGAGTGGATCTCTTTCTGGATACGCAGAAGGTCGACCAGGGTTTCGTGGATCACGCTGTGAGTGTAGTGGCGGCGGCGGTTGAGCAGGCCGCCGAATGCGTTTTTCATCGCCCCGGTGGTGGTGGTGTAGATATGGGTCTTCACCGTGGGCAGGTGCACCACGTTCCGGCCGAAAAAGTCCTCCGGCAGACTGATCCCCTCCGGGAAAATCGAGTCCAGCACCCGCATGCGGCCCTTGGGACGGTAGGTGACCCATTTCATGTCCCGCGGCAGGAAATTGTAGCGCACCGGCACGCCGTAGCGACGGAAAATGTCAACATAGCGGTTCAGACGCTCGCCCTTGAACGCGTTGGTGACCACTGTGTCGTTCTGCACGGCCACCAGGTCCTCGTAGCCACGCGCGCGCAGCGCCAGGATCGAGCCCTCCAGTTGCCAGGGAGTGGTGTTGGCCCCGGGGTAGGCGAAATGCCAGGAGATGTTGTCTTTGAGGATAGTCTGGGCGCTCCTGTCCAGGGCCTGTTCCAGTCCGGCCAGTCCGGCCAGACGGTCGTAATCCTCAAGCACCGTGGCCGGGGAAGTCTTGAGCACTGCAACTTTAGCTTTCATCCGTGAAAATCTCCGCCGGATAAATTTACAGGTACAGGACCAGCAGCGCGGCAGCCAGCCAGGCCGCCACATCCAGCAGCAGCGAACGGTCGGCGAACAGAAGGAACGCCGGGTCTCCGCCGCCGCGTTTCTGATGAATCAGGTAAAGATAACGGAATATGCCGTAAATCACAAACGGCACTGTGTAGAGCAGACGGGTCGAGCCGACATGCGCCACTGTTTCCGGACTCAGCGTATAAAGGATGTAGCACAGGAGGGTGCTGGTGGTGACAATGGAGATCATCTGGTCCAGGAAATAGGGGCTGTAGTGGACCAGCACGGCGCGGTGCGAATCAGCCTCGCCCTCCAGCAGGACCAGTTCGTGGCGGCGCTTGGCGAAACCCAGAAACAGGCTTAGCAGGAAAGTGCAGAGTATAATCCAGTGGCTGGTGTATACATCGATGGCCACGGTGCCGCCCAGGACCCGCAGCACGAACCCCGCCGCCACCAGCATCACGTCCAGGATCACCACCCGCTTTAGGCGCCAGGAATAGAGACCGGTCAGGACCAGGTAGGCCACGCTCACCGCGACAAATGCCGGGCCGAGCCTGAAAGCGATCAGCAGCCCGGCCAGGGCCAGGGCCATCGCGCTCCAGGCCGCCGCGCCCACGCTCAGATGTCCCGCGGCCAGGGGCCGCTTGCATTTGACCGGGTGCAGACGGTCACGCTCGCGGTCCAGGATATCGTTCAGCAGATAGACCGAGGCGGAAAAGGCGCAGAAAGCGATGAAAGCGAGCAGGCTTTTGAGCACGCGGTCCGGTTCGCCCAGTTTTTCGGCGAACACCAGTCCGGCGAACACCAGCAGGTTCTTGCTCCACTGGCGCGGGCGGACACTCCTCAGGATATCCCAGAACAATCCCATGGTGCATCCCTCCCCTATTGTTTCCAGGTGCTGCGGTCCATCTCGCGGCGCACGAAACGCGCCCGCACGACCCCGCTGGAATAAACCCAGAGCGTGATCCAGCAGGCCAGCGGGTGGAACAGCCAGGCCCGGTCGGGCTTGCGCAGCCAGCCGCGCGCGGTCTGCCAGAGCAGCGGAACAACGCTCATGCAATATAGCACAAACCGTACCAGGTGCGGCCCCAGGCGGCGCTTCCAAGGGTAACGGCGCATGCCCTGACCACTGTAATAAGTGTAGTCGCGGATTCGACGGGTCTGCTTGCGTGCGAAGGTGCGGATGTCGGGGCAGTAGAGGTGCACGATCCCCACGCGCACCTTGGCGAAAATGTCCCGGCCCTGGCTCACCAGGTCCCAGACAGTGTCGATGTCGGCCAGGTAGGGGCTCCACTGGGTGTTGCGCAGGGCCTCGGCCCGCACCAGGAAACCGTTGGCCCCCATGGTGGGCAGGGCCTGAGGCTGAAGATGGACCCGCAGCCAGCCGTCGCGTTCCTCGGTGGGCACCTCCAGGCCGGTCCAGCGCCCGGTGAGGTAGTTCAGGCGGTCGTAATTGCCCAGGAAACTGACCAGTGGGTCGTTCACCCCGGTCAGGGCGCAGTAGCGGGTTACCAGGGGGTCGCCCGGACGGTGCTCGTACCAGAGCGGCTCGCTGCCCACTACCAGCGGGTCCTCGAACGGAGCGACCATGCGGCGCAGCCAGTCGGGGCCGGGCAGGATATTGTCGCTGTCAACCAGGGCGATTATCTCACCCGTGGCTGCGGCGAACCCGGCGGCCTTGCCGGCCTCGCCCGTGCGCAGCGGGTTCTCCACGATCCGGTCCACGCCGTAGCGGGCAGCCAGCTCACGGGTGCTGTCCGTGGAGCCTGCATCCGCCACCACGATCTCTACCTGCTCGCGCGGGTAGTCCTGCGCCCGGATGCTCTCCAGACACAGCCCCAGCACTGAGGCCGAGTTGAGGGTCGGGATGACGAAACTCACCCGCGGCAGGAGGGTTCCCGCGCTGTTGGCCACGGCGCTCACTTGCCCGCCCCGGCAGACGGGGGACTGGCCGATCCCTGACGCCCGGGGTAGCCCAGGTCGCGCGAGAGAAGCCCGCGCAGGAACCAGAGGCCGTAGGTCAGGTGCGAGGCCACGATCCCGCTGAACACTAACCAGATCATGCGCGGGTTGAAACTGAGGCAGGCCGAGAGCAGGGCTATAGCAAAGTACAGTCCGGCCGTGGCCAGATAGGCCCAGCCCAGAGGCTTCCAGACCAGACCGGCGGCCCAGCCAAACATGAGGCCCAGGGCCAGGAGCGAGGGCATGAAATAGGCCGGCTTGCGGCTGGTCTCGGGGAACTTTTTCACGAAATAGCCCCGGTGCAGGGCGTAGCTTCGTATCTGGCGCAGGTGCCCGGTGTAGACCTGACGGCGGTGGTGGTAGACTATGGCGTCCGGCTCGTAGGCGATCTTGAGGCCCAGGTCGCGCACGATCTTCAGGCAGAACACCGTGTCCTCGCCCGGCCAATATTGAGTATCGAACCCGCCCACCTGAGCGAATACCGTCTTGCGCACCAGAAGGTTGCAGGTGGGATAGTCCTCCACCTCGCGGTACATGCCCTGGATGTAGCGGTAATTGTAGCTTCCTCCCACCAGCCAGGAGGAGTAGATTTCGCCGCTGGCCTGACGGTGCAGGTCATCCGAGGGCGGGGTGACCGCCGGACCGCCCACCGCGGCCACCTCGGGACGGCTGAAATTGCGCACCGCGCTGGTCAGCCAGTCGGTCACCGGGTAGGCGTCATCGTCCAGGAACGCCAGTATCTCGCCGCGGGCGTGCTCCAAGGCCAGGTCGCGCTTGTAGCTGGGCGGCTGCTTGCCGGTGGGGATGATCCGCACGCGCGTGTCCTCCCATTCGAACGGCTCGTCCGGGAACACCAGCACCTCGAAATCCGGGTAGTCCAGCTCCAGGCAGGCCTCCAGCGACTCGACCAGGTAGCCATTGAACGGCCCCACCGCAATCACGATGGAGACCGGGGGCAGATCGATCAGCCGCGGCAACTCGCGGTCGTAGTAGTGGACCAATTTCATGCGGTAGAATATCGAAAACGTGTCGACCAGGATGTTGAGGATGTCACGCAGACCGATCCGCCCCCAGCGCATGCGGCGGCGGAAATCGATCACCACTGGCACCTCGCAGATACGGAAACCCTTGTAATGCGCGATGGCCAGCAGCTCGATGTCGAAAGCGAATTTTTTGACCAGCACGTGTGGGAACACCTCGGCCAGCACGCTGCGGCGGTAGAGCTTGATACCGGTCTGGGTGTCCTTGAGCGGCAAGCCGAACAGCACCTTGATGAAAAGGAAATAGCAGAGCGAGAACAGGCGCCGCCAGAGCGGGTAGTCGATCCTCGACTCCGGGTGGAACTTGGAGCCGATCACCACATCCGCGCCCTCGCGGTGCAGCTTGTCCCAGAGGTTGCCCAGTTGGGCCGGGGCGATGTCGAGGTCGGCGTCCAGGAACGCCACCACCTCGCCGCGGGCGCGGTTGAACCCGGTCTTGAGCGCCCAGCCCTTGCCCTGGTTGTGGACATTGCGGGCCACCCGGATGTGGCTGTCGGCTGCCGCGGCGGCGCGGGCCTCCTCCAGGGTGTCGTCCGCGCTCCCGTCATCCACCACGATAATCTCGAACGGCACGCCCAGGCCGACCAGGCTGGCGGCGGCCTCGTGCAGGTTGGCCCGGATGCGCTCGCCCTCGTTATAGGCCGGCATGATGACCGAAAGCATCACCGGCGCGCCGTTGCCGTTGTTCCGGGTTTCAGTCATCCAGGGCCTCCCCGCGCTGCGAGTTGAACCCCAGGGAGGGGCGGCGGTGACGGCGCATCTCGCCCCAGACCACGCTGGCGTACAGGCAGAGGAAAGAAAGCACGCCGAAAACACTCATCACCCATATCACCGCGGTCAGGCTCGGGTGGTAGACCTGCAAGGCCACGGCGTAGGCCACGGCCAGCGGCAGGAACAGGTATAGGAACCCGCTGCGGCCGCGCGCCAGAAGGAAATTTATCTGGATGTTGAGCAGCGCCACCGGGGTCATGCCCAGGCCGAAAATGCGGACCAGGGAAGCAGCCAGGTCGCTGCCCTCAGGGAACAGTATGCGCAGGATCAGGTGCGGGAAAGTCATGCAGGCGGCTACACCGCAGGCGCACAGCAGAAGGCAGTAGAGAAGGGCCATGTTCAGCAGTTGAAGCGAGCCGCGCTCGCGGGAGGCGGTCAGACGGCTGACCTTGGGAAACAGCGCCGTGCTGATCGCCAGCGGGGCGAACAGGAACGCCTTGCCCACCACCTGGGCGAACCCGTACTCGCCGGCCTCGGCCCGTCCGAAAAAGTGTTTCACCGCGATTGCATCCGCATAGGTGAACACGGCGAACCCGAGCAGCGACATGAGCACCGGCCAGAAAAAGCGGTAGTGCGGACGGCTGTCGACATTGGAGTCGCCGCCGGAGAGCTTGAAAATCATCACGTTGAGCGGGAACATCGCCATCACTATCACCGCGATGTTGCACAGCACCAGCGAACCCAATGCCCCGGCCACCTCGAAACCCATCCAGACCAGCAGCACCCCGCTGCCCAGCTTGACCGCGGTGGATAGCACCTGGTTGGCGCTGTAGTGGTAGAAATACTGGAACCCCTGCAGCGCGCCCCAGAACACGTAGCTCAGCACGCAGAGGCTCACGGCCAGACCTGTGACATAGACCGCGCCCAGGCTGCGCACGTTCAGGTAATCGCGCAGGAACGGCCCCAGCACCACGAACGCCCCGATCAGGGCCGCGGCTACAAGGCCCAGCTTGAGCACCGAGCGGCGCAGCAGCACCGAGACCTGGCCCAGAAGACGGCGGCTGTCCAGGGAGGAGACATAGCGCGCCGTGACCACCTGCACAGCGTTGAGCGGCAGGGCCAGGATCATGTAGAGCGAGATCAGGCCGAAATAGTCGCCGTACTCCTCGCGCGGGAGCATGCGGCCCATCAGGATGTTGAACAGGGTGTTGCTCAGCCCGGTGATCACCGTGGCCACCAGCAGCACCGTGCCGTGCTTGATCACTCCGCCGGTTTTGCTCTTGCCGTCAGCGCTCAAGCTTTTTTCTCCAGGGAGACAGTAAAACGTTCCTGTCCTGAAACCGCTTCAGTGAAAAAATAATCTTGCCAGACTGAAATTGCGACCGTCGTGTGTCCGGCATCGCCGCTCACGCTCAACCGCGGTAGAACAGGCGGCTCAACCGGCGGGGCCAGCCCAGGAGGCCGCTCTCATCGTACAGGCAGCGGCTGCAGTAGGCGAAACGCTCACGGTTTTCGAGCACGGAGCGCCGCACCTGACGGGCCTTGTCGCCGTGCCAGACCGCGTTGAACCCGGCCTCGAACACATTGCCCATGCGCATGGCTTTCATACAGCTTTCGCTGTCCAGGGCCGGCATGGCCGCGTTGCAGCAAGGCAGCATGGTGCCGTCCGAATAGACGAACGGGCTGTAGAGCCCGAAATAGCAGACCCGCTCCCGGGCGGCTTTGCCGTCGCCCGCGCCGTCAAGCTGCTCCTGCATCTGGGCGATCGACGCGGCGGTGCGTGTCAAACCCGCCTCGTGCGCGGCCTTCGCCGCCTGGACCAGGATTTCACGGTAGCACGCGAGGTTCTTGGGGTCTTTATCTTCCAGCACGAAAATGTCGTTGTCTGTCTCGTACAGGCGCTGCGCCAGCCCGCAGTTCACCTCATCCAGCCCCAGGCCGGCCACGCGGCGCACGCTCTCGGGCAGGCCCTCAATGTTGAGCTTGGAGCACAGAAGGGTCACCTCCACATGGGTCGAGGCGCCGCGCTCGTTGCGGTAGGCGACCAGAGTGCGAAGGTTGTCCAGGACCCGTCCCAGCTTGCCCTCGTTGCGCACCCGGTCGTACATCTCCTCCACGGCCGTGTCCAGTGAGACGGAGAGAAAGTCCAGGCCCGAGTCAACGATCCGCCGCGCGCGGCTCTCATCCAGGATCATGCCGTTGCTGTCGAGCTTGGTCACGATCCGGCGGCTTTTGGCATAGCGGATCATGTCGTAGACCTGGTCGTTGAGCAGGCCCTCGCCCACGCCGGTCAGAACGAGATAGTCCGGCCGGGCCTCGTCGATCAGGGCCTTGAACCGCTCCAGGTCGACCCGGGCCGCGGGGCGCGATTGCTTGCTCCAGATGCAGGAGGGGCAGCGGTAATTGCAGAGGCTGGTCACCTCCACCTGCAGGCGCAACGGCGGCCGCGGCCTCCGGCGACGGTAAAAAATAAAATCCGGCGCCTTGAGCAGGTAGCGCAGCACACTGCCCAGCCGCAGGATTTTGATCAGCATCCGGAGCTGATACATCGGGTTTCCCCTATCAGACAGTCAAAACTCTGGAATAACAGCCGCTACGCCAAAGACAACTCAGCCGCGGCCGATTATCTGCTCGATATGCTCGATAGTCTGGGCCGCGGAGTTTTCCCAGGTGAACCGCCCGGCGAACTCGCGCGCCCCGCGGCTGAGCCGCTCGCGCAAGCCGCTGTCCGCGGCCACTCGGCAGATCAGCGCGGCGAATCCGGCCACATCCCCCGGCTCGAACAGAAACCCGCTTTCGCCCTCCAGCACCGATTCGCGCAGTCCGGGCGAGCGGCTGGCGATTACCGGGGCGCCGCAGGCGGAAGCCTCGAGGTTGGTGATCCCCCAGCCCTCCTTGGGCGAGGGGTTGAGCACGGCCAGGGCGTGGCGCAGCAGGGCCAGCTTGCGCTCCAGGCTCACCCGTCCCTCGAAGGTCACAGCCTCCCGCAGCCCGAGGGCCGCGGCGCGGGACTCCAGGCGCGGGTAGTCATCCCCGGCCCCGGCGAACACCAGACGGAGGCCTGATTCCAGCCCCTCACCGCGCGCCCGGGCGAACGCCTCCAGCACCAGGTCGAGCCTCTTGTAGCGCTTGATCCGCCCCATGTAAAGGCAGTAGTGGCCATCCAGCGGCAGGCTGTCGCCGTCCTTCGCGGGTGTGTAGAGCGTGCTTTCGATCCCGTTGTAGACCACTTTCATCCGGGCGCGCTCGAACCCCAGGCTCACCAGCTCCGCGGCTGTGTCCTGCGAGACCGCCTGACAGTGCTCGCCGCGGTAGAACGCGGGGATCATCTTTTCCCAGAGCCAGACATAGGAGGCCACCGGGAAAAATGTCTCGCGGAAAATGGAGCCGCCGAACAGGTGGTGGAACAGGATCAGCCGCGGCCCGGGCCAGAAAGAGGGACTCCGGAACGGTATCTTGTTGACATCCTCGACCAGGATGTCGAAACCGCGGCCGGCCAGCTCACGACGGACTATGCCGGGCACGGAGTAGTTGAACGTGAAATTGCTGCCGCGCCGCAGCACCTCGATCCCGTCGATTACGGCCTCGGGCGCGCAGCCGGGCCAGGCGCAGGTGAGGAAAGTCACCCGGTGGCCGGCCGCGGCGATGCGGCTGAATATCTCGTGGGCGTGGACCTCGGCCCCCCCGGCTTCGGGGTGCTGGATGTCACGCCAGTTGATAAGCAGGATGTTCCGTCCCATCGTGGCCCCTCCCCTCAGCGTCCGCGGGCCAGACGCTCGGCCAGCACGGCGGGTAGCCCGGCATCCAGGATCGCGCCCTGCGCGGCGGGAATGTCGTACTCCACACGCTGAAGCGTGAAACGTCCGCTGCTGTCATCCAGCAGGCCGAACGAGGCCCGCGGGTCGCCATCGCGCGGCTGTCCTACGCTGCCGGGGTTGATTATGCAGCGAACGCCCTCGCGCGGGGTGTAATCCTCGGCCCCAAGGCAGGCCACCGCGCTCCCCGACTGCTCGAACAGCATCGGGTAATGTGTGTGGCCGTAAAAAAGGAGCGGTCCGCTGAAAAATCCGAACAGCTCCTCGGCATGGTCAT
>CAYLSM010000070.1:0-19049 GCA_964386505.1 uncultured Gemmatimonadales bacterium
CTTGACCAGCTTGATATTTATCGCGTCGAACAGGCCCACGCAGCGCGGGATGTCGCTCAGGCGCTCGCATGACTCATCAGCCATCAGCGGCAGCGGGCTGTTCTGACGCAGCCAGCGCTGGCCCTCCACCTCGTGCGGCGGCAACGGCTGTTCGACAAACTCCACCCCGTACTCGACCAGCTTTTCCATCAGCGCCAAGGCCTTGTGCGGCTGCCAGCCGCAGTTGGCATCCACCCGCAGGGCAGCGTCCGGGGCCTCCTGGCGCACTATCTCCAGGCATTCCAGGTCCGAGGGCCCGCCCACTTTGATCTTGAGGATCGGGTAGTCTTTCACCTCGCGCACCTTGGCCCGCACCTCCTCGGGCGTGGCGATGCCGATCGTGAAGCTCGACAGCGGCGCCGCAGCCGCGTCCAGGCCCAGCAGAGCGTGAAGGGGCTGCCCGCAGAGCTTGCCGGCCAGGTCGTACAGGGCGCAGTCTATCGCCGCCTTGACCGAATAGTTGAGCGCCAGGACGTTGTCCAGATCACGCATCAGGCTCTCGGCCTGCCAGGGGTCGACGGCCCGCTCGACAACAGGCCGCAGGGTCTCCAGCGCGGCCAGCACGGTGGCGCGGTTCTCGCCGTAGATCTGAAACGGCGCGGCCTCGCCCCAGCCCACCATGCCCTGGTGCTCCAGGCGCACGATCACGTTCTCGAACACGTCCCCGGCTATTTCCTTGTGCGCGATATTGAATGCGTGTCTGGGGTGGAGGTCCACCGGCTCGAAACTCATTTTCATGGCAAGTCTCCTGTGGAATGCGCACCTTGGCGGCGCGCGGGCTCTGGATCGGTCCGTCCCCCCCAGGACGGCGGTAATTCACTACAATCTACACCGCGACATCCCCCTTCGCCAGAGCCAAAACGCCCCGGCCTAAATGTCCCGAAGATACGGTTCTTGCCTGACAATGTCGAGCGGGTTAGATTTGCCCCAGACACGACTTACACCTGCTCCACGGAGACTGCCGATGCGACGGGCCGAGATTTTTCTCGCCGGACTGATCCTGCTGTGCGCTGTCCGCCACGCGGCAGCCCTGGAGAACTCCCGGGCCGAGCTTTTCCTGCGCGCCTTGGCCGCAGCCGACAGCACCGCCCTGGACAGCCTGATCGATCCCTCCGCCCGGGTCATGGCTGCCCGGCTGGGAATACACTACACCGACCAGCCGTTCAAGGCGCTGATCGGGACCGGCCTGGAGGTGGACGCCGCCCGGGCCCTGCGCGTGGCCGGGCAGATGCCGCGCTACCGGATAACCGATCTGGGTGATGGTTTCAGCCGTCTGGAACTCGAACCGGCTGTCCCGGGCCGCGGCTGGTATTTCCGCGACAGGCGCCTGGTGTCGCCGCTCGCCTGGTTCACCCGCGGCTGGCATCTGACCGAGACCACCCACCTGAGAGTGCTCAGCGCCGACAGCCTGGACACCACCCTGCGCTGCGCCGGGCTTCTGGAGAGTTTTACAGTCCAGGTCCTCGACCGGCTCGAGTTCCCGGACTCGACACGACAGCGCCTGGAGCGGCAGAAAATTGTTTACGTCATGTGCCGGGACGAGGACGAGTTCGAGCGCCTGACCGGCTGGCGCGCCCGCGGAGTGTGCCTTCTGGCCTGGGACTGCGTGGTCTCGGTCTGGCCCTGCCACTACCACGAACTGGTCCACGAGCTGGTGAACCTGCGCCTTGGCACACTCGCCAGCGACACACACCCCTTGTTCCTGGAGGGGCTGGCCGTGGGTCTGGGCGGACGGGGCGGGCGCGAGGTGCGGGTGATCCTCGACCTGGCCGCTTTCCTGGTCGGCGGCGGCCTGCTGGACTATCCCGCCCTGCTGGAGCGCAGCGCGTTCCAGGAGCAGGATGCCAGCCTGTCCTACCCGGTGGCCGGACTCTACAACCGTTTCCTGCTCGAGCACCTGGGGACGGCGCGCTATCTGGCGCTCTACCGTCGCTACAACGCTCCGGCCGGCTCGCCGCAGTGGCGCGCTGCCGTGGACCCGGCCGACCTGCCGCCGGAGCACGCCTGGCGGCAGTACCTGGAGCATCGCACCCAGTTCGAGGGGGTGAGCCTGGAGGGCCCGCCCTCGGATACTACTCCCCTGGCCGCGGGCGAGGGCTGGTCGGTCTGGTCGATCCCGGGGGCTCTGGCGTTCAGTCTAACCGATTCGCTCTTCGTCGGACTGCCACCGATATGGGACAGCCGCAGCCCCTCTTTCTCGCGCCAAAGGCCGGTCGACCTGGGCGGGGCCACTTTCCTTGTCACCGTGGACAGCGAGGAGATACGCCTGATCGACCGCACCAGCGGCAACCTGAGCGCCAATTTTGTCCAATCCCTCAGTCTGGCCGGACAGAGCGTCCCGCAAAACGGCGGCCGGTTTCAGTTCCGGCTCGCCCGCAGCCTGTTCCTTCCGGAGCGGCCCAACCCTTGACAGTTTAATGCAGTAATTGTATTTTATTGGGCTTGCGGAATAGCAACTGGGGTATTTGTCCCTGTGCGCGCACCCGCAAAATCAGGCCGTATTGCCTCAGCACGGGCTGAAAAATTTGACAGTTACAGCACAATGCTGTACTTTTTAAGGGCTTTACCTGCATCCGGGTGCTGTCGGCGACATATCCCCACCCGCTGACCTCTGGGGCGTCGACAAGCGGTAAGTCACAGGACTTTGGATCCTGCATCGTAGGTTCGAATCCTACCGCCCCAACCAGAAATCATTGATCGGGCCGCCTGGCGGCCCGGTTTACTTGAATTCCAGAAAAGGCAAGAGAATACAATGTTTTCCAGCACTGAACTGAAGATCATCACCGGCAACGCCAACCGTCCGCTGGCCGAGAGAATATCCCGGTTTCTGGGTGTGGAGCTTAGCCCGGTGACAGTGCGCCGTTTTTCGGACGGCGAGATATTCGTGAAGATAGAGGAAAACATCCGGGGTTCCGACACTTTCGTGGTTCAGCCGACCAATCCCCCGGCGGACAACATGCTGGAACTGCTGCTGATCGTGGATGCGCTGCGGCGTTCCTCGGCCGGACGGATAACGGCGGTGATACCTTATTTCGGGTATGCGCGCCAGGACCGCAAGGATCAGCCTCGGGTGGCGATAGGCGCCAAGCTGATGAGCAACCTGATCGCCCAGGCAGGGGTGGACCGGGTGATGATGCTCGACCTGCACTCGCACCAGATCCAGGGATTTTTCGACATACCAAGCGACCACATGTACTCGGTGAATATTTTCCTGCGTTATTTCAAGTCGCTGAACCTGGAGGACCTGGTTGTGGTCTGCCCGGATATAGGCGGGGCGAAAATGGCGCGCGGGTATGCGGGCCGCCTGAATGCGCCGATGGCTTTCATCGAGAAGCGCCGTCCGGCGCCGAACGTGGCAGCCGCGCTGAACATAGTGGGCGATGTAAAAGACAAGAATGTGATTATCGTGGATGATATAATCGACACCGGAGGGACTCTGGTGGCGGCCTGCAAGGCCATTCAGGAAAAGGGCCCCCGCTCGATCCATGTCGGAATCACGCATGCGGTGCTTTCGGGCGATGCTTCGAGCAGGCTGGCGGACTCGCCGATAACCGAACTGGCGGTGACCGATTCGATATACATTCCGGAGGCCAAGGTTTTCCCGCGCCTGAAGGTGCTGTCGGTCTCCGAACTGCTGGGAAAGGCGATAACGTTCATTCACAACGACGAGTCGGTAAGCGCGCTGTTTACCTGATTCGCGCGATAAACACCAGGAGAGGCAGATGGCAACCAAACACTTACTCAGCGCCGAGACCCGTGACACCTTCGGCAAGAACGAGATGAACCGCATCCGCATGGCCGGACGCGTGCCGGGCGTGGTGTACGGCCCGGACCAGAAACCCATCCACATCACCGTGGACAACCGCGAGCTGAGCAATATCCTTCAGCGCGTAACCATCGAGAACACGATCATCGACCTGAAGATCGCGGGTAAGGTAAAGAAAACCTTCCAGACTCTGATCCGTGATCTGCAGACCCATCCGTACCGCCGCCAGGTCGAGCACCTCGATTTCTTCGCCGTGCCCAAGGGCCGCACCGTGCACGTTGATGTGCCGATCATCCTGCACGGCACCCCCCAGGGCGTTCGTCTGCAGGGCGGCGTGGTGCAGCACATCCTGCGCGACCTGGAGATCGAGGTCCTGCCGGACGCCATCCCCGAGCACATCACGGTGGACATCACCGAGCTGACCATCGGCCAGAGTGTCCATGTCAGCGACCTGCCCAAGGGTGACTATACGATCGTGACCGACCCGGAACGCCCGATTGTCAGCGTGGTGATCCCGGCCGCGGCCAAGTCGGCCCTGGAAGGTGCTGAGGGCGAGGAGAGCGGAGCTGCGGTTACCGAGCCTGAGCTCATCCGGCGTGAAGCTGCCTCGGAAGAGGAGAAATAACTCTGAGCCAGACGACCGCGACCCGGGTCGTGGCGGGCCTGGGAAACCCGGGTCCGCAATACGAAAACACCCGGCACAATGTCGGCTTCTGGTTTCTGGATCACCTGGCGCACCGCCTCGACTTCGGGGATTTCGTGCGCGAAGGGGCTTGCCTGCTGACCGGTGGCTCGGCCTGGGGAATGGAGCTGCTGCTGGTCAAACCCTACATATTCATGAATCGCAGTGGACAGGCACTTAGCGCCCTGTACAGACTCCGGCCGTTCGAAACGGAAAACCTTCTGGTTTGTTTCGACGATGTCGCGCTGGAGCCGGGGCGTATTCGTCTCCGTTCCCGTGGCTCGGCCGGCGGGCACAAGGGGATGAGTTCAATAATCGAGGCCCTTGGCACCAACGAGGTTAGCCGTCTGCGTTTCGGCGTGGGCGGCCCCGGGCAGGGTGAACCCCTGGCCGATTACGTGCTTGATGATTTCGGTCCTGGCGAGGAGGATGCAGTCCTGGACCGTTTCCCGGATGCAGTGGAAGCTGTCAGGCTGGCCCTGACCGATTCGATGGAACAAGCGATGAGTAGGTTTAACCGTTAGCCTCCCCGGACGGGCTTTCGTTCCGGAATGCAATCCATCCATTCTATTCTGGAGTCTGCCGCTATGGAGAAATTCGTCTACCTGTTCCCGCTCGCCGGTGTCCTGGCCCTGCTGTTCGCCTGGGTCAAGACTGCGGGGATCAACAAGCTCGATCCCGGCAACGAGAAGATGCGCGAGATCGCCCAGGCGATCCGCGAGGGTGCCATGGCGTTCCTGGGCCGTGAGTACAAGGTGCTGGCCATGTTCGTCATCATCGTCGGCCTGCTGCTGGCAATCGGCTACAAGTTCGAGGTCCAGGCCCTGGTGGGTGTCTCGTTCGTGGTGGGTGCGTTCTGCAGCGCGCTGTCCGGCTTCTTCGGCATGCGCGTGGCCACTGCGGCTAACACGCGCACTGCCTGGAAAGCGCGTGATGGTCTGGCCGGGGCGCTGGGCGTGGCTTTCGCCGGTGGCTCGGTCATGGGCATGTGCGTGGTCGGCCTGGCTCTGCTGGGTCTGAGCGGCCTATACATCTTTTATACGGTTATCTTGCCCGCTGGCGGGGCGGCTCCTGAGACGCACCTGGCCGAGGTGATCCTGCCCATCCTGAGCGGATTCAGCCTGGGCGCCTCCTCGATCGCCCTGTTCGCCCGCGTGGGCGGCGGAATCTACACCAAGGCCGCCGATGTCGGCGCCGACCTGGTGGGTAAGGTTGAGGCCGGTATTCCGGAAGACGATCCGCGTAACCCCGCCGTGATCGCCGACAACGTCGGTGACAATGTGGGCGATGTGGCCGGCATGGGCGCCGACCTGTTCGAGTCCTATGTGGGCGCCATTGTCGGCGCGATGGTCATCGGCGCCACCATGACCCTCGGCCCGACCCAGGCCGGCGATTTCACCATCGATTTCGTCCTGCTTCCCCTGATGCTGGCCGGCGTTGGTATCGTGGTCTCCATCCTCGGCACCTTCTTCGTCCGCACCGGTGAGGGTGGCGACCCGCAGAAAGCCCTTAACATCGGTACTTTCGGCGCCGCCATCGGCATGACCATCCTCAGCTACTTCATCATCAAGACCATGCTGCCGCAGGGTGAGTTCACCATCGCCGGCGACAACTCCGTCTACAACGTGATGGGCGTGTTCTGGGCCATGATCGCCGGTCTGGTTGCCGGCACCGCCATCGGCCTCATTACCGAGTACTACACCTCCGAGTCGAAACCGCCCGCGCGCGCAATCGCGCACCAGAGCGAGACCGGCGCCGCCACGAACATCATCGCCGGCCTGGGAACGGGCATGCTCTCCACCGCCGCCCCGGTCACCGTTCTGGCTATTGCCATCGTGCTGGCCTATATATTCAGCGGCCTTTACGGCATCGCCATCGCCGCGTTTGGAATGCTGGCCACCACCGGCATCCAGTTGGCCGTTGACGCCTACGGACCGATCGCAGACAACGCCGGCGGCATCACCGAGATGGCCGGCCTGGGCGCGGATGTCCGCAAGCGCACCGACAAGCTGGATGCGGTCGGCAACACCACCGCCGCCATCGGCAAGGGTTTCGCTATCGGCTCGGCCGCGCTGACCGCGCTGGCCCTGTTCGCCGCGTTCCGCGCCACCACCGGCATCCAGGTGCTGGACCTTACCAACCCCTACGTTATGGCCGGTCTGTTCATCGGCGGCATGATGCCGTTCCTGTTCAGCTCGTTCGCCATGAGCGCCGTGGGCAGCGCCGCCTTCGATATGATCGAGGAAGTGCGCCGTCAGTTCCGCACTATCCCCGGCCTGATGGAAGGCACGGCCCGCGCCGACTACGCCAAGTGCGTGGACATCTCGGCCAAGGCCGCGATCAAGCGCATGGTCGCCCCCGGCCTCATCGCCATCATCGTCCCGGTGGCTTTCGGTTTCTTGAGCCTGGACATGCTGGGCGGGCTGCTGGCCGGTGTGACAGTCTCCGGCGTGCTGATGGCCATCTTCATGGCCAATGCCGGCGGCGCCTGGGATAATGCAAAGAAGTACATCGAGAGCGGTGAGCTCGGCGGTAAGGGTTCCCCGGCGCACAAGGCCGCAGTGGTGGGCGACACCGTGGGTGATCCGTTCAAGGATACCGCTGGTCCGTCGCTCAACATCCTGATCAAGCTGATGAGCGTGATCTCGCTGGTGCTGGCCCCGCTGTTCAAGGCCTTCCACATGTAAAAAACGGCCCGCCCTCGGGCGGACCGTCAGATATGAACCGGGAGTGGTGCATTAAGCCGCTCCCGGTTTTTTGTTGCCGGAAACCAGCCGCGGCGGTCCGGCTCAAGCGCCTCCTCCTTCGGAAAAGGGGGAGCGAGGGGGATTTATCCAAAAGAATAGGGCGACATATATGTCGCCCTACGAAACAGATTTCAGACCTTCGGAGTTTGATCACTCCGGTATGGCCACACTCATCTGGTAGTTGCTGCGGCTGAAGAGCGGCATCTTGTAGCGCGGCACAGCCCGGCCGCCCGGTGCGGGCCTGTCCTGTGTGTAAATCCACATCCGGCCGGTGTTCCACATTACCAGTTCGTCGCGGCTGTCGCCGGTCAGGTTGACCGCGTCCATGGTCAGCTCCGGGTGGCCGGGATCACTGAACCGCACCACGCGGCGCCCGAATCCGTCCCACATCCCTCCCAGGGAGTCATCCGCCGAGATCAACAGCAGCGCCGATCCGTCGCCCACCCAGTCCACAGCCAGGCACATCGAGCCGAGAAAACTGGGCTGTGCCTCCCACAGCTTGCGCCCGTCCTGCGCATGAAGGCTCACCACGCCAAGGTTGCCCCAGTAGGTGCACTGGGCCATCTCGCAGCCCGGAAGGTCGGGACGGAAATCGGCCACGGCCATGCGCTGGACATGCCCCAGGATCTGCTTGGCGTGGATATTCCCGCAGGTATCGCCCACCATCAGGCCCTCCTCGCCCGAGCAGAAATACGTGTGCCAGCCCGGGAAACAGGATGGATCACCCGCCCGGCCCATGAACACGGCATCCGAGTGGTCCTGCATCTGAAGGTCGAACATCCGGCGGCCGTCGTGGTCGAACAGGCAGTAGCCCTGGATCACCTCATCCCGCCCGTCCCCGTCGATATCGCGGGCGTAGGGATAATGCCCGGCGTTCAGGTTGGCGGTCCAGAGCTGCTTGAAATCGCGGGAATAGGCCCAGATATTATTGTAATCATCTTTTATCAGGTAGTCGCCCACAGAACCGCTGCCGGTCAGGTCGCAGAAATAGAGCACTCCGGCCGGGATACGCTCATACTGGTCCTCAGCGTAGAAACTGTCGGGGTGCTTGGGACCGTGCTCCGGAGTGGGAGTAGTGGCCAGGCTCACCCCGGTGCGGCCGTCCAGGAACTCCACCTTGAAATCGTGGGACAGAGCCACCTCGCAGCGCCCGTCATGGTCAAGGTCCACCACCTGAAAGGGAAGGTCCGTGGCCAGGATTTCGGGCACGGTGTCATTATCCCCCCACTGCCAGAGGATTTCACCGTCCAGGTTGAATGCGGTCAGTCCGCTCAGCGAACGGGCCAGCGGGCCGCTCGCCCCGGGCTGGCGCTGGGCCAGCACGAACTCCAGCCGCCCGTCCCCGTCCAGGTCGCCCCATCGCACCTGACGGCCGTTCACGGCCAGGCCGTGCAGGTCGATCTGCTTCCAGAGCGACGGTTGCGGGTACCGGGCCGACTCCTCCTGCTCCAAACGCTCCTTCTCGGCCTTGCGGCGCAGCCAGTCCTCGCGGGCGGCGTTACTCATAATGACCCGCACACGTCTGAAATCGCAGGGCGAGTTGGCGATCAGCCCAACCCTTCCGGCGCCCAGCCAGTGGTCGCGGCGCAGGATATCCATCTGTTTCCCGTCCACGTAGAACGCCTGGTTCTCGCCCTGCACCTCAACCCGAAGGGTGTGGCTCTGCCCGGGCTTATACTTGAACTCGCGGATTTTGAGCTTTGTCCAGGCGTCGTGGATTCTCCGGGTCCAGACCCACTTACTCCCCTCCTCCAGCGAGAGCATGTAGAACCGGGCCGAGGTGGCGGCGCGGTAGACAATCCCCACCGGCTCCGAGGTCGCCAGGGGGGCCAGCTCCACCTCCAGGGTGTAGTCGGTCCAGAGCGGATCGCCTGTCAGGACCAGGGGGTTGGAGTCCTCGAGCAGGGCCTCGTTGTTCTGGTGCATCATCTGAGTGCCGTTTTCCGCGCGGATACTCCAGCTCGGGCCGTCCCAGGCCATCCAGTGGCTGGCCTCGCTCCAGGGGCCCCAGGCCGGGGTCTTGGGGACCCAGTGGTACTCCTGGACCGCGGTGTACTCCGCCGAGAGGTCGCCCGCCGGGTAGGCGGAGAAATCATCCTCGAACACCACCACCGAGTCTGCGCCCACCGGCAGCCATACAGCGGCCGGCGCGCCACCTCCGGCACAGGCGGTAAGGGCCAGGCTCAGACCGAGCAGTACTGCCATCAGACTGCGCATCGGGGTCTCCTGATAGAAATGAAAGACTCTGGAACCGGACCCTCCTGTGCTCAGGACCGGCCCACCTTCAGCATCACCTTGACCACGTCCGGCGGCTCACGGTCCACCAGTTCGAACGCCTGGGCCGCCTGCTCCAGCGGGTACTCGGCGCTCACGAACGGGTCGGTGCGGTAGCGCCCGGCAGCCATGGTTGCGATCACGCGCGGGTACTCGCCCCGGCTGACCCGGCTGCATTGGAGGGTCGCCTCTTTCCAGACCAGCAGTTTCCAGGGTATGCCGTATTGCACCGGTCCCTGACCCAGCACTGTGATTTGTCCGGCGTTGCGCACCATCTCCACCGCCTGGGCCAGCGGTGGCTTGCCGCCCACGGTGGTCAGGTCGGCCTCGCCGATACACTCGATCACCCGGTCGGCGCCCAGGCCGCCGGTGAACTCGTTTATCGCCGCCACGGCGTCCGTGCTGCGGGCGTTGACCGCCAGGGCAGCACCCAGGCTTTCGGCCAAGCGCAGCTTGGGCTCGGCCACATCCACCACGGCCACTTTCTCGGCCGCTGTGAGAAGCACATTCTGCAGAACGGACAGCCCCACCCGCCCGGCGCCCAGCACCACCACCTTGTCGCCCGGGTCCACACGGGCCATGGTGGTGGCGTGCATGCCGATCGAGAAAATCTCCACCAGGGCGGCGTCCCGGTCGGACAGGCTGTCCGGCACGCGGAAACACTGTTCCTCATCCGCAACCACCTGCTCGGCAAACGCCCCGTCCAGGTCAATCCCGATCAGCCGCAGGCTGCGGCAGGCGTTGTAGTGCCCGGCCAGGCAAGCCGGGCAACGGCGGCAACTGATTATCGGGTCCACGCAGACCCGCTCTCCGGGGTGGAAATGCGTCACCTCCGGCCCAACCTCCAGCACCATGCCTGCGAACTCGTGGCCCTGTGTGGTGGGAAAGCTTACCCGGCCGGCGAACTCACCGCGATAGACATGGATATCGCTGCCGCAGATTCCGGCGTAGCCCACGGCCAGGCGCACCCCGTGTGGCCCGCACACCGGCGTCGGGCGTTCGGTCAACTGGATCGTTCTCTCTTTAACTGTACGGGCAGCTAACATGGTTCCCCTTTCAATACCGGCATTGCCGAAAGAAATCATTTCATCCCTGCAGCCCCGGCGGCCGGAACCAGTCCGGAATGTGGAAAACCGGGGTCTTGTCCGGCTGGAAAATACTCCGGCCCGCACCCCGGCGCAAGGGCAGTCCGGAGACCTAAATGCGGCACTTAAGCTGTTTTCGCAGAAACTACTTGCAAATCCGCCCTTCCAAGTGTAAAATTTCGCTGAATACGTGGCGTTTGGCTTCCCCCCCAGGGACACGTGAGGAAGAGGAAGAAATGGAAGAGGCCAGGGCGGAACAGGTCATCAAGGAACTTCAGCTCATCACCCGGACAATCTACACCGGGGAGGTGCCGGATTTCAAACCCTCGGGCACCTTGCTGGTCAAAAGCATTAAGCCCGCCGACATGCCGTTCATCCGCAAAGATGCCTCCGGCCGCGCCCTGTTCTACATCATCGAGGGCAGCGCCGGCGTGGATGTAGGCCAGCCCGAGCGTATAATCGTACCGCAGAAAAGAACCGTGGGCGAAATGAGCATGGTCGCCTCGGTGCTGAACGTGTTCGACAACCTGGGTACGGTCGAGAGCCGCTCGGCGGATGTCTACGCCGAGGAGCCGATGCGTCTGATGGTGTTCAACTACCAGTCGATCATCGACATCCTGCAGGACCCCAACCCCGCGTTCCGCAAGTACCGCCACCAGGTGCTGGTCAGCCTCAACCGGGTGATGTTCAAGAAACTGGCCGAGGTGAACCAGAGCTATGTCGATATCCTGGTCCAGTACGGGCTGGAGGGCAACGAGCCGGAGGGGCTGCAGCTTCCCACCCTGCTGCAGGAGGGGCTGATGCGCTTTCTGAAAAACATGCGCACCATCCCCAACATGCATATCTCGCCCCACGAGCTGCGCGGCACTCTGATTCAGCAGGGACAGCCCAACCCGGCCATGGTAATGGTGGAGCAGGGCAAGCTCAAGGTGAGTATCATGGTGAAAACCGGCGAGGAGGAAGACGCCGAGACGCGCCTGGTGGTGCTCGACATGTTCCCCGCCCCTACCATGGTGGGCGAGGCCTCGATCCTGAATGTCGGTGCTATCAGCGGGGCGCAGGTCGAGGTGGTGGGCAAGACCGTAGGCTACCGGATGCCGGTGCAGAACCTTCTGCTGCACCTTCAGCACTACCCGGACATGTTCGAGAATTTCTTCAAGCTGCTCCTGGAGCTGAACTATTTCCGCACCGTGGGCATGATGCACAAGACCTCGAACCTCTGAGGCCCATGTAAGCCGCCGATTTTCCAAGGAGGATGCCGTCAGGCATCCTTTTGTTTTTGCGCCACTGGCACTTGCACCAAGGGTTGGTCCGAACTATCTTCAACTTGTCCTGATAGCTTTCGAACTGACGGAATGAACGCAAGTGGGGGGGTGGGGCTTGGATACGATCAACAGGTTGACCGCTCGCTTCGATTCCGCCGAGATCGAGCATCATTACCGGCAAGAGTTCCTGGCTGCGGACAAAAAGAAAATCTTCACCGTCCTGAGCATAGTTGTGTTTTTCGGCCTGGCCTTTTTCATCTCCGACCTCCAGGTGGCGCGGGCCCGCGAGATAGGCGGAATACTCCTGCTGGCAAGGCTGGCCATGGTGGCCTTCGTGGCAGTGAGCTTTTTAATCTGCCGCCGCAGCCAGGACGAAAAGCTGATCGACCGCATGGTCCTGATCACGGTTATTCTGTCCAACGCTCTCATCTCACTGATAAACTGCACCCGCCCGCCGGACTACTATACCTATCTGCTCATCGACCTGGTCGCGATCTTCGTGGTCTACCTGTACATACCGAACCGTTTCCTGTACCAGCTCTTCCCGGTCATTCTTTTCAACCTGAGCGAGATGCTGATATTCCTGTACCTGAAGGGAAACCCCGGACCAGTCTCGCTGCTTGCCATCGCGGTGGCGTTTCTCGTGGCCAATGTGACCGGACTGCTCGCCTCCCACAGCCGGCACCTGTCCAACCGCCAGCTTTTCAGCTCCTGGGTCGCCGAGAAAAAGCTGCGGCAGAAATACGAGGAGGCGCTGGGCCAGATCAAGACCCTCAGCGGACTTTTGCCCATCTGTTCCTCCTGCAAGAGGATTCGCGATGAGCAGGGTAATTGGACTTTTCTCGAGATCTATATCAGCGAACATTCCCAGGCTGAGTTCACCCATGGCCTCTGCCCGGACTGCCTCCATAAGCTGTACCCTGGGTTTTCCGACAAAGTCTGACTCTCCGGCCCGTCCGGATAAAGCCCGCCTTACGATGAAATAGTTGAAAGACACACCTTGTGCGGCTAAGTTTATCCGCATCCCCGCATTGCCTGTCACCCGTCCCGGAGGAAACCATGAAAGCCGTCCTGCCCGGATTCGCCCTCGCCATTATCGCCGTGGCTGCATTCTGCGCCTGCTCGCCGGGTGTGGACCCTCTGGAGCGTCTGCCTCAGACCGAGCCTGAGCTTGCCGGCACCCGTCTGCCGCACTATCCGCCCGATGGGGCGGAGGCGCAGGTCAACCCGCCGGGATTTTTCTGGACCGTGAACGATTCGGCCGCCAGTTACAGTTTCAGGCTATTCCGCAAAGGGCAGTCCCCGGCCGTGGTGGCGCTGGATTCGTTGCGGGAGGCGGTGACCGCCCTGGAAAGCCCGCTGCCCTCCGGAGACTACCGCTGGTTCGTGGTCTACTGCGACAGCGCCGGACAGGCGTTCGGACGATCCGGTGTCCGCACGTTCAGCCTGAAAGAGGGCGTCCCCGAGCTGCCCCTGCCCGATCCCTCCCCGCTCGAAAGCCGGCTTACAGGCAAGCACCCCCGGCTGTTCTTCCAGGGTGACGGCGAGCTGGAGCGGCGGATCGCCGCGCGCGCCGCCGGAGCCGACAGCGCCGCCTGGCGACAGCTTGTCGCCCGGGCCGACCTGGCCTTGGCCGAGCCGTTATATCCGGAGCCGGCGCCTTACAAAGACGGCAAATTCGAGGTGGGCGAGTGGCGGCGCATCTACACCCCCGGCAAGCGCGGCAGCGCCCACGCCCTGCGCCTGGCCCTGGTCTGGCGGGTCACCGGCGAGAAAAAGTACCTCGTGGGCGCTAAAAAATGGCTCCTGCATCTTTCGACCTGGGACCCGGACGGGATCACCAGCTACAACCTTCCGCTGGCGGACGGCTCCACTGGCAACGACGAGGCCTCGATGCCCATGCTGGAGCGCATGTCGATCACCTACGACTGGATCGCCGCCGAGCTGGACAGCCTGGAACGTGAAAAAGTCCTGGCCTGCCTGCGGCGGCGCGGCGACCAGATGATGGAATACTACAACGGTGTGCATTTCATCTCCGAGCCCTGGTCGAACCACGCGGTGCGGGCGATCCCGTTCCTCGGGTTCGGCGCGGTGGCCTGCCTGGGCGAGGTGGACAGCGCCAGGCTCTGGCTCGACTATGTCCTGCGCTGCTACCTGACCACATTCCCCACCTGGGGCTCGGATGACGGGGGCTGGGCTCAGGGCCTCAGCTACTGGTCGGCCTATGTGGGCTGGCACACCAATTTCCTGGACGGCCTGCGCGGGGCCACCGGAATCGACCTCTACCGCAAGCCCTTCTTCCGCCACAACGGGTATTTTGCGGTCTGGTGCCACCCGCCCTACGCCCGGCGCGGCGGTTTCGGTGATGGAGGGGAGGGCGCACCCAACGCTCCGGAAAAGCTGATGCTGCTGAAATACGCCGGCGCGATGCACGACCCGGTCCTGCTCTGGCAGAGCGAGCATATCGCCATCCCTACAGGGATCGAGTCCAAGCTGCAGGTCAATGCCGATGACCCCGGCTGGCTGGAATGGTTCGTGGAGGATGTTTTCAGCTTCCTCACCCCCAGGCCGGAGGGTCTGGAAGAGAAAGCCCCCACAAACCTGCCGCAGTCCAAGTGGTTCAAGGATATCGGCTGGGTGGCCGTGCACTCCGCCCTGGGAGATTCGGCCCAGGATGTCTGGGCGCTGTTCAAGTCCAGCCGCTACGGCAGCTACAGCCACAGCCACGCCGACCAGAACAGTTTCCAGTTCAACGCCTACGGCGAGCCGCTCATTATCGACTCGGGCTACTACCCCTGGTACGGCAGCCCGCACCACAATCTCTGGACCCGCCAGACCCGCGCCCACAATGCCGTCCTGGTCAACGGCCGCGGTCAGGCGGTCTACTCGATGGAAGCCGCCGGGAAGATCGAATCCTATCACGATCAGGGCGGGTTGGTCGTTACCGTCGGCGAGGCGGCCCAGGCCTACAACACCCCGCTGGAACAGGAGATTGTCAAGCAGTGGCGCGAGCTTCTGAGCGAACCGCTGCCCCCGGACAGCCCGAAAGTACTGACCGCCCGGCGCACCCTGGCTTTCCGCGGCCAGGGCGCGGCGCGTCCCTGGCTGGCCGTGCTGGATTGCCTTGAGACCGACGGCCCGGCCAACTTCCAGTACCTGCTGCACGCGCTCGGCCCGTTCCAGATCGATTCGACCGGCGGCGCGTTGGTCGTGCGCCAGGGCGAGGCGGCCTGCCTGGTGCGGCTTATCTGCAGCACCGGCATGAGTTTCAGCCAGAGCGACAGTTTCACGGTCGCCCCGGAGGAGCGCTACCTGGGTGCGGCCAACCAGTGGCATTTCAAGGCCGAGACGCGGGAGCCGGCCACGGCGGTCAAGTATCTGGCTCTCATCATTCCGTTCCGTCAGGGTGAGGAAATCCCGACTGTGGCGGCAGCAGAGGAAGATAACTGGCGCGGTTTCGAGCTGAACGGCGAACGGGTGCTGGCCTGGTGGGGCGAGAGTGAGAGCGGTTCTTATCCAGGAGAGAAAGCCCCCGGACGGTTGCGGGTCGTCTGGGAACAGGACGGACAGAAACAGGCGGAACTGTTCTGAGATTAAAAATGATGCGCGAGGAAGAATGTAGGAGCACGCCGCAGCGTGCCCAGGAGACATTAGTTATTCTCAAGGACGACATGTAAAAACAGGGGCGGGTTTGAAACCCGCCCCTGCATAGTTTATCGCTGTCTTTTTTCCATTCCGGCCTGAGCGGTCTCAGTTGCCCGCTTTCTTCGCCATCTCGATCACGGTCTCGAACACGTCCCCCTGGTTGTCGCTGGTCAGAAGGAGCAGCGGCATGCCGGGCTGCACCTCGCGGGCGCTGACCGGCCAGTCCACACCCACCGCCTGCGGCACGATCCGGACCGGCTCCCCCTGGACCGCTGATCCGTCCGGTGTGAACTGCTGCATCATCACATGGTTGACCGTAAAGCCCTGGGCCGGCTGCCCGACCACCGTGTAGAACACCACCGGATGCCCGTAGGCCCAGGCCGCCACCGGGTGCATCGGCTCGGCCTCTTTCTGCATCACTGCGAACGGCACCTTGTGCACCTGGCCAGCCTTGTCCAGGGTCATAAGTCCCAGCACCGGCTTGCCGTTATCCAGCGAGGAGTTGCGGGTGGCGATCAGAAGGCGCGGGGCCTGGGCTCCCGCGGCTGCGGGCGGACGGCAGAATCCGGGGTTGTCCTTGGGGTCCTTGTTGCCGTGGATCACCACCTCGGGCGCGCTCCAGACCGAGTCCGGCTGTCCGGCGACATGGCTGCAGCGGTAGAAACACTGGTCCTTCTCATCCGTCCAGTACACGTCCACCGCCCCGTTATCGCCCTCCACCGTGGCGCAGATGTCATCCGGCGAGACCTCCGCGTCCAGCTTCACCGGCTTGCCGATCGGCCAGCGCAGGTCGGACTGGGCCTTGCGCGCCACTACCTTGCGCACGCCCGAGCTGTCCACCGGATAGCTGATCCAGAACGACCCGTCCGACTGCCGCGCCAGGGTGACTGTCTCCACCGGGTTGTGCTCGTTCCAGACCAGCGGGATGGAAACCGGCTCGTAGCGGCTGTCCACATCGCTCCAGCGCATAAGGATCATCGCCAGGGTGCTGTCCTCAACCAGAGCGGCCACCAGGTCGTTTCCCTCGGACCAGATATCGGCCCGGCCGGGCAGGAGCTGCAGGGTCAAGTCCAGGTGCTCCTCCGGCATCCACTGTTCCTCACCGGTGCGACGCCACATGCGCCCGCCCGAATCGCCGTGCGGCAGCCAGGCCCACCACCAGCCCTTGGCGAACCAGACTTTATTCTGCGGCTTGCCGCTTGTCGGGTCGGCGTTGTGGCTGTTCAGGACCAGCGAGGCGCCCTCGAGCAGGCCGGCGGACAGACTCAGGACAAGCAACACACTCAGGACAAGCGCTCTGGCTGCGGTTCTGTTCATTTATCCACCCGTGGTTGTGTATGTTGAAGCATCTGGGATGTCCGCGTTCTGGCCGCACCCCGGACAAGGCTGGAACAGGTTGTCCGTTCTGTGGATTGACACCCCCGGGGGGCCTTGATTAGATTGCAGGGCGCATCCGTAGGCGCCGCACGCCCGGTGGCGGTGAGATTAATTTTTTATACACCAGTATCGGGCTACGGTTCGCGGACGTTACAATAATACACAGGAAAGTGTTTTTTTGACAAGTGTCTCGGAACAGCTCCCCCGGTTTTTTTCGCTCTGAAAGGAGAACTGGATGAAAACAACCCGCCTGGCGGGCGCCGCAGTGGTGCTGCTGCTTTCCTGGTCGATGGCTTTCGGTGCTGAAATCACGCGCCGGAACATCCGCTACGTCGATTACCCGGATTTCCCGGAGGCACACTCCACCTGGGGCTCCATCGGATACAGCTCCCACTACGACCGTGTCTATGTGGGCGTGACCAACCACCGTGACAAAGTCGGTCTTTTCGAATACGACATTCCGCGACAGAAAATGCGCCTGGTCGGGTTCCTGCCCAGCCTGGTCAACCTGCGCGACTGGCAGTGGCAGGGCAAGGTCCATTCCCAGCTGGTCGAGGGTCCGGACGGCTGCATGTATTTCAGCACGGATGGCGGAGAAAGCCGTGAGGAATTTCTGATGAACCACCCGCACGGCTACAGCGGCGGTTTTTTCTTCCAGTACGACCCGGCCGAGGACCGTCTGACCAACCTTGGCCGCGGCCTTCAGTACGAGAGTATCAAGGACATCCAGGTCGGCTCGCGCAGCGGCAAGATCCTGGGCATCTCCTACCCCCAGGTCCACCTTCTGCTCTACGACTGGAAAAAGAACGATCTTCAGGACCTGGGCCGCGTGGGCAGCGACCATGTCCCCCGCGTGCTGTTCAGCGACTGGTTCGGCAACATGTACTATGTCGACTGGCGCCAGCGCCTGATAAAATACGAGGACCACAGCGGCAAGCTGCTGTTCTGCAGCGACTCGCTGCCCGCGTTCGACGGAACCCCGGGCGCGCGGATAATCACCGGGGTCACCGCCTATGCCACGGACCGCGAAAAGGGTGTGATCTACCTGGTCACCTACGGCTCGATGCTGACAGCCTATTACCCGCAGCGCTCCGGGTTCGGCAAAATGGAAGCCCTGGGCGGCGTTTTCGATGACCCGAACCGCGAGCCCTGGAACTACTATTGCCCGAACCTGGCCCTGGGCGGCAACGGCAAGCTGTACTATTTCCTTGGCGGGCACGGTAATTACGCCGGCGGCAAGGAGGAGAACCGGATGATGGAGTTCGATCCGGTCACCCGCACCAAGCGCCAGGTGCTCAGCTTTCCGCTCAAGGAAGTCAACGAAGTCACCGGGGCGGATGTGCGAGACCGCGACGGCAACATCTATTTCTGCGGCCGCAAGAGCGACCCGCGCGCCGAGCAGATGGGTGAATCCGGCGCCAGCCGTCCGTTCATGATCGTGTTCAACCCGGAAAAAGAAATCAACCCGCAGGGGAACTGAAAGCATGTTTCGCCCACTGTCGTTCCTTCTCGTGCTGGCCCTGGCCTCCGCCCTGAATGCGGCCGAAATCAGCCGCCGGAACATCCGGTTCGTCGAGTACCCGGATTTCCCGGAGGCGCACTCGACCTGGCGCTCCATCGGTTACAGCAGCCGCTACAACCGGGTCTTCGTGGCTGTGACCAACCACCGCGACCGGGTCTGCCTGTACGAGTGGGACATCGCCGCCCAGAGCATGCGCTGCCTCGGCAGTCTGGACAGCCTGGCCCGCCTCCGTCCCTGGCAGTGGCAGGCCAAGGTGCACAGCCAGTTGCTGGAGGGGGCGGACGGCTGCATATATTTCGCCACGGATGGCGGGGAGAGCCGAGAGGAGTTCCTGATGGAGCATCCCGACGGCTACGGAGGCGGGATGTTCCTCAAGTGGGACCCGGCCCGTTCCCGTCTCACCAAGCTGGGAAGTCTTGGCGATGGACTGCGCTTCGAGAGCATCAAGGACATCGCACTCGACCCGGCGGGCGGCCTTATCTACGCGGTCAGCTACCCGCAGGCCCATTTCCTGGTCTTCGACCCGGCCTCCAACGATCTGCGCGACCTGGGACGCCTGGGCAGCGAGCATGTGCCGCGCTGTGTATTCCAGGACTGGTGGGGCAACGCCTACTATGTCGACTGGCGGCAGCGCCTGGTCAAGTACG
>CAYLSM010000071.1:0-18999 GCA_964386505.1 uncultured Gemmatimonadales bacterium
CCCAGCCAGTGGATGCGCTACTACAGCGCCAAGGCTCCCGCGGCCTTGCTGCGCAGCATGCTGATTTTCGCGATCGTGCTCACAGCCTGCTACGTGTTCGGCACGGCTTTCATCGGCCTGGGCGGTCGGGTGCTGTTCCCGGATGTCACCTCGGACACGGTGTTCCTGGAGATACTGCACAAGTACCTGCCCCTGGTGGTGGCCAGTTTCTTTGTCACCACGATCATGGCTGCGGCCATGAGCACGGCCAACGGTAACCTGCACTCGTTCGCCGCCCTGATCACCCAGGACATCTACGTGCCGTTCTTCCGCCGCAACGCTGGCCAGAGCGAACTGGTCTGGGTGGCGCGGGCGCTGATCACCCTGGCCAGCGTGGTCTCGCTCTGGATCGCGATCCAGCCGGATATCGGCATGATCGTGCAGATCGGCCTGATCTCGATGGCCGTGGCGATGCAGATGTTCCCGGCGCTGATCGGGCCGCTGTGGTGGCGCGGCCAGACCCGCGCGGCCACTATCTGGGGGATCGTGCTGGGCATGGCCGTGCTGCTGATCACTTTCAAGCCCGCCTGGTTCGGCTTCTCGTTCAAGACCAGTCCACTGGGGATCCATTATGGTTTCTGGGGGATAATGGTCAACCTGCTGGCAGTGCTGGTGGTGAGCACGTTCACCGCCAAGCCGGCCCAGGAGGACATTGAGCGCTATCACGAGGTGCTGAATAAGGTTGAGTAGATATTTCCCGGAACCGAGATAACATGGGCCGCCCAGCCAGGGCGGCCTTTTTTTGTGAACGGCCGGAGTTGGATATCATGAGGGTGGAAATTTTCCGGCGAAAGCCCTATTTTGCAGATATTCCAGCCCCGCGGCCGCTATAGCCGCCCCAGCTTCCAACATAAGCCGGGAGAAGCCCAATATGAATCGCAACGCTCTTGTCAGCCCGCTTCACCTGTTCATTATGGCCTGCCTCTGCACCTCTTTGATCGGTTCGCCGGCCGCTGCCGCTCAGATCGAGCACCGCTCCCTGCCTTTCGTGGACCAGGCGGAGCAGGATTCCTCTTTCCTGGCTTTCCGGGCTGGCCTGATCGCGGCCGTGAAAGCCAAGGATGCCTCGGTGATTTACGCCTGCCTCTCGCCCGATGTGTTTTACAGTTTCGAGCCGTTCAAGGGTACGGACGGGCTGGCCGAGAAGCTGCAGCTCCAGAAGCCGGACAGCCCGTTCTGGGGTGTGCTGGACACACTTCTGGCCCAGGGCGGCGGGTTCATCCGGCCGGGGTTGTTCGCCGCACCCTATGTGCCATTTGCCTGGCCCAAAGAACTGGACGGGGAATCCTATATCGCCGTGACCAGGGCCTATGCACCCGTGCACAAGACACCCAACGACAGCGCCCCCCTGGCCGGGAGCCTGTCCTGGGAGATAGTCAAGATGCTCCATCCCTGGGACAAGACCTCGGACTGGGTCTGCGTGGTCCTGCCCGAGAGCGGCGTCCAGGGTTTCCTGGCCAAGCGTTTCTGCCGGGGCGCGGTGGACTGGCGATGCGGATTCGAGAAACAGACTGACGGCACCTGGAAGATGAAATTTTTCCTGGGCCGGGAATGAGCCGGACGGACAGGTTGTTCCGAGCGGATTCGGACCGGAGACGTCACGCCTCGGGTCGGTTACGGCTTTTCGCACCGGATACTGAGGGAGAAAGACAGCATGAACTCACGCGAGCGTGTCCTGGCCGCGGTGGAGCACCGCATACCCGACCGCCTGCCCATCGATTTCGGGGCCACGCGTCAGAGCGGGATCATGGCCTCGGCCTACCACGCGCTCAAGCGACATCTCGGGATCGGCGGGGGACGGACCTACGTGTTCGACCTCTACCAGATGCTGGCCGAGATCGAGCAGCCGGTGCGCGAAAGGATGCACTCGGATGTCGTGGCCCTGCGGATGCACGCGGTGGCGTTCGGTCTGAACGTGGAGGGTGAGCGCGACTGGGTGCTGTGTGATGGAACCCCGGTCAAGGCGCCGTCCACGTTCCAGCCGGAGGTGGACGCGGATGGGGACTACCTGATCCGCTCGCCCGAGGGCGAGCCTCTGGCCAGGATGCCGCGCGACGGCTACTATTTCGACAGCCTGGTCAAGGGGCCAGGCGCGGCGCATGCGGACCCGGATCGCTGGAGCATCCCGGAGCTGCCGGAACATGAACTGCGTCACCTGGAGGCCCAGGCCGCTCTCTGGCGCGGCTCCGGCTATGCCGTGATCGGTGAGCTGCCCCAGGTGGAGCTGTTTTTCGGTTTCGGCGGCGGCGGGTTCGATGACTGGATGGTGACCCTGATGACCGAGCCGGAGTATGTGCGCCAGCTGAACGAGAAAGCGGTCGAGGGCATGTGCCGCAATTTCGACCTCTACTGGCAGGCCACTGGCGGGGCGTTCGACATCGCCAAGTTCAACGACGATTTCGGGATGCAGTCGGGCGAGATGGCGAGCCCGGAGCTGATGCGCGAGCTTGTCCTGCCTTATTACGCCAGGTATATCGCGCACATAAAGCGCACCGCGCCCAGGCTCAAGATCATGCAGCACTGCTGCGGCTCGATTTTCAAGCTCCTGGGCGACATGATCGACGCCGGGGTGGAGATAATAAACCCGGTGCAGACCAGCGCGGCCGGCATGGACCCGCAGCGGCTTAAGGACACATTCGGGAGCCGGGTTTGTTTCTGGGGCGGGGGAGTGGAGAACCAGGGCGTGCTGCGCTGGGGCACGGCGGCTGAGTGCGCGGCCCAGGCCGCGGAGCGGGTGAAAATTCTCGGCGCTGGCGGCGGGTTCGTGTTCAACACGATACACAACATCCAGGCCGGCACCCCGCCCGAGAATGTGGTGGCCGCGTTCGACACGGCCTGGGACAAGGGGGGTGTTTAAACTCTTTACAAATGTCAAAAGAAAGTCTAAAATGAATAGACTCAATAAAGGATAATATCGTGCCCCTATTGGATAATATCCTGAAATGGACGGAAACGTCTCTTACAATTTGGCAGCGTGATGCCGCGCGACGACTATTCCAAAAAAATGGCGAATTGTCGGATGCTGACTATTCAGAACTATATGCCCTTCTAAAAACTTCTCATGACTTGCCAAACCAGCTAGAACAAGCACCAATCCCTTTGTCTGCCGTGCATCTTCCTTCAATTCCTAATACTAACGAAACAATAGTCTTGAAAGGAATGCGTGAATTGAAGCACGTTAACCGCATTGCTTCAGGGCAAAAACTGGAATTTGCAGTACCAGTTGGTTTGACTATCATTTATGGACGCAACGGGAGCGGAAAATCTGGATATGCACGCGTTTTAAAGCGCGCTTGCCGTGCTCGCGATCAAGCAGAAACAGTACATCCAGATGCAAATGACACAAACTTCAAGAAACTTATCCCGGAGTGCGTTTTTGATATAGAAATAAATGGAGCGCCGAAAACAGTTTTGTGGACTGCTGATGCGGATCCCCCAGAAGAGTTGTCCGCAATTTCTGTATTTGATAGTCATTGTGCAAGGTCTTATCTCACCAAAGAGGGGCAGGTGGCTTACTTGCCTTACGGACTTGATGTTATTGAAAACCTTGCCAATAAAGTCCTTCCCAAATTGTCTCAGATGCTTGATGATGAAATCAAGACGATAGACATTGACCAGCGGCCATATAAGCATTTGATTGGTGAAACAAAAGTGGGTAGTCTGATTTCAACATTGAGCTATAATTCAAATGTCGATAGAATAAAGGAAATGGGCACACTTACAGATGCCGATCTTAAACGAATCACAGAGCTTGAGTCTGCACTAAGTGAGCCTGACCCAAAGGCAAAGGAAAAAGAACTTTATTTATCTGCTACTCGAATAAAAAATCTTGTATCAAAAGTTAATTCTGCATTGGATTGGGTAAGCGAAGAGTCTGTGAATCGATTTGAAGAGCTTGATAATACTGCTATAGTTGCGAACCAAGCAGAAAAAATGGCAGCCGAAGTATTGCGATCAGGAGAAAAGTTGTTGCCAGGTACTGGTGAGTCTGTTTGGAGAGCGCTTTTCGACGCAGCAAAAAAATTTTCGATTGAAGTGGCTTATCCTGATATTGAGTTTCCCAATACTGCTGAAGGTGCCGTTTGTCCTTTATGTCAAGAACCCATCATAGATGCCAGAAAAAGGTTAATAAGATTCGAAAAATACATCAAAGAGGATGTAGCAAAACAAGCTGCCTTAAAAAGAAAGCAAACGGAGATTGAATTAAACAGAATCAAACAGGCTGATTTGTCTTTTGGCCTCGACTCTTCAATTGCTGAAGAGATTGATATGCTTGAGAATGCTTTAATTCCATCTTTAGCGACATTCCAGACTTCATTAGAGAATAGACGCAATTGGATACTTAATGCATTCCATAAACATACATGGAAAGACAAGCCTTCACTCAGTGATGATCCGCGGCATAAACTCCGCAATCTCGCAGCCCGGCAAATTAAATTGTCCAGAATTTTCAAAAGAGCGTCTGGCGAAGAGAACAAAGCTCTGTTGAAATCGGAGTATAGTGATCTCCGTTCCCGACAGGATTTGTCTTGCTGTATTGACGCTATTCTATCGTTAATAGACCGGATGAAGAAAAAACAGAAACTGGAGATATGCAAAATAGATTTGAAAACACGATCTTTCACAGAAAAATCAAAAGAGTTGGCACAAGAAACGGTTACTCCTATCCTCAAGGATGCAATAGAAAAGGAGTTCAATGCTCTTGGAATAGGACATATCAATATCAAAATGATTGATCGTTATGAAAAAGGCAAAGTTTGGTGTAGCCTTTTACTTGATTTCCCTTATGCACATAAAATGGAAGAAATACTCAGCGAAGGTGAACAAAGAGCTATTGCTTTGGGGTCATTTCTCGCCGAACTCCAACTTGCAAACCATTCGGGGGGGATTGTTTTTGATGATCCTGTGTCCTCATTGGATCATAACAACAGAGGGAAACTCGCGAAACGAATCGCTCAGGAGTCTTTAAAGAGGCAGGTGTTGGTTTTTACTCACGAAGTAATCTTCCTAAACCAACTCAGAGATGAATGTGAAAAATTGAGCTGTGAACCAGTTATATCATTTCTTGAATATGTCCAAGGATATCCTGGAAATGTTTCAGAAGGGCTTCCATGGAAGCAAAAAAAATATACAGAACAATTAGATAAACTGAAGAAGGAACAAAAGCGACTCGAAGGCATACCGTGGCCTCAACATCCCTCTGAGGCGCTGGCTGCTGATATGGAAAAGCAATACAGTTTATTGCGTGCAGCAATCGAAAAAGTCGTTGAAGAGTTAGTACTGAATAAGTCCATTCTTCGTTTTCACAACTATATTAATGTTAAAATGTTGAGTGCTATTGTCGGTCTCAATGCGCAGGATGTTGATGAGATTCAGAGACTTCATCATCGTTGCAGTGAAGTTACTGAGGCGCACGACCATGCGTCTGTTAATGATGAGCCACCACCAACACCCAAGGAACTATTGAAGGACCTTAATGATTTACAAAAGCTAATCGATACAATTAAAGATCGTCGAAAAAGGATGCCAGGGGCTGCGATTACACCATAAACGATTTATTTTGATAGTGATAAAGACGTTATGGAGTACACACCCCGCGGGAATCCCTTCCCGCGGGGCTTCGGTTTGTCCGTCGATCGATCTCCGGCCGTCAGTTTTTCATTTCAGTCAGGTATCGATGTATGGCCTGGGCAGCCTTGCGTCCCGCGCCCATGGCCAGGATCACCGTGGCCGCGCCGGTCACGATATCCCCACCCGCGAACACTCCGATCTTGCTGGTCGCCCCGGTGGCCGGGTCGGCGCTGACCGTGCCGCGCCGCCCGAGTTTCAGGTCGGGCGTGGACTGCGGAATCAGCGGATTGGGCACGTTTCCTATCGCCACCACCACGGTGTCGGCCTGGACCACGAACTCCGATCCAGCCACCGCCACAGGGCGCCGCCGCCCCGACTCATCCGGCTCTCCCAGCTCCATGCGCAGGCACTCCAGGCCGCTCACCCAGCCCTTGCCGTCATCCAGCACCTGCGTGGGGTTACAGAGCAGGCTGAACTCGATCCCCTCCTGCTCGGCGTGGTGAATTTCCTCGATCCGGGCGGGCATCTCCTTGCGCGAGCGCCTGTAGACTATCGAGACTTTCTCGGCCCCCAGGCGCAGCGCGGTGCGCGCCGCGTCCATGGCCACGTTGCCCCCGCCCACCACCACCACCCGGCGCGAGCGCGCGATGGGTGTGTCGTAGACAGAGTCGAAGGCTTTCATCAGGTTGGAGCGGGTGAGGTATTCGTTGGCGCTGTACACGCCGTTCAGGTTCTCGCCCGGGATTCCCAGGAACATGGGCGCCCCGGCCCCGGAACCCACGAACACCGCGTCGTAGCCGCCTTCTCCCAGCAACTCGTCAATGGTGTCCAGCTTGCCGACAATGGAATTATACTCGAATCTCACGCCCAGACGCTCCAGAAATTGTATCTCCTGCCGCACGATTTCCTTGGGCAGGCGGAACTCAGGGATGCCATAGACCAGCACGCCGCCGCCGCGGTGCAGGGCCTCGAACACGGTCACGGCATGGCCCAGGCGGACCAGGTCGCCGGCCACGGTCAGGCCGGCCGGGCCGGAGCCGACCACGGCCACCCTGTGGCCGGTGGGTGAGGCGACAGGCGGAAGCTCCACCTGTCCGGAATTGCGCTCCCAGTCGGCGGCGAACCGCTCCAGGCGTCCGATGGCTATGGGTTCACCTTTCACCCCCACCGTGCAGAACAGCTCGCACTGCTCCTCCTGCGGGCAGACCCGTCCGCAGATCGCGGGGAGAAGGTTCTTTTCCTTTATCTTCCTGGCTGCTCCCAGATAATCGCCCTGCGCTATCAGGCCGATGAAAGCCGGGATGTCCACCTCGACCGGGCAGCCGCCCTCGACCGCACCGGTCTCGCGGTTGAGCCGTCCCACGCTGCACGAGGCTTTCCTGCACTGCATGCAGCGACGGGCCTCGGCCACGGCCTGCAGCGGCGTGTAGCCGTGTGGGACTTCGCGGAAATTACTGATCCGCTCGGCGGGGGGCTGCTCGGGCATGGGCTGACGGGGCAGTTCCCAGGGTTTGGCGCTCGTGGCTGGGGAAGGCCCGGGGATTGACGGTTCATCCGGCTGGTCCGCGGGCATGGATTCGATCCGGGCTTCCAGACGGCAGGGTTCCTCAGGCGTGGGGTGACACTCGGCGAAACGCTCGCGCGAGTCTTTCTCCTGGTCATGGTACATGCGCTGACGGTTGACCAGGGTGTCCCAGTCCACCTGGTGCCCGTCGAACTCCGGCCCGTCCACGCAGGCAAAACGGGTCTCGCCCCCCACCGATACCCGGCAGCCGCCGCACATCCCGGTCCCGTCGATCATGATCGGGTTGAGGCTGACCAGGGTGCGCACGCCCCGCTCGCGGGTCAGGTTGCACACCGCGCGCATCATGGGCGCCGGGCCGATAGCCAGCACCTGGCCGATATTATCCGCGCTCAGGACCTCGGCCAGGGTTTGGGTGACAAACCCGTGCCGTCCGTAGGAGCCGTCATCCGTGGAGATATGCAGCTCATCGCAGACCTGACGCATCTCGTCTTCCAGGATCAGAAGCTCTTTCGTACGCGCGCCGATCACGCCGATCACCCGGTTGCCGGCCTCGCGCATGGCCCGGGCTATGGGCAGGGCCACGGCCACGCCAATGCCGCCGCCCACCGCGGCCACTGTGCCCACTTGCTCGATATGCGTGGGCAGGCCCAGGGGCCCGGCGACATCCCAGACCTCGCCGCCCTCGGGGAGTTGGCCCAGCTCCAGGGTCGAATGACCGACCATCTGGAAGATCACGCGGATCGTGCCGCGCTCCGGGTCGCTGGCGGCGATGGTGAGCGGGATGCGCTCGGCCTGTTCGCGGGCGCGCAGGATCACGAACTGTCCGGCTTTTCTTTTACGGGCGATTTTGGGTGAGAGTATTTCCAGACTGACTGTGTTGGGGGCGATTATCTTTTTGCTTATGATTCTTGCCATCGATGCTTCTCCCGGAGAGCAGCTTGAGCTTTTCGTGTTCGATTTTGGTATGAGCGGCCGGATTGCTTGGGGAATACGGCGTTAAGCGATTGGACCGGGCCGCGGCAAAGGGCTGAATATAATGCGATCCGGCGCGTGAGGCAACGATGGAGCGGGGAGAGTTAAAGCCTTGGGAGATACGGATTAAATCTTGCTCAATATTGTCACCGGGCATGTCGAAACTAAATGCGAATCGCTTAAAACACCCCCTTTATTGGCCGTTTCCTGACTGCCAAGTTGGTGTAAGTCATTTCAATTCAAGCGTATTTCCTGTCCATTCGATCCCGCTTTCGCCACGGCCGCCGTTTCTGTTCAATTCTCCTGCAACTGCTCCGCGATACTCCTGGTCCGCTCGGTCAGGGTATCGCCGGTGTGGCGGGTGCTCTTGGGCTCGATCAGGATAATCTCGCAACCGTCCTCTGACACCGGGTTGTGTGGCAGGTTACGCGGTATAACGTAGAACTCCCCCGCGCCCAGCTCCACTGTCCCGGTTTCCATCTCCAGGCGCAGCTTCCCGCTCAGGACCAGGAACAGCTCGTCCTCATCCGCGTGAGTGTGCCAGGCCAGCTCACCTTTCATCTTCACCAGCTTGACATAGGTGTCGTTCACTTCACCCACCACGCGCGGCGACCAGAGTTCAACCATTTTGTCCAGGCGCTCTCTCAGGTTTACAACCTTTTTCATCTGTGTCCCTTTCCACGAATCGTGCCCAAAAGCGAACCCCGCGGAATTTCCCCGCGGGGCCCTCAAAGATGGATTACAGGCTCAATGCGTGCCGGTGCTTCCGAACCCGCCCTCACCGCGGCGGCTTTCCTCCAGGCTCTCCACCCGGATGAGCGAGGCCGCGGCCACCGGCTGGATAAGCATCTGGGCGATCCGCATCCCGCGCTCCACGCTGAACGGCACGGCGCCCAGATTCGCCAGGACCACTTTCACCTCGCCCCGGTAGCCCGAGTCGATCACCCCGGCGAAACAGTGCAGGCCGTGCTTTACCGCCAGACCGCTGCGGTCCCAGACCAGGCCCACATAGCCCTCCGGGATGGCAAAACGCAGCCCGGTGGGCACCAGGGCCCGCTCTCCCGGACCGATCACCAGCGCCTCGCAGGAGCGCAGGTCCAGACCGGCATCCCCGGGATGGGCATAGCCAGGCTCCTCAAGGCCAGCGGCATCCAGCTGGTAGGGAAGCTCACAGCGCTGGTTCATCTCAACCGCCTCTCAATACAGTCTCTGGGAAATTATGGCTGACCAGATCGTAGAACCGGCGCAGCAGCTTGATCGGGGTCCGTCCGGAGGGGAGCTGCGCCCCCCCGCTCTCATCGCGCGGCGGGACATAGGCCTGCAGGGCGTAGCGCCGCACTCCGGCCAGCTCGCGGCAGATCTGCAGCATGTCCTGCTCGGTGTGCAGCCCCGGGACCACCGTGGTGCGAAGCTCGTAGGGACCATCCCAGTGACGGAGGATGTCGACGCTGCGGGAGATGTTGTCGATATCGAGCTGCGGGCTGCCGGTCAGAAGGCGGTAGCGCTCCAGCGGGGCCTTGTAGTCCATGGCCACCCAGTCCAGCATGGGCAGCAACTCGTCCAGTGTCTCCGGCGCGGTGCCGTTGGTGTCGAGCTTGACCTTGAAACCCAGGTTTTTCAGACGCAGAATCAGCTCGCGCAGCCGCGGGTTGAGAGTCGGCTCGCCGCCGGTCACGGTGACCGAGTCGACCCAGTTCTCCCGGCTGGAGAGCAGGATTTCCTCCAGGCGCTCCCAGCTGAGCCGTTCTTGCTGCGGACGGATCAGCTCCTGGTTGTGGCAGAACACGCAACGCATGTTGCAGCCGGCCAGGAACAGCACCCGGCACAACCGTCCCGGGTAGTCGATCATGCTCACCCGGCGCAGAAGGGCGTAGACCGGGCTCAGCCGGATGTCATCCTCCGGCTCGTAGACTTGTGCTGCGCAGGCTTCCATTGACGGCCGCACTATCGTTTCGACACTGCTCATCAGACACCCGCTGCCTGGAGGGAAAGCGCCTGGTCGAGCACTTCCCGGATCGCGTTCGGGGTAATCACTCCACTGGTGCGGTAATCGGTCTCCAGCGAGAGGTAGGTCTCGATCTCGGCCTCTTCCTCGTTCAGGCTGCTCACCTTCTTGCGGCAGCGCAGCGGGCGCAGTGACTGCCCGCTTTCAGCGCCTTCCATGTTGTAAACGAACAGACAGGGAATCCGCTGCGGGTTGAGCACCTCGGCCTGGGAAAAGCGGATCAGACCCTCGATCGTGCCCAGGTCCAGGTACTCCATCTCGACACCGGCATAAGCCTCCTCCTGCAGGAGCTTGCCCAGGCGGCGCTTGAGCAGGTCGCACTTGTCGCAGCCCTGTTTGCCGAACACCGCGGCTTTCAGAGTCTTCATCGCTTTCCTCCCTCGGCCGGGCCGGCCGCGCGGATCAGGGCCGAATCAGCGGCGCTCGATTCGGCGACCGAGTAGTTGCCGCGGCGACGGTCGAGAAGCTCGCCCTCGCGCTTGGACTTGTTCCAGTTCTCGATCTTCGAGAAATAGCCCACCACGCGGGTCTCTCCGAATGTCTTGTCACTGCCGCAGGCCGGGCAGATCTGGTGCAGGCCGCGGGTGATCTCGTTGCATTCGGTGCAGTAGGTGAACTCCGGGCTGATCGTGAGCTGCGCGGTCTGGGTCTTGTAGAACGTCTCGCGCACCAGGCGGTAGATGGTCTGAGGGTCGGGCCGCTCCTCGCCCACGAAAGCGTGGGTGATCGCTCCGGATTCGATCATCGAGTGGAAACGCGCCTGCTTGCGGATACGCTCCACCAGGCTCACCGGGGCCTCGGGGGCCAGGTGCACGCTGTTGGTGTAGTAGACCGTGTCCTGCTCGATGGAGCCCTTGACTATCTGGGCCGCCTGACGGTTGAAATAGATCAGGTCGCTCTTGGCCAGGCGACGGGCGGCGCTTTCGGCCGGGGTCTCCTCAAGGGTGACTTTCAGGCGGTGCTTCTCAGCCAGTTTTTTGGTCTTGAGGAACATCGCGGCCGTGACCCGCAGGCCCTGCTCCACCGCGGCCTCATCCTCGTGGAATTCCTTGCCTGTGATGAAATTGATCGCGTCGTTCAACCCGATCAGGCCGATGATGTAAGTCGACTCGTCCAGGTCCACGTACGGGCAGCCATCCATGCTCGGCTTGCCGATCTGCCACAGCGGGCGTCCCCGTCCGCTTATCATGCGCTTGATGTTCTCGCGTTTCTGCACGTGGGCTTCCATTGCCAGGTCCATAGTGGCCAGGGCCTCGTCGATCAGACCCTCCACACTGCGGCGTCCTGTGGAAGCGGCGCGGTAGGCCGCCTGCGGCAGGTTGATCGTCACGTTCTGGAAACCGCAGAAACGCATGCTCTCCGGGTGCAGGAGCATGTAGTTGTCGCTGATCGTGGTGCGCAGACGGCAGCAGGCGCTCAACGTGACCTCGTCCCGGTCAAACACGAAATAGGTGCTGCCGTTGCGGCTGGCCAACTCGCAGGCGTGGCGCAGGATCGCGTTCTGCTCCGGATCGTTGAACGACTCCTCGTTTACGTGGAAATCACATTTCGGGAACTCGAAAACCTTGCCGTGACGGTCCCCCTCGCCGAAGACATCCAGCAGCGCCCGGGCGAACTCCTGGGCGGTCTTGCGGTAGTCGGCGTAGGTGACCAGGCGCTCGCCGCGCGTTTCCAACTCATCGGCCACCTGCTTGTCGGGCACGATTGTCCCGCTGGGGCTGAGGGTCTCGCGGAACACCACCCGGCCCTCGTCCTCCTCGCTCTCGTGCAGGCGGAGCTCCATCAGTGTGTGACCGCGGGAATCGGTGGCCTCCAGCCGACGTTCTTCCAGAGCCACCCTGGAACCATCCGCCAGGCGCAGCATATAATGCCCGCCCGGTCCGACCGCCGGTACGGCGCACAGGTAGGCCGGCACGCCGGTGTGGATGTTGAAATCGAGGAACAGGGTCTGGCCGCCGCGGCTGAACGCGTTCTGCGATCCGTTGAACACCAGTTCCTGAGCGATCTGCTTGAGCTGGTTCGAGCTTTTCCCCTCGACCAGCGGGGCGTAGAACACGTTGATGTAGCCGATGCCCAGGGCGCCGGCGTAATTGGCCTGCATGGAGGCGAGGAACGTGTTCAGGTGGCCGGTCAGGACAGAGGCGCTGCGGGCGGGCTTGCTCTCGGTATTCAGGTTTTCCAGGCCGGTGAGGCCGTATTTCTTGATGTATTCGAGGCTGTGGCTGGAGCAGTAGACCCGGTGAGGGTAGCCCAGGTCGTGCACGTGGATCATCCCGGTGTCGTGGGCGCGCTTGACCTCGGGGCTGTAGACAGTCTCCAGTGCCCACTGCTTGAGCACCAGCTCGGCGATGGAGAGGTTGACCGCCTCGGGGTTGTTGTTGACTATGTTGCTGTTCTCGCTGCTCTTGTTGAACATCAGGGTTTCGACATAGTCGCGCGGCACTGCGTAGATGCTCAGGTCCTTGAGCTGTTCGTTGAGCCCGCGGTCGATCAGCTCGTTGTTAACCAGTTCACGGATCAGGGCCGTGTTGACAGTTGCGAACTCTCCGCCGATGACCCGGTTTTCCACCGCCTTGGCCACCGAGTTGGCGACCTCGCTGTTGAGGCCGGTTTCCTGCATCAACTGGCGCACGATCTTGGCGCGGTCCCAGGGGTGGACCACCTCGCTGGTTAGCGATTCGACCAGCAGCAGCCCGGCATCCGTGGGGTCCACGGTGCCGCCGTGGTCATGACGCACGCGGATCTTGCGGCGGGCCAGGTCGCGCATCTTGCGGTAGCGCTTGTAGGCCGCAACTATGCTGGAGAGCTTTTCCTCGGCCAGCACGATTTCCACCAGGTCCTGCACATCCTCGATCTCCGGGACGCGCTGTCCCTTCTCGTCCTGGAATACATAGTACTCGCTGGACGGGTCGTCGAGGTAGCCGATCACGCGTTCGGTCACCTCGGCGAACTTGGCGCTCTCGACGCGGACGCCCTCCTGACGGGCTACGGCCTCAGCCGCACGGGCCACCGCCCGCGTGATTTTTTCCGGCTCGAACGGGACAACCGTGCCGTTGCGCTTCTTGAAATACAAAAACGGTAACGATGAGGGCATGAAACCTCCCGCCATGCAGAGTGTACTAACTGCCAATGTCCTATCCGGCGAGGGAATGAGAATAGATAGTCATTTGCACGTTAGTCGGATTACAATTATTTATCGAGTGACGATTATATTCGTATGGCTGGATTTCGAGCATCCTGGCGGTCTCTTGCAAACGGGAGATACACAGGCTTCACGGAACAGAAAGTCCATTCCTGTGATGCTTTTTTAAGATATTGTTCACCGAAGGCTTGTCAAGAGAAAAACACAAGATATTGTTGTTATTTTTTCAGAGCCATACCAAATGTTGTAACTCGCCGTGATTCTTTAAGTTGGCTTTATTGCGTCGGAAATCGATGTTTCATGCCATTTAATTCTTGATGTAAATGGTGAGGGAAGTTAGAAAAATGTTAGTTCCGGGGAGCCGCTCCAGGGGCGGTGAAAAATTTTTTTTACTCTGTCCCGACCGCATGAAATGCAGGAAAATACTGCTGCCGGCCGTTTTTTTTGTGTTGGCAATTTTTGCCTGCCGGAGCACGGCTCTGGCCGAGTCAAGCGCCCCCTTCACCCCCAGGGATACCTCTCTTTACGACCCGGTGCTCAAGCAGGTGACTGCCCTGATGCTGAACATGAAGCTCGACAGCGCCGCGGTGCTGGTCGATGCCTGGACCCGAAAGCATCCCGGCCGTCCAGCGGGACCGTTTTTCCAAAGCGCCCTCCTTTCCTGGCGCCTGTTCCTTCTTCCCGAGGGCGAGGATGACACGGCCCTTAAGCGTGCCTTCGAGGAGGCGAACGAGCGCGGACGCGACTGCGCCGGACGCATGCTCAATCAACGCGGCGGAGAGCTGGAAGGTACAGCCTATCTCGGGGCGATCTACGGTCAGCAGGCCCTGCTCGCCCTGATCGACCGGCGCTGGCTGTCCATGGCGCCCCTGGCCAAGAAAGCCTGGCAGTACGTGCAGCGCACCGTGGCTCTCAACCCGCAATACTATGACAGCTATATGGGCCTGGGCATCTACCTGTACTTCACGGATGTCCTGCCCAGGCTGGTCCGGGTGCTGGCCGAGGTCTACGGGTTCGAGGGCGACCGTGCCCGCGGCCTGGCCAGCCTGAAGCTGGCTGCCGAACGGGGCTATTACTCGCGGGATGTGGCCGGTATCATGCTGCTCAACATCTATTCCGAGATCGAACAGCCCGATTCCTCCACCGTGGTACTGGCGCACTCACTGGCGCAGCGCTACCCCGACAACCCGCTAATCCACTGGCGCCTGGGCGATGTCCTTCTGCGCCATAAGGATTACGCCGCGGCCGAAACCGTATTCCGCGCCGTGCTGGAGCGGGTGGACTCGGGTGCGCCGTTCTACCGCAACCGCATGTTCAGCCGCTGGTCCATGCTGTTCCGCATCGGCCTGTGCCAGCGCAAGACCGGGCGGACGGGTGAGGCGCGCGCCACGTTCGAATCCATCCTCTCCGCCGGCGAGATCAAGCCTGAATGGATCGGCGCCGCTTCCCGTATTCAGGCCGGGGAGATTTATCTTCTGGAGGGCGACACCTTGAGGGCGAAAACCTGCCTCAAAGAGGTCCTGCGCCTGCCGGACCACGAGGACAGCCGCGACCGGGCCGCCGAACTCCTTCGCGGAATAGACAGATAGGTTCGCCTCCCTCCTTTTCAGGGCCTCACGGAATGGTTGCGCTGTCCAGCCGATCAAAGCATTTTAACTCTGTACGATTTTATGGGTTAAATGCCCGGGCGGCCACACGACCGACCCGGCTCAGATATCCAACGGGCCTGGCCCGCAAGTCTGGAGCGACCAGAGTATGCCGCACGGTTTTCCACGGGCTGAAAAGCCGTTTTCACGCAACCGGGGGGCTGCCTTTCTGCGGTCTGCCCTGAAAAACATCCTGTGGGGCCTGGGCATCCTTCTGGCCCTGGTGCTGGTACTGCTGGTGGCGCTGCGTTTCATGTTCCCGCCCGAAACACTCAAAAGGATTGTCGAGGAGCGTCTGAGCCGGGCCACCGGACGGACGGTGAGCGTGGAGAAGGCCGGTTTCACGGTGCTGCGCGGCCTGTCGATCGATGCCTCCGGTATCCGGATCGGCGAGGACCCACGCTACGACAGCCCTTATTTCGTGCAGGCCGAGCGGTTCTACCTTCGGCTCAAGCTTCTGCCCCTGCTGTCCCGCCGCATCGAGGTGCGCAGCCTGCTGTTCGTGCGGCCGGAGGTCTACCTGGTGCGCGACCGCGGGGGGGTATTCAATTTCAAGTCCCTGACTGGGTCGGACACGACCGCGGCCGCACAGACAGAGGAAAATGCCTCGGGAGCGGGGTTCGCTTTCCTGCTGGCCGCTGCCTCGGTCGAGGAGGCGCGGCTCCACTACCGCGACCTGAGCGGCGAGACTCCCCTGGTGCTGGATGCCGGGCCGTTGGATTTGCAGCTCAAGCTGGAGGAGTCGCGTTCCCGCCTGCGCCTGGCGATCGAGCTCAAACTGGCGGGCTTGACCACCCCGGGAACTTCCTGGGGAGAAACTGTCCAGCGCAGCCTTCCGCTCAAGCTGAACCTGGGCGCGGATGTCGATCCCTCAAGCGGCGCGGTGACTATAGACCGCCTGGAGGCGGAACTGGCCGGGGTTCTTCTGGAGGGTGGCGGACGGGTGAGCGACTACCGCGCCGCGCTGCCCGAGTGCTCGCTAAGCTGGAAAGGCCAGATCGGTGATCTGGGCCGGGCCGCCACTCTGCTGCCGCCCGGTCTGATCGACTCTCTGGGCCTCAGGATCACCCAGGGCGAACTGGAGCTGTCGGGCCAGTTGAACTTGAACCCAGGCGGACAGGACAGTCTGGACTGGAGCCTCAGCGCCGACATAACGAACGCCAAGGCCGAACTGGCCGCGCTGCCCCGTCCCCTGGGCGGGATCGACGCCCGGCTGACCCTGCGCAGCGGGGAGTTGCAGGTGGAGAGCCTGGATGGCACGTTCGGACTGGACCCTGTTTCGGTGAGCGGGCGGCTCGGGCTGGGTGGCGCGACCACATCCTGGCAGGCGAAACTGAAAACCACCCTGCGCCTGGATGACCTTCCCAGTCTGTTCCCCGAGGCCCTGGCCGGATGGACCAGCGAGGGCCAGCTCCAGGCCGACCTGGCCCTGAGCGGGGTGCTCGAAAACCCTGCCACCCTGAAAGCCACCGGACGGGTGAGCGGTAAGGACATCTACCTCGGCTCCCAATCCCTGCCCCAGCGGATCGGAATCCCCAGCCTGAGCGCCGATTTCGCCGGGCAGGATATCCCGAGCCTGGAGGCCCGTCTGCGAGCCGGCGAGAGCGATCTCACCCTGAAAGCCAGCCTGAGCGGCTTGCCGGCCCTGTGGGCTGAAAAGTCATCCGCCGGGCCGCGCTGGCAGGCCGAACTCAACGGACCGACTTTCAACATCTTCGATTTCGTGTCCTCCGACAGCCTGGCGCCGGTGGACAAGGATAAAACCAAAGCCGAGAGTTCCGCCTGGGTCCTGCCCCTTGCCCTGTCTCGCGGCTCGGGCACCGCCCGCCTGGACCGTCTGGTGCTCTCCCGCTATCTCGACCTGCAGAACGCCGTAATGGCGTTCAACGTGCGCGACAGCCTGATCGAACTGCAGGACCTGAGCGCCGACCTGTATGGCGGGCGCGTCGAGGGCAAGGGCAGTCTGAGCCTGGGGGCGGACGGCGAGCCGCGATTCGACGTGCAGGTGGACGCCCTGAGCCTGGTCGCCGGGCGGGCTGTCTCTCCGCTGGCCTCGATCGGCAAGTACATGAGCGGAAAGATCGACACCCGGATCAAGCTGAGCGGCAAAGGCCTGGATACGGAAAAAATCCTGAGCAGCCTGACCGGGGCGGGCGAGTACATGCTGAGCGACGGCACTGTCTCGGGTTGGCCGTTCCTGGGCAGCCTGGCCTCTTTCAGCGGGATGGGTGAGCTGGACAGCCTGCCGTTCAAGCAATGGGGCGGCAAGCTGGCTTTCGAGAACGGGCGGGTGCGCACGGACAACCTCTCCTTGAACACCTCCTCCGGTGACTGGATCGCCAACGGCTCTTTCGGGTTCGACGGAAGCCTGGACTATGCGATCCGTCTGCGCCTGAGCGAGCCCCTGAGCACCAAGTACCGCTCCAAGCTGCCCGGTGAGATCGCCTCGCTGTTCTCGGGTTCCGACCGCCGGATCGAGCTGGGTTTCAAGGTCTCGGGCAGCGCGGACAAGCCCAAGTTCAAGTGGGATGCCGCCCCGGTCAAGCAGCGGGTGCAGGAGAAAGTGCAGGACGCCCTGGGCCGCCAGATCGATAAGCTGTTCAGCGGCTCGACTAATAAGGTCGCAGGCGACAGCGCCGCTCAGGGGGACAGTACGGTCCTGAATCAGAAAGAGGTATTGAAGAAGGGCGCCCAGCAGCTCATCAACAACCTGTTCAAGAAAAAAAAGAAACCTGAAAGCACTCCCCAACCCTGAGCCAGGAATGACTAATTTGTTCTTCACGGGGTTCCCGGCGCTGTGTCCATTGCGGCACCGAACCGTTCCGGTGTGGACTGCCGGGATCACCGGGGGTGCAAATTTAACTCTTTACAAAATCACAAGCTGAGCTATTTTTAGCTTGTGATTTTTTTATCTGCGGCAAGCCCGATGGCAGACAGTCCCCCGCTGTTTCACGCCAGGTGACAGTAATAAATTCGGAATATTCAGCCATACCTTTTCCGCCAGGTTGAGGTATTGGAGCGAGTCGGCCCGGGCCGGTCGAGGTCCGTGGCGGTCGGCAGGTTGGTGAAGTGGACAATCGGGGCCTCAGATGCACGATTTTGAAATGACAAAAGAGGACATGATCCGTGAGCTGGTAGAACTGCGGCGTCTGAAATCTTTCCTCGAAAAGGACCTCACACGGGCGCGCCTCATGGAGGAGTCGCTGCAGGAAAGCGAATCCCGCTACCGGGGCCTGATCGAGAACATGCCCATTGTCTGCTACTCTTTCGACCGGGACGGGCGGGTGCTGGCCTGGAACTGGGCGGCCGAGGATATTTACGGCTACCGCAAGGACCAGGCGCTGGGCCGCCTGATCTACGACCTGATCGCCACCGGGGCGACCCGTGAGGCGATGGAAAAGGTGGTGGGCGGTGTGTTCCAGGGCGAAAGTTTTGTCGGCCTGAAATGGAACGACCGCAACCGCAACGGCGAGCCGGGCTGGCGGGTTGGCAACGCTTTCCCGATCCTGCGCGGCAGCGGCGAGGTGGAGGCCGGGGGCAGTCTGGTGATCGATATCACCGCCCAGGAACAGGCCGCCGAGTCCCTGCGGCGCAGCGAGGAGAAGTACCGCGACCTGGTCGAGCACTCCGGCAGCCTTATCCTGCGGGTGGATACCGCGGGCCGGGTCACATTCTTCAACGAGTTCGCCCAGCGCTTTTTCGGCTGGAGCGAGCAGGAAATACTGGGCCGTCACCTTCTGGGGACAATCGTCCCGTTTCTCGATTCCTCCGGGACCGACACCCGCGCGGCCCTGGAAGACCGTCTGGCCCACCCCGAACGCTACGCCGTGCACGAGAGCGAGAATGTCAAGCGCGACGGGGAGAGGGTCTGGGTTCTCTGGACCCGCAAGGCCGTGCTGGATGACTCGGGCAATGTTTCGCAGATTTTCGAGGTGGGCCAGGATATCACCCAGCGCCGCAAAGCCGAGGAAGAGCTGCGCAAGCTCTCCTCCGCTGTGGAGCAGAGCCCCAGCGTGATCGTGATCACCAACCTGGACGGCTGCATTGAGTATGTGAACCCCAAGTTCACCCAGATGACAGGCTACTCTGCCGCGGAGGT
>CAYLSM010000072.1:0-18928 GCA_964386505.1 uncultured Gemmatimonadales bacterium
TGGTCACCGCTGGGTTCGGGAGAGCTGACCGGCAAGTATACTCGCGGCAAGCCCGGGGCCCGTCCCGAGGACTCCAAGCGCGTGGATGCGATGAATATGTTCCCGGACAAGCTGAGCCCGCGGAGTCTGGCCATCGCGCGCGAGGTGGACCGGGTGGCGGATGAAATCGGCTGCAGCAGCGCGCAGGTGGCGCTGAACTGGGTCCGCGCGCGGCCCGGAGTCATGGTTCCGATCGTGGGCGCGCGCACCGTGGCCCAGCTCGAACAGAGCCTGGATTGCCTTAAATACTCGCTCAGTGACGGGCAGCTCGAGAGCCTGGACTCGGCCAGCCGCATCGAGCTGGGTTTCCCGCACGATTTCCTGAAAAACGAGATGGTGAAGAGTATCCGCTTCGGGCAGTCCGCCGGGCGGATCGACAACCACCGCATCCGGGAGCTTCCCTGAGTATCCGGCGGCCGGGGTGCGCCGCGCGCGCGGCGTGCCCCGGCTCAGCCCAGCAGCGCCTTGACCTGCTCCAGCGCCTGCCCGGGGTCGCTGTCGTCGATCCCGATCAGCGGCAGTTCCACGCCGGATTCGGCCAGGGCCGCGCTCAACTCCTCCATCAGCGCGCCCTTACCCGGCTGGTTGCCGTTGTAGGCGTGGCTGTTCACCCCGCAGCAGGGGCTGCTGTCGATCCCCAGCACGGCCAGCACCTTGAAACCATGTTTGCGGTACTGATTGGTCTGGTAGATGATGTCCTGGGCCAGGCCCTGCAGGAAACGCCGGTTACCGGCCGTGGAGAGCTGGTCGTAGATATTGCCCAGGCGTCCCAGGCCCAGGCTGGCCAGCTCCGGGCAGGTGTACTGGGCGATCCCGATGTTGTTCTCAAGCAGGTATTGTGGAATCTGGGGGATCGAGGCCGGGAACGAGTTGCAGCTGGCGCAGCGGGCGTTCTGGTTGAGCACGCAGTGGGCCACGAAAATCACCTTGCGGCTGCGCCCGTCCTCGAACGAGGGCGCGTTGTCGATCATGCGCTCCGGGGCGCTCTTGCCGTCCAGATGGCCGGCCTGCAAGGCACGCGGTTTCAGAATGGCCGCCGCCGCGGCCAGCCCCGGCAGGCTCGCCAGGAAAAACTTGCGGCTGATGAGGTTGTGGAATTGCATTTAGGGAGTCTCCGGGGGGGTTAAAGGGGAGTGTTTCGCTGTAATCCCCACTGCCTACCTTCGGGAAAGGGGGGAGCTAAGACCCTCCTTGCTGCAAGGGCCAGCGCCTCCCCCTTTTTCAAAGGGGGATTGAGGGGGATTAGCTCTTAATCAGTTGTCTTTCCACGACAAAGGTTATTTTCTGTACTACGCCATCCAGTTCCTGCAGCACCTGGCGGTTGTCGAAACGGAGCACTTCCAGGCCAAGCTGTTTCAGGTTTCTGTCGCGGAGCCTATCCTTGAGATTGTGTTCCTCTTCAAAGTGCTGCCCGCCGTCCAGCTCGATCACCAGCCGCACGCTATGGGCGTAGAAATCCACGATATACTCTGCAATCGGCCGCTGACGGTAGAACTGGACACCGCAGATTTGCTTGCGCCGCAGCCTGGACCAGAGCCGGCTTTCACTTTCAGTCATGTTGGCGCGCAGGTCGCGGGCGAGGACTTTGAGGTTCCTGGAGCTTTCGGGCATGGTTACGATTGTACGATTTGCAGTGGTGGATTCTGGAATCCCCCCTGCCCCCCTTTGGGAAAGGGGGGGGCTAAAGCCCTGCCCAAAGGCCGGTTACCGGCCTCCCCCTTATTCAAAGGGGGATTGAGGGGGATTGAGTCTATAATCTGTTTTTTTCAACTGTTTTACATGTAGTTAAGACTTGTTTAATCTAATAACGTGCTTGTAAAACATGGAGTGATTTCCGGTAATCCCCCCTGCCCCCCTTTGGGAAAGGGGGGGGCTATCGCCTCCCAAATGGCGGGCCACCGGCCTCCCCCTTTTTCAAAGGGGGATCGAGGGGGATTTGATTTTAATTTTTATCTTTTGAAACTAATTCAATATTCCCCAAACTTAAGGTATTTTAAATGTTTTGCTAAACCATCTAAGTCAGGAAAAAGTTTACTATAATTGAAACCATAACGGAGCAAAGACATTCTGATCTTTTCTTTTTCTGTTCCTGTGATAATTAACTTAGTCATTTTTTCTAAATCAAATTGTACTGTAGGGTCGGGATGAATTGTAAAAATGCTTTCTTGGGCAATTGCACGCTGCGTAATATGAGGTGGAGAAAACTGGCGGACTTTTGCTACTTCGAAAGGGTTTTTTTCCAAATCCCCAGTATCCATGACATCAAGGACCTCCCCAGCAGGTAATACATAAACAGCAGCATCAGATGAATCTAAATCTTTAACCGCAAAAAAAAGTGCCACAAGTGGATTGTGCGTCCAGTCAAGTAAGCGTGTAGGTAAACCATGATGTTGTGCAAGGGTGAGTAGTTGCCACGAATCTAAGGTTGAAGTTGTTATAAAAGCTCTGCTCCATCTTTCGAAAAGTTCAAAAGCAAACCGTTCTTGGTTTAAAAGGTTTTCTTTTGTTCCGCAATTTTTTAGATAGCGACCTACAGAGGGAATTAATAGATATTCTGACTTGGTAACACCGCGAAATAGTGGCCCGGGATTTATATGGTTAGGAATAATAAAGCTGTGAAAATCTTCAAATGAATCGATTGTTATTATTTGCATTTTCCACTTCTTTCTTATTAATTGCTGGGGCGTTGGCAAGCCCGCCAACGCCCCATCTTCTCATCCCTTCCTCACACCTTGAAATACTTCCTTACGTACTCGATGTTCTTCCTGGTGTCCGCGATCATGTCCCCGCTGGGGATATCGGTCTCCAGAACGAACCAGCCCTTGTAGCCGCTCTTGTAGATCAGCTCGGCGATCTCGGGCCACTTGAACTTGAACTCGCAGGGCTGCTCCATGTAGAACTTGCCGTTCTTCACGTGCACCTGGTGAATGTGGTCCTTGAGCAGAGGGATGTCCACATAGGGGTCGTGGCCGTAGTAGGCGCAGTTCCAGGGATCGAGGTACACGCCGATATTGGGCGAGCCCACCGCGTCCAGGATTCGCAGGTGGTCGGCGGCGCTCATGCTGCTCTCGAGCGAGACCGTCACGCCCAGCTTCTCGGCCAGGGGCGCCATTTCCTTGAACGAGTTGATTATCCGCGTGAACTCGGCGTCATCCTGCGGCGTGTTCTTGCGGAAAATGGGCAGCAGGATATCATCCGCGCCGATAGCCGCGGCCACTGTGATCGCGTCCTTGACCCGCATCACACCCATCGGCTCGCTCTTGAACGGCTCGCCCGGTCCCAGGTTGCCGATAGCCAGGGAGCAGATCTGCACGCCGTTGGCCAGTGCGGCCCCGCGGTACTCGGCCTGGAGCTTCTCACCGCGAAGGTGCGGGGCGCCGTCCTCCGGGTAGAGCACGCTCACCTGGATGCCGTCCAGCCCGATCTCGCGGGCCAGGGTCACTTTCTCGGTCAGGCCGCGCTCGCCCAGGTTCCAGTCGGTCATCCCGATCCGCACGGGCTGAGGGTTGGGGCCGCTTGCGCTCTGCTGGGCGCGGGCCTGGCCCACGGCTGCGGTCACCGCCGCCGCGGCGCCGGCGGCCAGAAAGTCGCGTCTCGATACTGGCATGGGTCTTCCTCCTTGGGCTGTCTGTGGCAGGAAAAACACGGAAACAGCGTGTCTGGCTTTCATTTCGCAACGCCCCGGCAAAGAGGCGGTTCCAGGCTAATAATAGCATTGCCTTTCCGGGCGGGCAACAGTATTCGCCGCCCGGAGCGGCTTTCCTTGATAACTGCGGCCGGCGGGCTTATCTTTTGCCGCAGGCTGCGCGTGGCCCGGCTGTGGCTGCCGCCGCCCTACTGACCGAACATTCACCCGTAAGGTGTCCTGTCCATAATTCAACCCCTGGAGGCTTCGATGCGCAAGTCCGCTGGAGCGCTCTTTCTGGCCGCGCTGATCGCTGTTCTCGGCTGCCAGCCGCAATCCGCGCCGGTGACGGGAAAGCCCGCCGTCAATACCTCGATCGAGCACAGTTTTGCGGTGCTCGACCCGGGCCATTTCCACGCCGCGCTGGTGTTCAAGAGCGCCGCCTATCCCGGGGTAGATTCCCTGGTGTCGATCTACGCCCCGGTGGGCCAGGACTATGTGGACCACATGGCCCGCGTGGTCCCGTTCAACACCCGAGAGACCGACCCGGCCGGGTGGCGTTACAAATCCTATCTGGGGCCCGATTACGAGACCGAGATACTGAACGACGACTGGTCCGACATAGTGGTGCTCAGCGGACGGAACCAGCCCAAGATTGACCGTATCCTGGCCTGCGTGCGCCACGGCAAGAACGTCCTGGCAGATAAGCCCTGGGTGATCGAGCCCTCCAAGCTGGCCGTGCTGGACACGGTCCTGGCCGTGGCGGACAGTTGCCGCCTGGTGGCCTATGATATCATGACCGAGCGGCACGAGATCACCACCATCCTGCAGCGCGAGCTGATCCAGGATCAGACCCTGTTCGGCAATCCTCAGTCCGGCACTCCCGAGCAGCCGGCCGTGGTCAAGAAAAGCGTGCACCACCTGTTCAAGAGCGTGGCCGGCCGGCCGCTGATCCGCCCCTGGTGGTTCTTCGACACCGCGGTGCAGGGCGAGGGCCTGGTGGATGTGACCACCCATCTGGTGGACATCACTTTCTGGTGCCTGTTCCCAGAGCAGCCCATCGACTACAAGACCGACATCCAGATGCAGGACGCCAGGCACTGGCCCACGCTGATCGACCGCGAGCAGTTCGGCCGCGTAACCGGGCTGACCGATTTCCCGCCGCAGCTCAAGCTGGATGAGACCGGCAAGCTGCCCTATTTCTGCAACGGCTCGATGAATTTCAGCCTGCGCGGGATCAACGTGCTGCTGCAGGTGGAGTGGAATTTCGAGGCCCCGGCCGGGGCTGGCGACACCCATTTCTCCACCGTGCGCGGCAGTCTGGCCTCGGTGCTGATCGAGCAGGGCCCGAACCAGAACTACCGTCCCGAGCTGTACGTGGAGGCGGCCGAGGGGATCGCCCCTGAGGCGGTGGGGCAAGCCCTGGAGACCAGCCTGGCCCGTCTGACCGGCGGGAATTATCCAGGCCTGGAGCTGAAAAAAGAGGGCGCGCGCTGGCATATCCTTATCCCGGATAGCTACCGGATCGGGCACGAGGCGCATTTCGGGCAGGTGACCAAGAGTTTCCTGGGCTACCTGGGTAACGGCACTCTGCCGGCCTGGGAGCGGCCCAACATGCTGGCCAAATACTACGTGACCACGAGCGCCCTGGAACTGGCCCGCAGCAAATGAGCCGAGGCACACCCACAGTAAGCTTTCTGATCCCGGTGCACAACGCCGCAGCCACGCTGGAACGGGCGCTCGGCTCGGCCCTGGCCCAGCGCGGCGCGCCGGAGCTGGAGGTGGTGGCGGTGGATGACGGGTCCACGGACGGCAGTGGTGAGCGGATGGAGAGCCTGGCCCGCCGCGACAACCGTCTGCGGGTGGTCCGTCCGGGCCGTATCGGGCTGATCCCGGCTTTGGCCCTGGGGCAGAGTCTCTGCCGTGGCGAGTTCATCGCCCGTCTGGATGCGGATGACATCGCACACCCGGAGCGGCTGGCCGTGCAGCTCGCGCTCATGGCGCGCTGGGAGCGGCTGGGCCTGGTGGGATCGCAGGTGCGCTACTTCCCGGCGCGCGACACCGGCCCCGGGGCCCGTCACTATGAGCGCTGGCTGAACGGGCTTCTTGCGGGTTGTCTGCCGGACTCGCCGCGGGAGGCGCTGCAGCGGAGCGCGGACCGGCTGGAGCGGGAGATGTTCATCGAGTGCCCGCTGGCCCACCCCACGTTCCTTCTGCGGCGCGAGGCCCTGATCGCGGCGGGCGGGTATTGCGAGTTCGAGGGCCTGCCCGAGGACTACGACCTGATTTTCCGCCTGGTGGAAACGGGCTGGAAAGTGGCCGGGGCGGCGCGTGTTCTGCACGCCTGGCGCGAGCACCCGGGACGCACCTCGCGCAACGACAGCCGCTACTCGGAGCCGAGTTTCCTGCGCCTCAAGCTGCACCACCTGCTGCGGCTGCACCTGGAGGGCGGCGCGCGGCCGGTCTCGATCTGCGGGGCCGGACCGGTGGGCAAGACCTGGCTCAAGGCACTGAAAGCAGCCGGGGTGGAGGTGCGATATCTGATCGAGGTCAACCCGCGCCGCCTGGGCAAGGTCATTCACGGCGTGCCGGTGGTGCGGGCGGCCGAGCTCAAGGGGCCGCAGGACTCCGGGCTCGTTCTTGGCGCAGTGGGTCAGAAAGGCGGCCGCGACAACGTGCGCGCCGACCTCGACCCGCTGGGCTACGTAGAGGGGCGGGATTACCTGCTGGTGTCGTAGACTGAGAGTGTTGTCGATTGCTGCGGCGGCCTGACGGGTCGCCGTTTTGCTTTGCGGGGTGTGTCAGGAGCACGGCGAGCCGCGCCCGAAAGGCTTATATGTTCTCTTGGTTTCGGCCAAGAGAACCAGAAGCCAGCGGGAGGCCGTAAACTCGCGCTGGCCCTTTGGGTTTTCCGACTTGCGGTGTGCAAGGAGCTTTTTCACGCTACCCGCGTTGCGGGGCGACGCTGGCGCTGATTGCCCTCCGAGCTTGGGGTGCTGCTCCTGGTTTCGGTGTGTAAGATGCGATCACTTCGCTGCCCCGGCGCGGCTCAGACATACGGCCCCCGGGCGGCCCGTAAGGCCGCCTGAGGAAAAAGCCTCCCGCAAACACAACCTTCAAGCGGCCGCCCGGCCGCTGTTTCTGTTCCTGGGGGCCGCACCTGTCTGAGCCTCCCGCCAGGGCAGCGTGTAATAGCACGAGAGAAGGTCTGGCTTGAAAGTGTTCACGGTGCGGCGGCGATTCGCGGCAGCGCCGCCGCTGCACCACGGGGGCGGAGAAAAGGCCCCATGAACACCTGGGGCTGTAGGGGAGTCGTAGCCGGGGCGAGTTTGCGGCCCCCGCGCCCTTTGGTTCTTTCGGGCAAGACCGAAAGAACGAATAAAAAAGGGCGGCCACAGTGGGCCACCCTGCATTGATCGATGATCCGTTCAGCGACCGCGGCGGCGGCGCCCCAGGCGCGGTCCCTGGCGCAGGCTGATCTGCTTGCGCTCCTGGCGCTCCTCTTCCGACTCCCCGCTCACCCGGATGTCCCCGAATTTCTGCCCGCCCACCTTGAAGCGCGACGCCCGGGACTCCCGTTTCATACTCTTCTGGATGAACATCATCATCCGGACATAGCCGAAAATGATCGCGGCGATAATGAGTGCACCGAAGACCTTAAGCATGAACTTACTCCTTGCCAGCCCTCAGCTTTCCGGCTCTCCACCCGGGACCGGGTCGAGTGCGAAACGCATGTCCCCCGGCTCGCGTCCCTGGGCCAGGCAGCGGGCGCTGAACAACTGGAAGTAGTTCTCCCGCAGACCGCTTGTCACCTCCAGCCCGAGCTGGGCGGCCAAGGCGTCGATCTGTTCGGGCGGGGCTTCCAGCTCCAGGATATCGCCCAGCAGTGGCAGGGTGTCGAGTTCGGCGCTCACCCCGCCTTCACGGCTGAAATGCTCGCGGTATTTTTCGTACACCCGCTCGCGGGTGTAGCCCAGACGGTGCAGGACATGGCGCATGGTCTCCAGGTCCGACAGTTCCAGCTCGCTCTCGGCGCGTATCTTGTAGCGCTCATCCAGCTCGCTCGTACCGGCCAGTCGCTCCTTGAAAGTCAGGCGGACCTTGCGGTCACGGCGAAGGCGCAGCAGCTTTCCGGCCAGTGAGAGGTCTCCCCCGGGTGTGTCGAGCACCAGGTTGTACTCGTACACCCGCCCGGCACTGGTGAACCCCAGCTCCAAAAGGCGTCTGCGCACGGCCTCCCGGTCGTGGAGCGCGAACTTCAGCTCCACCTCGGTCTGTATGTGCGGTTTTTTGTCCATGTTGCCTTTCCCTGGATCGATTGATTTATCTTCCGCTTTCACAAACTATAAGCGCGGCGGGTGTATGTCAACCGCGCTCCCGGGCGGGTCAAACCGCCTTCAAACCGTCAGCCGTTTGAATTCTGACAGCCGGAACGGGTTTTTTTCCTTGCGAAGCGGCGAATCGGCATTATTTTCTTTAATGAGTTCAATGTTATACAGATACAACCTGGCAGGATGGAGAGTATGATCTATTTCAGCGGAATAGCAGCCCAGCGGTTCAACGAGTGGGAAATCCCGGATGACAACCCGCGTTTCGCCACGGTCGAGGACAGCTACCGGCTGTTTCTGGGCATACATTTCCGGATGCTGCGTGCCGGCGATAACCCGCTGGAACCCTACTACAGGCACTACCTGGCCTGCGTCGAGCACTACGAGGCGCGGATGAGGCTGAGCCAGCGGGAGTTCCGCAACGCCGTGGGCGTCATCGTGGATATGTACCGACGTTATTTCGAGGAAACAGAGGCCAAGCGCCGCGAGGCACTGCTCGATTCGATCGGCAAGTTCGAGCGGCTGGTCTACCTGTTCAGCAACAAAACCCATTCGGAGCGGGCGGCGGTCTCTTTCTGAGCCGGCCGGCCACTTCGCCCCCATACGACCGTCCTGTGCGGGTGCGCGTGCATCCGTGCGGGACGGTTTTGTTTGTGCCGCGATCAGAAAATTCTTTGAAATCCGATGAAAATTAAAGTTTTACCGGATTCAGCCGATTTGAAAAGCGGGAACGGAAAAAGGGATTAGAGCCAGGCCAGGCCAGAACAGTCCCCCCAGCCGCTTCCGGTTATGGTCGGTTTTGACCACAAATCGACGTTCCGCTTTACCCCGAGCCCACTGACGCTTCTTCGCGGAAACGAGATTTGTGCCGGTCCCCCGGTGTTGCAGCGCCGGGGGACTTTCTTTTTTCTGCTCTCAGAGCACCAGAGACAGGCCGTACAGGATCGCCGCCCCGCAGAACCCCATTATCCCCGTGGCCACGGTGTAGACCCGGTAGGCGGTGGGCGCCGGGATCCCGCCCATCTGCGAGACCACCCAGAAAAAGCTGTCGTTGGCGTGGCTCACGGTCATCGCGCCGCAGCCGATGGCCGCCACGGCCAGGGCCGGGCCCCAGGGCGTAACCAATCCCAACGCTCCCAGAAGCGGCTGCACGATGGCCGCGCTCGTTATCATCGCCACCGTGCTGCTGCCCTGGGCGCTCTTGAGCGCCGCAGAGAGCAGGAACGGCACCAGCACTCCGGCCTGCCAGCCGCCGATGGCCTCCTGCAGGGTTTTGCCCAGGGCGCTGGTGCGGATCACCTGCCCGAACGCCCCGCCGGCCGCGGTCACGGCCAGCACGATGGCGGTGGACTTGATCCCCTCGATGATCCAACTGCCGCGCGGGTCGCTGCGCCGGGCCAGCCAGAGGCTCAGGAGCACTCCCACGCCCAGGGCGAACACCGGGTGGCCGAGGCCCTTGACCAGGGTATCGGAGCGGCTCAGCTCGGCCGCGGGCTTGCCCGCGGTGATCACCGAGCCCAGGGTGATCAGAAGCAGCGGCACCACGATCGGCAGGGCGGAGCGCAGCGTGCCCGGGGCGCGGGTCTCGGTGGGCTGGGTCGCAGAGGGTTCATCCGCCATCTCAGGCAGGGCTGTGTTCTCGAAACGGCGCGACCACCACCAGCCGATCAGAGACAGGGCCAGGGCTACCGGAAGGCCGAGCAGGATCACTCTCCCCAGGTCGGCGCCCAGTATCTGGGCCGCGCCGATCGGTCCGGGAGTGGGCGGAACCAGGCAGTGCGTAGAGTAGAGCCCGGTGGCCAGGGCCACTGCCAGGGCCAGGCGGCTGATCCCGGTGCGGCGGGCCATTGCCCGGACCAGCGGCACCAGGATTATGAAACCCGAGTCGCAGAACACGGGGATCGAGACTATGTAGCCGGTCAGGTTGAGCGAAAGCCCGGTGCGCTTCTGTCCCACCAGCCGCAGCATCGAAGCCGCAATGGAGCCGGAGGCCCCGCTTCGCTCCAGAAACACGCCGATCACCGCCCCCAGTATCACCACGATCCCGATCCCGCCCAGCGTATTGCCGAAACCGGTCTTGATCGCCTCCAGGCTCCCCTCGACCCCCATCCCGGCGCTCAGCCCGAACAGGAACGCACAGCTCAGCAGGGTGAGAAAAGCATCCGCCCGCCAGCGTCCCACCGCCAGCATCAGCACCGCCACCAGCAGCACGAGAACCACGGCCAGGAACATTCCGCTCACATCGCACCTCGCCTTCGGGGGTTTAGGTTACATGGGAGGAGCCTAATATAGGGGGCGCCGGCAGTCTCTGTCAACGCGTGAATCGGCCCGGTCCCGGGCGATCCGGCGCTTTCGGCCTGTCCTCCGGCCGGTCTGGACCCTGTCAATGTTGCAGCCAGACATTCGTTGTGGCGCAACTACTGTCAATATGGCACAAGGTGGGGTTTTCTTGTTGAGTGGTTAATTTTAAATGCATTGAAAACAAATGAATTACAGTATGGGTTCGGCTCTGGCACGCGGGTTGCATTTTCTATTAGGCGAAAGTTGAACACGAGGACAAGGGGCAGGGGCCCCGGATAATACAAATCAACACAACGTTTACAGGAGGTGTGATATGTCGAACCTGACCAGATGGCAGTCGAACCGTAACGCCTGGCCGCAGCTGCGGGAAAAGAATTTCTGGGCTTCTCCGTTCGCCGATTTCTTCGACCGCATGCTGACCGCGGATGACACGCTGGCCAGTTTCCCGGTGGATTTGGTGGAAGAGGATGACCGCTATGTCCTGAAAGCCGAGCTGCCGGGTGTGAAGAACGAGGACCTGAGCCTGAGTGTGGAGAACGATGTCCTGACTCTCAGCGCGGAGAAGAAGGACGAGTACGAGAGCCGCGACAAGGGCCTCTACCGCCGCGAGCGCAGCTACGGCAAGCTCAGCCGCAGCTTCCAGCTCAACGGGCTGGTCAACGCCGAGAAGGTGGACGCCGAGTACAGGGACGGTATCCTGAGTGTGACCCTGCCCAAACGCGAGGAAACCAAGGGCCGTCAGATCCAGGTCAAGAGCAAATAAACGGGTGCCGGACGGGTGGGGTGGCCGGGCGCCGGGGGGATTACCCCGGCGCTTTTTTTTACCCCCACGCCTTGCCGGCGATTTTGTCTTGCACACCCCGGCGGCGGATGCCTCCACCACTCCTTTTATAGGGGGCTAAAGCCACCTTTCCCTGCGGTTGCAGGGGCACGGCATGCCGTGTCCTTTGCATTCTCGAACCGGTTTACTCCTTGTATATTGAAATAATCCTCTTCTCGGAATTCAGATAAGCCCGGCGGTCCCAAATAGGGTGAAAGGAGATTGCCATGGAGCGCGTTTTCGGCTCGACCAGGGTGAACCTTCTGCAGGCGGATATCACCACCCTGGCGGTGGATGCGATCGTGAACCCGGCCAACAGCGCGCTCGTGCTGGGCGGCGGGGTGGCCGGGGCGATCCGCCGCGCCGGGGGAGACAGCATCCAGCGCGAGTGCGACGCCCTGGGCGGAACGCCCGTGGGCGCCGCGGTCATAACGGGCGGGGGAAACCTCAAGGCCCGCTTCGTAATCCACGCCGTGGGGCCGCGCTGGGGCGAGGGCGAGGAGGACCGCAAGCTGGTCGCTGCCACCCGCAGAGCCCTGGAGCTGGCCGACAGCCGGGGCCTCGCATCTATCGCCCTGCCGGCCATCTCCACCGGAATATTCGGATTTCCCCTGGAACGGGCGGCACAACTGATGCTCAACACCACGGCGGATTACCTGGCCTCGGGAGAGCATTCGCTCAAAGCGGTCACGTTCTGTCTTTTCGACCGCGCAGCGCTGGAAGTCTTTGGCACAGAGATGGATAAGCTTGATAATTGAGCTGGCGCGGAAATATTTGTTTCGTGTTTGGCCCGAAACTGTTAGATTATCGGTTTATGCATTGAGATTCCGAACCGGCCTGCAGGGACCGGCAAGCGGTCCCGTATCTGTGCCCTTTGCGGAGAGCTGAATGCACAGACTGATGCTGCTGGCCCCGGCCGGCGAGGATGAACTGGCAGGCCACCTGGCTGCCGAGCTGACAGAGCTGGACAACGAGGTCACCCGGCCCGGGGCCGGGGACGGCTCCGCTCTGGACGGCATCGAGCTGGTGGACCTGTTCGTGCTGGCCGGGCGCAAGCCCGAGGCGCTCGAAAAGCTGGCTCGCATGCTGGATGCCGACCGGGTGCTGACCGAGGTGCCGGTGCTGCTGGTCACGGATGAGCGCACACTGGAACGCCTGGACTACTGCCGCCTGGTGGATGAAATCCTTCTTTTGCCCTACCGCAGCACCGAGCTGGCCGCCCGCCTGCGCCTTCTGATGTGGCGTTTCCACAAGGTCGATCCGACTCAGGAGGTCCGCGCCGGGGCGCTGGTGCTGAACCTCTCCACCTACGAGGTCACCGAGAGCGGCATGCCGGTGGACCTTACCTTCAAGGAATACGAGCTGCTTCGTTACCTGGCCACGCACAAGGGCCGGGTCTGCACCCGCCGCCACCTTCTGGCCCGGGTCTGGGGCGAGGACTATTACGGCGGCCCGCGCACGGTGGATGTCCACATACGGCGTATCCGCTCAAAGATAGAAGCCACGGGCAAATCCTACATACAGACTGTCCGCTCGGTGGGCTACCGCTTTGTCGGCTGACCGCAGATCGCGTCAATGGTAATTAATAGTGATTTAATCGCTGCGAAACATTCCCGTAACAATTCGCCTTTAGATTATCTGACATGTAGTTTCGAGCCTGGAAACGGGCTTTGGGGTATTCCACCGGGAAAGGCCCGGTGGTGGTCATAAGGAACAACGATTCCAGAACGGGAGGATCCTGTGGGACCGAAAGAGGTTCTTGAACTCATCAAGAAAGAGAATGTCAAGGTAGTCGACTACCGCTTCATGGACTTTCCCGGCATGTGGCAGCACCTGTCGGTTCCGGCCACTGAGCTGGACGAGAAGGTGTTCGAGGAGGGGCGCGGTTTTGACGGTTCCTCGATCCGCGGCTGGCAGGAGATCAACGAGAGCGACATGCTCATCAAGCCGGATCCGGAAACAGCTTTCATCGATCCGTTCATGGAGATCAAAACCCTGTGTATCGTCTGCAACATATGCGATCCGGTCACAGGCGAGGATTACACCCGCGACCCGCGCAACATAGGCAAGAAAGCCGAGCGTTACATGAAGTCGTTGGGTCTGGCCGACAAGGCGTTTTTCGGGCCGGAGGCCGAGTTCTTCATTTTCGACGACATCCGTTTCGATGCTCAGCCGCAGTGCGCCTACTACTACATCGATTCGAACGAGGGCGCTTGGAACAGCGGCCGCGAAGAGAACCCGAACCTCGGGCACAAGCCGCGCTTCAAGGGCGGGTATTTCCCGGTTCCGCCCACGGATTCGCTGCAGGACCTGCGCTCCGAAATGATGATGACCCTGATCGAAAGCGGCATGGACATCGAGGTTCAGCACCATGAGGTGGCCTCCGCCGGCCAGGGCGAGATCGGCATGCGCTTCGCCCCGCTGGTCCATCAGGCCGACCTTCTGATGCGCTTCAAGTACATCGTCAAGAACACGGCGCGCAAGCACAACAAGCTTGTAACTTTCATGCCCAAGCCGATTTACGGTGACAACGGCTCCGGAATGCACACGCATTTCTCGCTATGGAAGGGCAACAAGCCGCTGTTCGCCGGTGACGGATATGCCGGGATGAGCGAGATGGCCATGTATGCCATCGGCGGTGTGCTCAAGCACGCACCCAGTCTGCTGGCGCTCACCAACCCGACCACCAACAGCTATCGCCGTCTGGTGCCCGGCTACGAGGCCCCGGTCAATCTGGCCTACTCCAGCCGCAACCGCAGCGCCTCGGTGCGTATCCCGATGTACAGCCCGTCGCCCAAGGCCAAGCGCTTCGAGTTCCGCTGCCCGGACCCGAGCTGCAACCCGTATCTGGCTTTCTCGGCCATCCTGATGGCCGCCCTGGACGGTATCCAGAACAAGATCGATCCGGGCGACCCGATGGACAAGAACATCTACGACCTGCCGCCTGAGGAACTGGCCAAGATCCCGACCACTCCGGGTTCGCTGGAAGAGGCCCTGCAGGCCCTGGAGAAGGATCACGACTACCTGATGAAGGGCGGCGTGTTCACCGAGGACGTGATCGAGACCTGGATCGACTACAAGATGAAGAACGAGGTGAAGGCCATGGCGCTGCGGCCCCATCCGTACGAGTTCTTCCTGTACCACGACATGTGATCCGAAGTTTCAGGTCATAAAGGAAAAGAGCCGCGGGCACCCGTCTGGGAAGCTCGCGGCTTTCCTTTTCCCTCATTTGGGGTTGTAAAGCCGCGGTTCGCCTGTTATTATCTTTGGGCGCGGATACTGTTCCTTTCTTGACGGACAGTCGACTACAACCCCGGACAGGGAGTTCCGATGAGCCAGCCCCCGGCGGACGGCGGACAGATGGAACGGCTTAAGGCGAGCCTTCTGCGCCTTGTGCCGGCAGCCGGAGCCGAACTGGTGGGCGACCATCTGGAGCGGCTGGATCCGGAGTACCTGGCGCGCTACGATGAGAGCCGGGTGGCCGAGCATATTGGCGCGGTTGCGGAATTGAAGCAGGGACGGCACTGCCGTCTGCTGCGGCGCCGTCTGGAGGCTGAGACCTGGGAAATAACGGCCGTGGCTTTCGATCACCAGGGAATTTTCTCGCTGATCGCCGGTTGCCTGGCCAGTGAGGGGATAAACATAGTCTCGGGCGAGGTCTGGACCTATGCCGAAAGCGCCCGGACCGAAAGCAGCGCCGCAGCGCCGTCCCGTTTCGACCTGCGCTTTTCACGCCTGATGCCGCGCCGTCCGCGCCCGTCCACAGACAGCCCGGAGACCGCGTTCCTCAGGCGCAAGAAGATTGTCGACAATTTCACGGTGCAGGTCCTGGAGGCGGAACCGGATTGGGAGGGGCTGGAGACGCGCCTCGACGGGCTGGCCGGGATGCTGCTGAACGAGCAGGGCGAGACGGCACGCCGCGAGGTCAACGCACAGGTGGTTGAGTACCTTTCGCGGACCGTGCGCGAATCGGAGCAGAAACTCCTGCCCGTGCGGGTGGAGCTGGACAACGATTCATCCGAACGTTATACGGTGATGGACATCCGGGCGGACGACACCCCGGCCTTCCTCTACCTGTTTACCAATGCCCTGGCCATGCGCGGGGTGGATATCCGCAACATCCGTATCCGCACCCGCGGCGGCAAGGTGGAGGACCGCTTCTACATCACCGACCGCCAGGGCGCCAAGATCACCGGCGAACAGCGCACCGACCAGTTGCGGTTCATCGTCGCACTGGTCAAGCAGTTCTCGCACCTACTGGTGCGCAGCCCCGACCCGACCATGGCCCTGAACAACTTCGAACGACTGGTCGAACGCATCTACGCGGAGCAGGAGGCCCCGGGGGCGCAGGGCCTGAAGCTGCTGGATTTCAACGAGCAGACTGTGATGGAGGCGCTGGCCCGCCTGTTCGGCACGAGTAATTTTCTGTGGGAGGATTTTCTGCGCATCCAGTGCGAAAACCTCCTGCCGGTGATCGCCGACCTGGAGGCCCTGGAAAGCTACAAGGACAAGGCCACCATGTGGGCCGAGTGCGAGATGGCCCTGATCGGCCAGGCCAGCTACGAGGCCGCGGCGGATGCGCTCAACAGCTTCAAGGACCGCGAGATGTTCCGCATCGACATGCGGCACATCCTGGATAAGATCGACAGTTTCACCGAGTTCAGCCGTGAGTTGACCGACTTGGCCGAGGTGGTGATTGAGGCGGCTTACCGTATCTGCCACAGCGATCTCAGCCGGCGTTACGGGCACCCGGTATGTGAGGACGGCTCGCCCTGCCGTTTCGCGGTGTTCGCCCTGGGCAAGGCCGGCGGGCGCGAGCTGGGTTACGCTTCGGACATAGAGCTGCTGTTCGTGCACGGCTGCATAGGGCGGACCTCAGGCCGGGAGAGCATCTCCAACCGCGAATACCACGAGAAGCTGGCCCAGCAGATCATCCGCACGATCCGCTCGAAGGAGAAAGGCATCTTTGAGCTGGACCTGCGGTTCCGTCCATACGGCAACCAGGGGCCGCTTTCCAGCACGCTGCGCCAGGTGGAGGAATACTACAGCGACAACGGCCAAGCCTGGGATTTCGAGCGCCAGTGCCTGGTGCGGCTGCGTTTTATCGCGGGGGACTCCGGGCTGGGTGACAAGGTGCTGGCTGTGCGGGACCGTTTTGTCTACAGCGGACGGCCGCTCAACATCGAGGAACTGGTCCGTCTGCGCAACCGCCAGCTCGAGGAGTTCGTGGCTCCCGGCGTCTGGAACGCCAAATTCAGCCGCGGCGGCCTGGTGGACATCGAATACCATGTGCAGCACCTTCAGGTGGAGCATGGCGCCGCCGACCCCTCGGTGCGCCTCACCGGCACCCGGCCAGTGCTCAAGGCCCTGCACGCGGGCGGTTATCTGAGTGACGGGGATTATAACGCGCTGCGGGAAGCGCACAAGTTCCTGCGCCGCCTGATAAATGCCCTGCGTATCCTGCGCGGCCACGCCCGTGACCTGGTGGTCCCTGCCGCAGACAGCGAGGAGTTCTCTTTCCTGGCCCGGCGCATGGGCTACCCGCTGCGTGGCGAGGACAGGCTGGCGCAGGATTTGGAACAGCACCGTCAGGCGGTGCTGAAGGTTGTGGATTGGGAAGAGAAAGTCCGACGCTACCGTGAGGAGAATTCCGGCACGGTCCAGACTGGAGAGTGAGAATTGTCCGGGAAGGCTGCACATGGACGGGCCGCGGAGATTATCGATGAGGTGTTCGGCGGACGGCGGCTGGTATATTCCACGACCAGTTTCATCAAGAAACCGCTGATCGAGGCGCTGGAGCGCATCGCCGCGGGCGGGTTCCGCAATGTGGAGGTCTGGGGCAACAACATGCACCTGGACCCGCGCAACCCGGATATCGTGATCGAGGAGGTGGAGCTCTGCCGCCGCCGGCTGGGTCTGGAGGTGGTCTCGGTGCATGCCCCGTTCACCGTGGGCGAGTACGGCGACCCGCCGGCCGAGAAGATGCGCGCCTGGGAGTCCCTGGTCAAGGAGTCGATGGACCTGGCCGAGTACCTGGGAGCACACCACCTGGTGGTGCACCCGTTCACCGCCGGACGGGACAGCTCTGACCGGGAGTACCGCGAGATGATCGAGCGCACCCAGGAAAGCCTCCTGCGCCTGGCCGACCTGGCTGCCGAGCGCGAGTTTGTCCTGGGGCTTGAGAACATGCCGGCCCACCGCAACCGCCGCTACGGGCGGGAAGTGCGCGAGCTGTACGATTTTGTCAACGCCTCGGGCCGCAGCAGTCTGGCGCTGTGCGTGGACACGGGCCATGTGATATTCAACAACGGCGATCCCATGGCCGAGTTGGAGGCCTGCGGCAACCGGGTCAGCTCGGTCCACCTGAACGATAATGTCGCCAACATACACCTCGACCTGCACCTGGTGCCCGGCACGGGCGGCCTCGACCTGGCCCGCCTGGCCGAGGCTCTGCGCGCGCCGGCTTTCAACGGGATGATCGTGCTGGAGCTGGACGGGCGGGGGAGGCCGAGCAGCATCTTCGAGGAGGCCTGCGCCTTCGCCCGGCGCTATTTCCTGGGCGGGGAAGAGCAGGCGGAGGATTCAACCAGCGGCAAGTCCGCATCCGGGGGAACAGAATATGCATGAGGACAGCCGGCAGTACGTCATGCGGGCGGCCCGCGAGCGCGGGGTGAAATTCATCCGCCTGTGGTTCACCGACATGTTAGGCTATCTGAAAAGCTTCGCGATCACCGTGGAGGAACTGGAGGACGCCCTGGAGTACGGTAAGGGCTTCGACGGGTCCTCGATCGAGGGTTTCACCCGGGCTGAGGAGAGCGACATGGTCGCCTGGCCCGACCCGGACACGTTCTGCCTTCTGCCCTGGCGCACCAGCAACGACGGGATCTCGGTGGCGCGCATGTTCTGCGACATAGTCTGGCCGGACGGCACGCCGTACGAGTCCGACCCGCGGCGGGTCCTCAAGCGCAACCTCCAGCGTGCCAAGAAAATGGGCTATACCTACTACGTGGGGCCCGAGATAGAGTTCTTCTATTTCCGCAACAGCTCGCCCAAGCCCGAGACCCTGGACTGCGGCGGCTATTTCGACCTGACGCCCCTGGATGTGGCCAGCGACCTGAGACGCGACACGGTGCTGACCCTCGAAAAGATGGGCATCCCCACCGAGTACAGCCATCACGAGCTGGCCCCCAGCCAGCACGAGATCGACCTGCGCTACGGCGACGCTCTGAGCATGGCCGACAGCACCATGACCTACCGTCTGGTGGTCAAGGAGGTGGCCCTGCGCAACGGAGTCTACGCCACGTTCATGCCCAAGCCGCTGCCCGACCAGGACGGCAGCGGGATGCACATCCACCAGTCGCTGTTTCAGGGCGAACGCAACCTGTTCTACGACAAGAACGACCCCGACCTGCTCTCCGACCTGGCCAAGGCCTTCATCGCCGGGCTGCTGCACCACGCACCCGAGATCGTGGCCGTGACCAACCAGTGGGTCAACTCCTACAAGCGCCTGGTGGCGGGCTACGACAGCCCGGTCAACGTGACCTGGGGTTTCCGCAACCGCTCCAGCCTGGTGCGCGTGCCGCGCTACAACCCGCACATGAAAGAGTCGGTGCGGGTGGAGTTCCGCGCCCCGGACCCGAGCTGCAACCCCTATCTGGCTTTCTCGGTGATGCTGGCCGCCGGGCTGGAGGGGATCGAGAAAGGCTACGCGCTGCCGCCTGCGGTGGAGGAGGACCTGACACGCCTCAGCCCCGAGGAGATCGTCTCCCGCGGCATAAACCGTCTGCCGGACAACCTTCTGGATGCCGTGCGCCT
>CAYLSM010000073.1:0-18900 GCA_964386505.1 uncultured Gemmatimonadales bacterium
AGCCTGGACATGATGTATGCCGGCTCCAGCGGCGGTTCGCCTTTCATGAACCCCGGCGGCCTGGAATACAGCCGTACGGACGCCTTCGAGTCCGGCCTGAGCTACCTGGTGACCCCGGACATGGTCCTCGACGTCGTCGCGTTCTACCGCGATGTTGACGGCAACGTGGCTACCAAGGCGTATTTCCGCGATTACTATGCCTGGCACCGCGAGGAGCGTATCCGTGAGTGGGCCGAGGGCTATGTCAACCGCGACAACGGTAACATCAAGGGCGTGGATTTCAAGCTGCAGCGCCGGTTCTCCAACAACTTCTCGTACAACCTGATGTACACTCTGCAGTTCAGCCGCACGACCGGCAGCTCCTATGCCAGCAGCCAGGGCATCGGTGACTTCGACGCCACCAGTAACGAGCTGTTCGTTCCGCCCGATGAGCTGCGCCCGATCGACGGCGACCGTTCGCACAAACTGACCGCCCAGATCAATTACCTCATCCCACAGGATTTCAAGGCCGGGACGATCTACAACAAGTTGCTGAGCAATGTGAGCATTTACGCTGTGTTCCAGCTTCAGAGCGGCGAACCGCTGCTGCAGCGCAGCGGCTCGTCCTACACCAGCAGCGAGGACCCGACCCTTACCAGCTCGTGGGGTGGTTACAACTTCTTCCGCGGCCGCTGGTACACGAACCTCGACACCCGCTTCTCCAAGCGGTTCAGCATCGGTGGTTCGCGTCAGATTTCCGTGTTCGGCGAAGTCTACAACCTGCTGAACAGAAAGAACAATTATCCTTATTCCGCGCCGCGTTCGTACGAGAACGCCTCGCACATAACCGGCGGAGTCGACCTGAAATGGGCGGATTACGCCAATGATTTGAGCAACCCGTCCCGTGTCCGTTTCAACGCCGATTTCAATGGCGACGGAATCCTGACCGTGGAAGAGGCTGCTCTTGGCGCCATCGCCGAGGATTTCGTGTTCTCGACCATGGACAAGCGTCTCTGGGGCACCGCCCGCCAGGTTCGCCTGGGGATCGATTTCTCCTTCTGAGCCGGTCAAGGTTGACGGTCAGAAGACAGTGCTCTGCTTAATAGTGTAAAATAAGCAGGAGATCATTATGATACGAAAAGGCATTCTGCTGGTTACCCTTGCGGCGCTTGTCGGCCTGCTGGCGTCACCGGCCTCGGCCGAACGGCTCACGCAGCGGATATCCCGCGGAAACAACGTGGGAATGGGAATGGTCGCCTCCTGGGGCATGCCGTGGATAACCGCGAGCTGGTCCGGCAACACCATTCAGTTCCCGAAGGGTTCTGGTAATTTTCTGGAGAACGACTGTTGGACTTTCGGTATGGCCTCGGCCCGCGATTTCAACGGCGACGGCGTAGCGGAAGATACTATCGTTCTCGGTTCCGGCGGCCGTGACAACATGGCCGGCTACTGCTCGCCGTTCGCCGAGTCGCTCATCGACGCGGAAGCGGCGGTGGAGCCGAACATGGAAGGCCACATGGCCGAACTCGAGTACAACCGTATCTGGACCAGTCTGGATGCGGACGAGTTGGCCGCCTGGCCGCTGGAGGCCCGCGAGGGCTTTTCGGCTAACGGCGCCCCGATTCTGCACGGCGCCGAGACCATGTTCACCCACTCCGGCGATGCCTACAACTCCTGGGGCGGCCCGACCAACGGCTTCTACATGGCCTGGAGCCTGTATTTCCTGGACTTCGCCGAAAGCAACAACATGGTTTACACCCACGTTCTGATGTCGAACGTGACCATGTACGAAAAGTACAACCCGGGCTACGGCCTGCCTCTGCCAGAGGACCAGCGTGACGCCCGCATAATGGCCAACATGGACGGCTGGGACTGGAAGGGCATGGTCCTGTTCGAGAACCGTCGCGCCTGGGGTTACGGCTACGGCGGCGGTGGCGCGGCCTGGGCTTACCATCCCGAGAAGGAGATCGTGACGTTCTGGAGCCGTTCTCCTACCGTCTCGAGCTTCACTCCCAACACCCCCGCGCTGATGGGCGGCAAGATGCTGAAGAAGCCCATGCTGCGCGGGCAGACGGCTGAGCTGACCAACATCTGGGACACCATCGATCCAGGCACCCCGGAATTCGGGTTCTCCGGCGCCGGCAACCTGCTGGCCTCCGGTCTTCCCATGGGTGTGCAGTACCTGTGCGGACGGGGCACCTATCCGTTCTTCAAGGGACAGATCAACCCCCTGACCGGCCGCGAGGCTTTCGGCTGGCCGGGCGTCCTCACTCCCAGTGACAGCCGTTATCATCAGTGGGTCTGGGGCGGCGCCGGCAACTGGCAGACCTACACCTTCTGGAGTGAACTGACCGATGTCGCCCCGCGCGACACGTTCACTTTCGATTACGCGATCATGTTCTCGCCCTCCGGCGTGACCCCGCTGGTGGCCCCGACCTATGATCTCGCCAACATCGACGCTCCGGTGATGCAGACCGCTTTCGCCCCGCAGGAGCAGTATGCCGCTGTGGCGCAGAGCGTGTTCGACGGTGGTTACATCGTTCCGGCCACGCCGGTTGCCCCGCCGATGACTATCATCCCCGGCGACCGCCAGGTGACCATTACCTGGAGCGATGTCAACCTGCAGACCCCCGATCCGTACTACGCGTTCCTGCAGGCCAACCCGGAACTCGATCCGGAACATGTTTACCGTCAGTACGATTTCGAGGGCTACCGTCTGTACCGCAGCTATGTCGGCCCGAACGACTCGCACAGCGAGATGATCTACAAGTGCAGTCTGTCGGATAACGACCTGACGTTCTACTATATCGACAAGCTGGAGAACGACCAGCCCTATTTCCGCATGCGTAACGGTCTGAAGGTCTGGTACGCGCTGGTGCCTTACGATCTCAACTACGATCCGGCCACCGGCGGGTCGTTCAGCCTGCCCGATCCGACCAGCGGCAAGGCCTGGAACAAGGCCGGTGAGGCTGGTCTGTACAACGTGATCCCGCGTAGCGAAGCCAGCAACTACAAGATCGCCTCCCTTGGCAACGTGGGCTTTGTCGCCGGCGACAGCCGCAGCTACGTTGCAAGCGGCCCCCATAACCTGGCTGGCGACGGGACCGGCAAGATCGTCGACACCCCGGTCATACTGGCCCCGACCTTGTCCGACATTCAGCTGATCCCGATCAACAACGAGCGGATCACGCAGGACAAGACCGTCTATGTGACCTGCTCCGGTTACTACCACTGGTGGAATTGCGACGGCCGTAACACCACCGGCGCCATCCGCTATCTCACCATCACCGACGGCAACTACACCAGCACCGCGCAGGAGCTCGACGCCGGACAGGGCGATGACCAGACACTGACTTTCCAGGGGAAGGCGGATGCCGACGGTATCAACTACGCCCTGGAAATGACTTTCGGCAACCTGGCCAACGCAGGCGTTTCGAACGGGACCGTTTCCTACATGGAAGTCGGCGCCGACGAATCGCGCTTCGTGATCACCCTGCCGAACATCGCCGGTTGCGCGGGTGTCGCTTCCCGTCCCAACCAGCCGCCGAGCAATATCTCCCTGACCCGGAACGGCCGGTTCACCATCACCTGGAAAGACGCGGGCGGTGGTAACCTGACCCTCGAAGTCAAGGACCTGACGCGCAACGAGACCGTTCCGCATGCCGACTATCCGGATCAGCCCGGCTGGGGCTTCCAGACCAAGACCGGTTTCGGCGGCGACATCGGCTCCAACAGCCTCTACGGCACGTATTTCGAAGAAGCCTTTATCGACATGCTGCCGGTGAGCCAGCGCACGGTCAAGATGGCCGAGACCCTGCCGGCCGACAACACCGAGCATTTCGGGCTGTGGCTGAACGGTATCCTGTGGCGCTTCGACAAGAGCGGGACCAACGGCGGCGGCGTGGATGGGATCAGCATGCCGCAGGCAGGCTCCACCTGGACCGCCACTAATGCTTTCGGTAGCTGGAACGGCGACAAGACCGTGTTTACCCAGGTGCCTGAGCTGCCTTTCGTGGGCGACAAGTGGTCGATCGATATCAAGAAGTACACGCTGGAGGCCGAGGACGCCGACCTGAGCAAGATCAAGGTCGTTCCGAACCCGTACATCGCCAGCTCGTTCCTGGATCTGTCGGCTACGCAGCGCCGTATCGAGTTCGTTAACCTGCCTGACCGCTGCACCATCCGTATCTACACGCTGGGCGGCAACCTGGTTAACGTGCTCAACCACATTGGGGCGAACCGTTCCGGCTGGGGCAACTACACCGACTGGGACCGTCTGACCCTGAGTGAACCCAAGGTCATGACCGGCTACGACAACCACAGCGGCACCGAACCGTGGAACCTGAGAAACCGCTTCGGCCAGACGGTCGCCAGCGGCCTCTATTTCTTCCACGTGACGGATACGCGGGGGAAGACTTACACCGGCAAGTTCTACGTCATTGACTGAGGCCCGTTTATGATCGCGAGCTTGAACGGAAACTTTCCCCGCAGCCTTTATGGAGGTTTGATATGATAAGGAAGACGGCCATACGAGCCATGCTTACGGCCTGTGCGGTCCTGTCGCTGGTGGCGGTCAGCCTGCACGCGCAGGGAGTCAGCCGTCAGGACTACACCGGGCTGGATAAATATCTGGATCAGGGCCGGCTGTCGAACTCCTCGTTTGTCGGAGTCCGCGCGGCTGAGTTCCTGACCATTCCAGTGGGTGCAAGGGGTATCGCCCTGGGTAGCGCCTATACGGCGATTACCGACGACATCAGCTCGATCTGGTGGAACCCGGCCGGTTTGGGTTTCATGCGTAACCGCGAGGTGATGCTGAACGTGGTCGACTACACCATGGACCTGACCTACAGCTATGCCGCCGCGGCGTTCCCGATGAACGACGGCAAAGTGGTCGTTGGTGGATTCTTCGGTTATCTGGACATTCCGGATATCGAGATCACCACGGTCAGCCAGCCCGAGGGAACCGGGTCGACTTTCAACGCCTACGATTTCCAGATGGGCGGCAGCTTCGCCTACAACTTCAGTGATCGCTTCATGGGCGGCATGACCTTGAAGTACGTGCACCAGGACATGTGGGGCAACATGGGCGCCAGTGCGTTTGCCATTGACGCCGGTGCGATCTACCACACCGAGTTCATGGACCGCGAGATCCGTTTCGCTTTCGCGATCCAGAACCTGGGCACGAACATGACGTTCAGCGGCCCGAACCTGCTGACCGATATCGGCGCGCAGGACCGGGGCGGCAATTTCCCCAACGGGTACAATGATTACACCAGCGACCCCTACGCGATCAGCCGTCGCTCCTCGCGTGAGGTCATGCTGCGTACCCACACTTACCGTCTGCCGACCGTCATGAAGATGGCGCTGGCCTACAACCTGTACACCAGCGAGAAGGTCAACTGGCTGGCTTCCGCCGAACTGTGGCGCCCCAGCTACATACCCATCTCCTATGCCACCGGCACCGAGCTGAATTACAGCTTCAACCCGGCCATTTCCGCTGCCCTGCGGATGGGTTGGCAGATCCAGACCGACGAGTACACTGAGGGTGCGGATCAGTTCGGGTACGAGTACCTGGGCGATGATCCGACCTGGCGCGGCTTGAGCTTCGGCGGCGGCATCCAGCGTACTTTCGGTGACAAGGTTCTGCGTTTCAACTACGCCTATAAGAACAAGGGAAGACTGACTGCGGATAACTTCTTCTCCATGTCTTTCGGCTTCTAAGTCTGAACGCAGAGTTAGCAGAAAAGGCGTCCCCGGCCCCCACCGGGGGCGCCTTTTTTTATGGCGGCCTGAATAAGGACTGCCCCGGGCTGCGGCTTTCCTCTATCACATTTCTGCTTTGATCCTTATTCAGGGCTAAACCCGCCTTCCTATATTTAATTCATCTTTCACATACCGGAAAACTTGCAATACCGGGCGCTTTATCCCCGGGGCCGGAAGGCAACCGCCGCTCAGAGGGCGGCGGCTGATGGAAAAATCCTTATTTCAGGCCGGATTGCCGAACGCTCACTGAAGACGACAGGAAAGATTCGTATGAAAATCAACCGGACAGGAAAAGCTTTCGGTGAAGTACCGGAAAAAGTCCTCAGCGGCCGGGCCAGACTGGGTTTCTCGACAATGGTGCTGGCTGAATACAAGCTGGCTGATGCCCTTGAGCGGATGTCCGCCCTGGGGGTCAGGAATGTAGAGATCTGGGCCGATATCACGCACCTCGACCCGCGCAACAGCTCCGAGAACCCGGCTGCCGCCGCCCGCCAGGTCTTCGACAGCGGGATGCGTGTGCTCTCGATCCACGCGCCGTTCACGGTCCGTCCGGATGATCCGCTGGAAAAGCAGCTCCTGGACTGGGAGGTGCTGGCCTGCCAGACCATCGCCCGGGCGGACTACGTGGGCGCCTCCACGATTATTCTGCACCCGATGACCGATGCTCTCGATGAGAGCAACCCGGCCTACACTCGCGTGGTCCGTCATACCACCAACGCCCTGTACCGCCTGTCCGATATCGCGGCGGTGCTGGACATCCGCCTGGCCGTGGAGAACATGCCCTCGCCCGCGGGCGGACGTTTCGGGCGGTCTCTGGAGGAGCTGTACCTGCTGGTGGCGCAGAGCGGGCGGGACAACCTGGGCCTCTGCCTGGACACCGGCCACGTGGTGGTAAACGGCGGCAGCCTGACCCGCAGCCTCGAGGCTGTCAGCGACCGACTGTTCTCTATCCACATGCATGACAACCTGTACGGGCAGCCGCATGACCTGCACCTGGTCCCGGGCCAGGGCGAGATCGACTGGGCAGGCCTGATCGATACGCTGGACGCTATCGGCTACAGCGGCAACCTCGTGCTGGAGCTGGACGGGAAGAAAAACGCTTTTGAAGTGTTTACGGAAGGGGTCAGGTTTGCCCGCGATTTTTTCTCGAACGGACAGAATGGTCCGCAGGGGCGCCGCGAAGGGGCCCTGACCGAGACAGCGGGTTAAGACGCCAACCTCTGAGGGGGGATTGAGATGTTCGACTATCGGCCGCTGGAGTACGAGACCTCGCTCCTCGCGATGCTCAAAGCCGTGCCTTGGCAGTCGATGTGGGAGAAGCTGAAACGGGTCCTGCGACGTGGCGGCTACCCGGTGGTGGCAGGCGGAGCGACCGCGGCGATTGAACAGTAGAATCCCAGGGGCCGCTTGTCTGGCCTTGCCGTCGCCCTTTGTGGCCGTTCCCTGCCTGCGGTCAGCCCTTGACTACGCCCACGGGCAGCATGCGGGCTACTTTGCGCCCCAGCCCGGACTCGTGCACCACCCGCACCACCTCGTCCACGTCCTTGTACGCCTCCGGCATCTCCTCGGCCAGGGTGTTGCGCTCGCGGCTCAGCACCCGGATTCCGCGTTGCTCCAGCTCCCGCGCCAGGGGCCGTCCCGCCGACTGGCGGATCGCCTGCTTGCGCGACATCAACCTTCCCGCCCCGTGGCAGCAGCTCCCGAACGATTCTTCCATTGCTTTCCGCGTACCGGACAGGATCCAGCTTGCCGTTCCCATGCTCCCCGGCACCAGCACCGGCTGGCCCACGGCGCGGCAGTCGGCGGGCACCTCGGGCCGTCCCGGCCCGAACGAGCGCGTGGCGCCCTTGCGGTGCACCCAGACCTCGCGCTCGCGGCCGCCGATTCGGTGGCGCTCCAGCTTGGCGTTATTGTGGCCGATGTCATAGACCAGGCGGGCCCGCAGCGTAGAGGCCGATACATTCAGCGTGGCCTGGATCGATTTGACAGCCAGGTGCATCAGGAGCTGACGGTTGGCCCAGGCGTAGTTGGCCGCCGCGCTCATGGCCGCTATATAGCCCCGTCCGGCCTCGCTGCGGATGGGCGCGCAGGCGAGCTGACGGTCGGGAAGGTTGAGGCGTCCGGCCGACACCTCGCGGTTCATCACCTCCAGGTAGTCCTCGCACACCTGGTGGCCCAGGCCGCGCGAGCCGGAGTGGATGAACAGCAGCAGTTGTCCCTCGGCCAGCCCGAACGCGGCCGCAGCCTCAGGGTCGAAAATTTTCTCCACCTCTTGCAGCTCGAGGAAATGGTTGCCGCTGCCCAGGGTGCCAAGCTGATCGGCGCCGCGCTTGCAGGCGCGGTCGGAGACCCGGGCCGGTTCGGCCCCGGCCAGGCAGCCGTTCTCCTCGCAGCGCTCCAGGTCGGCCCCGGAGCCGTAGCCTTTCTCCACCATCCAGCGCGCCCCCTGGCGCAGCACACGCTCCAGCTCGCGCCGGGCCAGGACCAGTGAGCCGCCCTGGCCCACTCCGCAGGGAACGTCGCGGAACAGGCCCTCGACCAGCCCGGCCAGACGGCCACGCACCTCGGCCACAGCCAGCCCTGTCGCCACCACCCGCACGCCGCAGTTGATATCGTAGCCCACGCCGCCGGGGCTGATCACCCCCTCCTCGGGGTCCATCGCCGCCACCCCGCCGATGGGAAAACCGTAACCCCAGTGGATGTCGGGCATGGCCAGGGCCGCCCCGACTATGCCGGGCAGCCAGGCCACGTTGGCCACCTGCTCCAGGGCGTTGTCAGCCCGGATGCGGTCGAGCATGGCCGCGGAGGCCCAGATCCGCCCGGGCACCCGCATGCCCTCGCGGGCCGGGATCTCCCAGCGGTATTCATCCAGTGGCTTGAGGTCCATCCATTTCTCCGTGAAAAGATATCCGCTCAATCATGCACCGCGGCGGACGGAAAGTCAAACTCTGTCCCGGGCGCAATGATGCTATCGGGCGGACTCAAGGGAGGGTCATCCGTTTCGGGAAGGGACTCAGGCCTGGACCGGCCTGGCGGCCGAGAAAAGTTGCCGGGTCCGGCCTCTCAGCAGGTAGTAAGTCCAGAGCGCGTGCCAGATCAGGCCGGTGACCGCGGCGCCGATCACGTGCAGGTTTGCCACTCCACCGAACCAGGCCTGGAACGACAACTGTGCGGTCCAGACTGTTCCGGCCGCGGCCACCGCCACGCCGGCCAGGTAGCCGGGCAGGCGCAGCCGCCAGAGCTGGCGGCCGATCAGTAGGAACAGCAGCAACGCTGCTGGCAGGACATACAGCAGCGAGGCGGTGTTCCAGATGAGGAGATTGTAATCCCAGCCGCGCACGGCTTTCACCCCCACGGTGATCAGGGCGTTCAGCAGCGCGATGACCGGCAGCACGTAGCCATAGACCACGCCGAAGAACGAGATGCCGATGGGGCGCAGGCGCCAGAGTTCATCCTTGTGGTGGTTGCGCTGGTAGACGATGTAGGCGAGGAGAAGTCCGAAAAAGCTGACCCCATAGGCCAGGCTCATACCCAGGACCACGCTGAAACCCTTGTTCATCGGGCCGCCTCCGGCTGGAAGGCTTGAATTTGAGAGGCTGGAATGAAACATTAAAGTAAAGCCGGTCCAAGTCTTTGTCAACGGAGAAAGTCTTGTCCGGACCGGCTGACTGAGCTAAATTCCACCTTCCCCGGTTTCCGGCCCTGCCGCCGGGACCGACCGTGTGCAGGAGAATGTGAGAATGGAAGGTAAGGAGTCGCATAAAATGCTGTTGCAGAGGATGATCGGCGTGTTCCGGCGCCAGTTTGCCTCGGGGCTGCTCATAATGGTCCCGCTCATCACCACGATCTTCGTGGTAGTCTGGTTCTTCCGGGCGCTGGACCAGATCCTGGGCCGTTATTTCGCCAAGCTGCTGGGGGACTACATCGTCGGGGTGGGTTTTGTCAGCCTGATCCTTCTGATCTGGCTGGTGGGGGCGCTGGGCCGGACCTATATCGGCAGCAAGATCAACCAGCTCAAGGATTTCCTGATCGAGCGCATCCCGTTCATCGGCTCGGTGTTCACCTCGGTGAAGAAAGTGAGCGACGGGCTGCTGGAGATGAACACCGGTAGTTTCGAGCAGGTGGTGCTGGTGGAGTACCCGCGCCAGGGTCTCTACGCCATCGGGTTTGTCACCAGCCGCCAGCCGAGCCAGGTTCGCAGCTACCCCGGAGGAGTGCCCTCGGGGCGCATCGCCCACGTGTTCGTGCCCTCGGTGCCCAATCCCACCTCGGGCTACATCCTGCTGGTGCCTGAGGAGCAGCTACACCGTCTGATGCTGAGCGTTGAGGACGCGATGAAGCTGATCCTGAGCCTGGGGATGATCAGCCCGCCGGAGTACAGCCTGAAGAAATTCAGTTTCGATGCTGTCCCGGCCACCCGGAGCGCGGCCCTGAGCCGCGGCGAGGGCGAGAATATCTGAGGCGGAATTTTACGGCCTGATAGTGACGCTGACCGTGTCGGTACGCTGGGCGCCCAGGTCATCGGTCACGGTATAGGTGATCAGGTACGTGCCGGCAGTCTGGTAGTAGCGGTACCCCGGCACCGAGATCGTGTCCGCCGCGATGCCGCTGCCCGTCCCGTAGTTCCAGGCTCGCGAGACAATCCGTCCGCCCGGGTCGGAATCCAGGCCGATCACGGTCACAGTATCGCCGCGCGTGAATGACTCGCCGTTCATCGGCGAGATGATCTCGGCATTGGGACGGTTGTTTGGCAGCACGGTGATGATCACGGTGTCGGCTTTGACCGCCCCGCGGTTGTCCATGACACTGTAGATTACCGGGTATGTCCCGCCGATGATGAAGGCCCGCTTTCCGGCCGCGGCCGAGTTGTCGCCCGGAGCGGGAGACACGCCCCCGCCGAAAGTCCACTGCCGCGAAACGATGGCGCCGTCAGGGTCGGAATCCTGGGCCAGGAAATTCAGGTTGACCCAGGCCCCGGCCGTTGTGTCGCGTGAGGGCGTGAGGATATAGGCGAGGGGCGCCTGGTTGGGCGAGCCGGCCAGGACATTGATATTCAGCGAATCGGTGCTGCGGGCGCCGCTGTTGTCGGTCACACGGAAATACAGGCGGTAGGCGCCGGCCAAGGTAAAGCGATAATAGAGCGGCGGCGAGGACGCGTCCAGTGTTTCCAGATTGCCGTCCGGATGTCGCAGGCTCCAGTCGCGCCGGGTGATGAAGCCGTCGGCGTCGCTGGCGTTGCCGCCCACCGGCAACTGTTCGCCCGAGACAATGGTGGTGTCGCCGGCCAGGGTGTTGATGTGCGCGGTGGGCAACTGATTGGGTGTGACTGACACCTGCACCGAGGCGCTCGCCTGGACCCCGTTGGCCCGCGATACGGTGTAGCGCACGGTGAACACTCCCACCTCCATGAACACTTTCTCGCCCGGTGTGGCGGTCACATCCCCGGTGCTGTCCAGGCCGCTGCCCTCACCCCATGACCAGACCCGGTGCACGATCCCGTTCCAGGGGTCGGAATCCGAGGCCCGGAAAGTCACCGGCGCGCCCCGGGCGATGGTGGTGTCGCGGGAGGGTGACAGTATGGCCGCCTGCGGGGCGGCGATAGTGTCGGCCACGCTGACAGTGACAGTGTCGGCGCTGCTCAGGCCCAATTTGTCCCGCACACCATAAATTACCTCGAATGTCCCCGGACGGGTCATACGCCGCCAGCCGGCCACGGCCGCGCGGTTCTTGCTGTTTTCCAGCCCGCTGCCCGCGGGCCAGGTCCAGGTGCGGGTGCTTACCTCGGCCGAGGTCTCGATCTCCAGGGCTTCGAAGAACAGGCTGTCTCCCACATCGACAGTCGTGTCTGCCGCGGGAGCGATTATCATCACCACGGGCGGCGTGGCGTTCTCCACCACCCGGACCAGCACTGTGTCCGCCGCCAGCCTTCCCCGGTTGTCCACGATCTGATAGACCATCTCGAACATACCCGGCAGACCCCAGGTGACGATGCCGGGGTCCAGTCCCTGGAAATCGTTGATCCCGCTGCCCGGGCCGAAACTCCAGAGCCGTCCCTCCACCGTCCCGTCAACTGGCAGGAACTCCTCGGCCACGGGGTGGAAACTGGAGCCGAGGATGACCGCGGTGTCGGCGGGCGGGAAATTGATCGCCACCCCGTAAGCCGGGGCAGGCAGAATGGTGAGGCTGAACGCCTCCGAGCCGCTGCGCCCGCTGGAATCCTGCACTGTGACCGTGATCCGGTGCCTGCCGGCCGGAAGGTCGGAGCGGGTGAACGTGAGGCTGTCCGAGAGCGGCCCGGACAGGCTGGAACGCCAGGCTGCCGAGCGCAAGGCCACGCCCTGACCGTCGAACGCCGTGGCGGCTGAGACCCGGAAAGTCACGGGCTGGCCCTGACGGAAAGTGGAACTGTCGGCCGGAGAATCGACCGTCACGCTCAACACCTCGGTCAGGGGATCGAAGGGGTTGTCCCGCGGCAGGTCGCGGCAGGCGGAAAGCGCCAGCAGCGTAAGGACCGCCACAGTCAGGACTGTTATGCCGGTTGTTTTCAGAACTCGCATGTCAGGCTCAGGTCGATCCTTCCGTTCGTCCCGCCCGGAATTAGGGCCAGGTTCGGCCGGGGCAGGAACAGGAAATGGTCGGTCACGTTGAGCGCGTACATCCCGGCCGCTCCGGCCAGAAGCCAGACCGACAGGTTCCGCCGGTCGTCGGAGCGGGAGAGCAGGCGGTCGAACTCGCTCTGGTCGGTACCGGCGGGCAGGGCCCGATAGTCGTCACGCAGCGAATTGTAGCTGTTCCAGGCCCAGACCCCGGCAGCGGCGCAGCCGGCGGTGAGGCCGAGCATCAGGCTGCCGCGCATGGGCTGACCCACTTTCATCCGGCTCGCGCCGGGGATGAAAGCCCAGGCCGCACCCACGGCCGGGACATCGCGCTGAATCTTGATCTTTTTCCCACCGTTCTTTTTCTGCGTCATGGACTGAGCCGATGGCTCCTCCGGGCGCATCTCGTCGATCCCGGCCTCCAGGGTCTGGCGCACGTTGTCCAGTTTCTGGCTCACCTGGTCCACCCGCTGGTTCAGGTCCTCGATCTGCGTTTCCAGGTGTTCCACCTCGGCGGCGGAGGGGCCGGCCTGCTCCAGGCGGGCCAGCTTGGCGAACAGCCAGGCCTCGCGGCCCTTGTAGATTATCCGGTACCAGCCGGGGCGGGTGTCGGTGACCGGGAAACGGTCGCCAGCCAGGACCCGTCCCAGACGCTTGTATTTGGTTCCAGGCCCGCTGCGGAGGTTGGCATAGCTGTTGGTAATCACGGCCTGGCCCTGCACCTGGGCGAACGAGACAGCCGGAGTGAAAGCGCAAAGAGCGGCGGCCAGGGCCAGCACCAGGCCCAGTCCTTGTGGGAATAACCTTCCTGTCGGCAGCATGGTCGATGAACCCCTGGCGGAGAATATGAGTGGGTTGTCCTGTTTTTGCATTCGGGAGAATGAATTCATATTTATCTGTCAGATAATATGTTATCGGATGCCGATTCCTGGTTGTCCCCGGCCGCAGGGCTTTGACGCCGGGACGGCAATAAATGTCATTATGCATATTCCGGGCCAGGACAGCCTCGCGCTGCGGCCGCATGCCTGTAACTGAAGTGAAGCGGCGGCAATAAACGCTTTTTGTCATTTACAAATCCGCTGCCAGAGGCCATATTTTCGCTATTGAGTTGACCTGCAGGTTCCACCCGGATGTCGTGATCATCTGCAAGATAGAAGCCGGACGAAGGAAGCGATCTGCAGCCAGGCAAGCTCTTCGGTGGTTTACTACTCTTAGCGGAGGTGACAGAAGAGATGAATGTCCTTGTCTATCTGGCAATACCGATAGTTGCCTTTATCCTGGCGAGCAGGTTTTATGGAAGGTATGTGGCGCGGGTTCTCGGGGAGAACGCAAAAAATCCTACTCCCGCGGTTACAGTAAACGACGGGCGGGACTACGTGCCGACCAAGCGTTATGTGGTCTTTGCCCATCATTTCTCGGCCATAGCCGGAGCCGGCCCCATTATCGGACCGACAATGGCGGTGCTCTACGGATTCGTTCCAGCCTGGATGTGGGTGGTCGTGGGCGGGATATTTTTCGGCGCGGTGCACGATTTTTCCACTATGTTTATCAGCATGCGCGAGAAAGGCCGGTCCATCGCCGAAGTTGCGCGGAACACGCTGGGCAAGACAGGTTTCAACCTGATGATCTCGTTTACGATCATGATGCTGCTGCTGGTGTGCTCCTCGTTCCTTAGCGCCACGGCTATCTCGCTGACTTCGCTTTGGCCGCTCGCCAAGCTTGGCATAGTCGAGGGCGCCGACTCGATCCTGAAAACCGTGACGACCGACGGAGTCACCTACGGCCGGATCGGCGGCATCGCGTCAACCTCCGTCATCATTATCACCCTGTGCGCCCCCTGCCTGGGCTGGCTTATCCATAAGAAGGAGATCAGGACTCTTTATGCCTACCTGCTGGCCTCCTTCATCTGCATCGTGTCGATCCTTGCGGGTATTGCATATCCTGTTTCCATGCAGCCTTTTCACTGGATGATAATAATATCCGTATATGTCCTCTTCGCGTCCGGTTTGCCGGTCTGGCTGATTCTTCAACCGCGTGATTTCATCAACGTGCAGATTCTGTACGGCGGAATTCTTCTGCTCGTCGTCTCGCTGGTGTCGGTCGGATTCGGCGGCGTGGCGATCTCGCTTCCGAGCTTGAATGTCGCCGAGGGGGCGAAAAGCCTCGGTATGATCTGGCCGATGATGTTCATCACGATAGCCTGCGGCGCGATCTCGGGCTTTCATTCGCTGGTGGGCGGTGGAACGACCTGCAAGCAGTTGAGCAATGAGATGGATGCGCGGAAAATCAGTTTCAATTCCATGCTTCTCGAATCGCTGCTGGCGGTCTGCGTTCTTCTGGCTCTGGGCGTGGGGTTGAATTTTGCGGACTACAAAGCGATCGTCTGGCCCGCCGACCCGCTGGTAAAATCGAACCCCATCCTGGGCTTTTCGCTGGCGGCAGGCAATCTGTTCCACATGGGCCTGGGCATTCCGGTCTCGCTCGGGACCGTTTTCGGCATTCTGCTGGTCGAGGGCTTTGTCGTTACCACACTCGATGCCGCTGTCCGGCTGAACCGGTACCTGTTCGAAGAGTTATGGGCCATTCTTTTCAAGTCGCCCACGGCGCTTCTGAAAAGCTACTGGTTCAACTCTTTCCTGACAGTCATCATAATGTTCATCCTAAGCTTCTCTAACGCCTTCTCGGTGCTGTGGCCCATTTTCGGCACGGCCAACCAGCTTCTTGCCGCGCTTGCGCTGATAACTGTCGCCAGCTGGCTGACAGTCAAGGGCGAAAAATATTTCTTCGCGCTGTATCCGGCGCTTTTCATGCTCGCAACGACAATCACGGCGCTGGCGATCCTGCTGAAAGGCTACATCGCCAAAGGCAACTATATCCTTATGGTCGTCGATCTGCTTCTGTTCGTTCTTTCCATCGGGGTTGTGGCGCTTTCCATCCGGATATTTATCAGGAAGAAGGCCAGGCGGAGCGCGGCATAGAAGCGGCTGATTACGGGGCTGTGAACCGCTGAGGCAATTCAGAATGGTCCGCCGCGGCGCTGCAGGAGGCGCACCCGGTACAGGAGGCTGTCGCAGAGTGCGGCTTCCTCCGGATACAGCTCGCGGCGGGTGCGGACCACGGAGCGGGCCTCGTAATAGAGGCCGCTATGGCTGAGCAGGGCGGCCTTGAGCCAGACCCAGCCGAACGGGACCTTGCCGTCCGGGCCGGCGTCACCCTGCTCGAGGCTTTCCAGGCGCTCGAGCAGCGCGCCCAGGGCGACCAGCCCCCGGTCGTCCAGCACCGAAAACCAGCTCGAATCGGCCTCGCTTGGGCTGCTCACGCTCCAGCGGTAGACCTGTCCCAACTGGAGCAGGCTGTCATACTGCGCGCTCCGCACCCGGCCATCCCGGGTGCTCAGGTTGAGAAGCGCCCGTCGCTCACCCTCTTTGCGAAGGCTGAAACCGCACTTCAGGCTGTCGCCCTGCCACTTGAACGCCTCCGGAATGTCCAGCAGCATTGCCCCCAGCGGATAGACCAGGAACGCCTCAACGGTGTCGACCGCGGCCTGCTCCGGGCTCAGGGAATCGATGAGCTGCGAGTAGCGGCTCTCGAACGAGCCCAGGGCCTCCACCGCCAGGCCGAACAGGCTGTCCGGGGTTGCGGCCGCCTCGGGCATGCGCTGGGTGAGGCCGGGGGCCAGGACCAGCATCCGGCAGTCCGGGGTGAAAAGGTATGCCTCGGACGGGGCGCCGAAAACGTTGGCCACGCTCTCGCCGGAGATGAACACCTGTCCGCACTGTATTTCCGGTCCGCAGACCGCCACCGCGGCGGGTGTGGCTGCGGCGTCAAGGCGCGCGGCGGCCAGCAGGCAGAGGGCGGCAAGCCAGTATGTCAGTCGGGTTTTCATCCGCTCAGATCGTGATGACGCGTACATTCGGGTCCTTGAGGTATTCGGTCAGTGGCTGGCCCATGCCCTTCACTTCGATCCCCAGGGCGGCCAGGTTGTCGCTCACGCCGAAACTGTCCGCGCAGGCTTTGCAGGCCTGAAGTTTAACCCCGGTGTCCAGCATGCGCTGCACGTACTCGCGCAGTTCGATATCCACGGACAGAAGGCGGGCCGAGGCGCCCCAGACAATCAGTGTCACCTCTTTCCACCAGCCCCGGGCTTTGGCGTTGAACGTGTACATGAACGCCATTTTCAGGGCGACCTCACGGTCGCCGCTGGTCCAGAGCACGACAAGCTTGTCCGGCATGTTGCGACCCTCCTCGGGCGGGGGTGTCGGTTCGGTTGTGCGTGCGGGGTCCGCCTCTGAACTGAAGGCCCCGAGTGCGGCCAAGGCCGGTATCGCGGCGGCGGCGGCCAGGAACCCGCGCCGTCCGGGTGTGTTTTTCTCTCCGCTGGCCATCAGACATCCGCGCCGGGTGAAAAGGTTCAGACCAGCTCATCCGCGCGGTTGCGCACCTTGGCCCAGGTCTCGTCCACCCGCTGCTGGATGGTCGCGTAATCGGCCTCCTGCAGGTGGTGGAAGCGTCCCTGGGCCTCAAGATACTCGCGCACCGGGCGGGGCGAGGGGTTGTCGCGCAGCACCCGCCGCACTCCGTCGAACACCTCGATCAGCGGGTAGACATTGGTGGTCACGGCCAGGCGCGCCACCCGGATCGAGTCCTGGGGCCGGGTCTGCCAGCCGGTCGGGCAGGGCGAGAGGATATTTATGAACTTGGAGCCCCGGATCGCGCGGGCGCGTCGCACCTTGGCCACCAGGTCCTCTGGGAAAGACACTGTGGCCGTGGCGGCGTAGGGGATACGATGCGCGGCCATGATCTCAAGGATATCTTTCTTGGGCGCCTGCTTGGGGTGATGCTCGGGCGTGGTGGTGGTCCAGGCCAGCAGCGGGGTGCTGCTGGAGCGCTGGATGCCGGTGTTCATGTAGGCTTCGTTGTCGTAGCAGATATACAGGAAATCATCATTGCGCTCCACCGCGCTCGAGAGGGCCTGCAGACCGATATCGTACGTGCCGCCATCCCCGGCCCAGGCCACGACCGTGGTGTCGGCGAAACCGCGCCGCCTCAGGCCCGCCAGCACGCCGCTCGAGGTGGAGGCGGCGGTGGCGAACGGGGTGTGCAGCACCGGCACGCGCGCGCTGGAATAGGGGTAGAGGCCGTCGATAATGCTGCCGCAGCAGGCCGGGATCACGATCACGGCCTTGCCCTCCAGGGCGTTCAGCACCTCGCGCAGGGCGATCGGCTCGCCGCAGCCGGGGCAGGCCAGGTTGCCGCAGCCGAACGGCTCCTCTTTCAGAAAGCGGCGCAGGTCCTCGGCGGGCGGGACGGCGGTTGTGTTTTCGCTCATTTACAGCCTCTATCGGTGATCGCGGGCGCGGCATGCCTACCCTGTTTTACACCCTGTCAGATGGCTTCCCCCCTTTGGAAAAGGGGGGCCAGGGGGGATTTAATCAAATGGTTCGCTTTATCCCCTTTAAGACTGAGGAAGGAAACGATTTATTCTATCAAATCCCCCTCAATCCCCCTTTTTCAAAAGGGGAGGCGGAAGCGTACATTCCTGCGGCAGACGAACAGATGTTTTAGCTTTTCCGTAGGGGCGCGGCATGCCGTACCCTGTTTTTTTCAACGGTTCAGCCCCAGCCATTCCACCCGTCCCGGCACGGGCGGGTGCTCGCCCTCGGCCACGGCCAGCATGCGCTCGATATTCTCCGGCACGATGTCCCGTCCGCCCAGGCCCGCCACGAACCCGAACACCCGCGGACCGGCCTTGCCGCTGTCCAGTCCGTAGAGCGCCGACTTGACCTCCTGACAGAGCGGGCTGTCCGTGCCCGGGCTCACCGATTGGTCGAGCACCGCCACGTTTTTCGCTCCGCCCAGCATGCTCCGGATATCGTCATAAGGGAACGGGCGGAACATGCGCACCCGCACCAGTCCGACTTTGCGCCCCTGTTCACGCAGGCGGCGCACCACGTGACGGCAGGTGCCGGCGCTCGTGCCCGCGGCCACGAGGACCGTCTCGGCGTCCTCGACCATGAACGCCTCGGTCAGCGGCCAATCGCGGCCGAAGGCGGCGGCGAAATCGGCGCTCACCTCACGCGCGACAGCCTCGGCGGCGACAGCGCCCTCGGCCTGCTGCTGCTTGAACTCCATGAAATACTCGGGGCTGGTCACCGCGTTGAACGTGTGCGGCTGCGCCGGGTCCACCACCAGGGGCGGGTTCCAGGGCGGAAGGAAACGGTCCACCGCCTCGGGCTCGGGGACATCCACCGGCTCGGCAGTATGGCTGAGGATGAAGCCATCCAGGAGCACCATGACCGGTGTGGCAACCTTTTCCGCCAGGCGGAACGACATCAGCACCGTGTCCAGCACCTCCTGGCAGCTCTCGCAGAAGAACTGCAGCCAGCCGGTGTCACGCTGGGCCATGCTGTCGCTGTGGTCGCACCAGATGCTCCAGGGCGCTCCCAGGGCGCGGTTGACATTGGCCATCACGATAGGCAGGCGCGCGCCGCTGGCCCAGTGCAGCATCTCGTGCATCAGGGCCAGGCCCTGGCTGCTGGTGGCGGTGAACGTGCGCACCCCC
>CAYLSM010000074.1:0-18808 GCA_964386505.1 uncultured Gemmatimonadales bacterium
GGCAACCTTCTGGCCGTGCTGAGCTGGGCGTTCCTGTGCGCCCCGATCGCGGTGCGCACCCGTCTTACACTCTACTGGCTGCTGCGCAAGATCTGCGGCCCCTGGCTCACCGCGGCCTACAGCCTGGTCAATGCCCTGATGTTCTGTTTTCTGGCTGGCTCGATGATCGCGGTCTCGGCCACCGCAGTGGGCCTGCCGTTGGGCATGCCCATGCCGGGCCTGGGCGACATGTACCCCACAAGCTGGGCCTGGGTGGGCGTGGTGCTGGCCGTGGGCGCTGTTGTCACCGCCCTGGCGATCCTGGGGTTCGAGAAGCTGGCCCATTTCGCCAAGATATGCTCACCCTGGATGTTCCTGGTGTTCATCGCCGCGGCCCTGGCCGTGCTGCCCGGCCTGGGCTGCCACAGCCCGGCCGATTTCTGGCGCGTGGCCACCGAGAAAATCTGGACCGGGGTGCCGCAGCCTGGCCAGACCCGTTTCACTTTCTGGCACATCATGTTTTTCGCCTGGTTCTGCAACATGGCGATGCATATCGGCATGGCCGACCTGTCGATCCTGCGCTACGCCCGTCGCTGGCAGTACGGGTTCGCCAGCGCGTTCGGCATGTTTTTCGGCCATTTCGTGGCCTGGATCGCCTCGGGCATACTCTGCGCGGCGGCGGGCGGCGCGGTGGCCCCCGGGCCAATCGCCTACCTGGGCGCGGGTGTGGCCGGAGCGGTCTGCGTGGTGGTGGCGGGCTGGACCACGGCCAACCCCACTCTCTACCGCGCCGGGCTGGCCCTTCAGGTGGCCACCCCCAACTGGAAGCGCTGGAAAGTGACCCTGGCCGCCGGGGCGGTAACCACGGCCGCGGCGCTGTTCCCTGCCTTGGTGATGAAACTGCTGGACTTTGTCGCCCTGTACGGCCTTCTGCTGATGCCGATGGGCGCGGTGATCTTCGCCGATTTCTGGCTCCTGCCCCGTCTGGGCCTCAAGAGCAATTTCGCCGAGGTCAGCGGGGCCCCGGTCAACTGGGCCGCGGCGGCGAGCTGGCTGGTCACCCTGGCTGTGCTGCTGGCGCTCGACATCGAGATATTCTTCAAGGGCCTGCCGGGCTGGTTCCTGGTGGTGGCGCTCTATATCCTGCTCAGCTTCGTGCAGCAGAAACTGACCGCGCGCGGCCGGGCCGCGCTGGAGGTGCCCAGATGAAAACGCTCGCCGCCCTGCTTTCCCTGGCCGGACTTGCCCTGACCCTGGTCCCGTCGCTCCTGGTTTTCGCCGGCAGTATCGGCTGGCGCGCGCACGTACAGCTGATGTTTGCCGGGATGGTGCTCTGGTTCGTTTTCGCCCCGCTCTGGATGCGTCCAGCGCGGAGCTGATCCTCTTTCTCTGTAATTTGAAGCGCTTCCGTCGGCAGTCCTCAATTCAACCTGGAGGAAGGCGTGGCCAAATCCATCACACTCCTGAGCCTGCTTGTTCTCGCTCTCACCCTGGCCTGTAGTGGTCAGAAACAGTCGGCCATGCGGGTGAGCGGCCTCACCTGCGAGTACCTGAGTGCTCCTCTCGGCCTGGGTGAGGCGCAGCCCCGCCTGGGCTGGGTGCTCGACTCTCCGCGCCGCGGCGAGGTCCAGAGCGCCTACCGGGTGCTGGTGGCCTCCAGCCCGGAGTTGCTGGCCAAGGACCAAGGCGACCTCTGGGACAGCGGTAAGATCCTGGGCAACCGCACCAGCCAGGTGGCCTATGGCGGCACGCCCCTGACCAGCGGCCAGCAATGTTTCTGGAAAGTCTGCGCCTGGGACCGGGACGGGGCCCAGACCCCGTTCAGCGAGATGTCCTCCTGGAGCACGGGCCTTCTGGACCAGTCGGACTGGAGCGGCAAGTGGATCGGCCAGACCAGCCAGCCGCCGGATACCGCGGCCGAGATAAGGACCCCCGGGCCCAAGCCGGTCTGGTTGCGGGCCGAGTTCAATGTGGAAAAGCCGGTCAAGCGGGCCGTGGTCTATGCCACCGCGCGCGGCGTGTTCGACCTTCACCTGAACGGCAGCCGGGTAAGCGATGACATGTTCGCCCCGGAGTGGACCGATTTCAACAAGCGCATCCAGTACCGGACCTGGGATGTCACCGCGCGGGTGGTCCAGGGGGCCAACGCCCTGGGCGCAGTGCTGGCGGATGGATGGTACAGCGGGTTCCTGGCCTGGCAGCCCTGGCGCGGCAGCTACGGGTATCAGAACAGTTTCCTGACCCAGCTCGTGATCGAGTTCCAGGACGGCAGCAAGCAGGTTGTGGTGAGCGACGACTCCTGGCGCGTGAACAACGGCCCCCTGCTGGAGGCGGATTTCCAGATGGGCGAGGTCTACGACGCCCGCCTGGAGCTGAGCGGCTGGGACAGCCCGGCTTACGATGACGCCGCCTGGAAGCCGGCGGATGTGTTCGAGGCCCCGGGCGTCCCGCTGGTGGCCCTGGATGTCCAGCCCGTGCGCGTGACCCAGGAGATCAAGCCCCGGGCCATATTCCAGCCCAAGCCGGGCGTGTACGTGCTCGACATGGGGACCAATTTCGCCGGCGTGGTCCGGCTGAAGGTGAACGGGAAGGCCGGGGACAAGGTGGTCCTGCGCTACGCCGAGCGGCTCAACCCAGACAGCACGGTCTACACCGAGAACCTGCGCAGGGCGCGCGCCACCGACACCTATATCCTCAAGGGCGGCGGAGAGGAAATCTGGGAGCCGCGTTTCACTTTCCACGGGTTCCAGTATGTGGAGCTGACCGGCTATCCCGGTGAGCCGTCCATGGATGCGGTCACCGGCCTGGTGATCAATTCCGACACCCCGGTGGCCGGCAGTTTCGAGTGCTCCTCGCCCATGATCAACCAGCTGATGAGCAATGTCGTTCGCAGCCAGCGGGCCAATTTCATCAGCGTGCCCACCGACTGCCCGCAGCGTGATGAGCGTCTTGGCTGGATGGGGGACGCCCAGATATTCATCCGCACCGCCACGACCAACATGGACGTGGCCGCGTTCTTCACCAAGTGGATGCAGGACGTGGAGGACGCACAGGCCCCGGACGGCTGCTACTCCGAGATCAGCCCGCGCTACGGCCGCATGCAGGGCCACGGCGGGGCGGCCGGCTGGAGCGATGCCGGGATCGTGATACCCTGGACAGTCCACCTGGTGTACGGCGACAACCGGATCATCGAGCGCCACTGGGACTCGATGGTGCGCTGGATGGACTACGTGCTGCGGGACAACCCCGATTTCGTGCGCCGCAACGGCCGCGGCAGTGACTACGGCGACTGGCTCTCGATCGGGGCCGACACGCCCAAGGAAATCCTCGCCACGGCCTACTGGGCCTATGACGCCCACCTGATGTCGAAGATGGCGCAGGCGGTGGGTCGCGAGGAAGAGGCCAAGAAATACGAGGAGCTGTTCGAGAGCGTGCGCGCCGCGTTCCAGAAAGAGTATGTCAGCGCGGACGGCCACGTGGCGGGTGAGACCCAGACCGGCTACCTGCTGGCCCTCTATTTCGACCTTCTGCCCGACTCGCTGCGCCCCAAGGCTGCCGCGCTGCTGGTGGAGAACATCAAGGCCAAGGACTGGCACCTGTCCAGTGGATTTTTGGGAGTGCGCCAGATCAACCCGGTACTGACCATGATGGGTTATCCGGATGTCGCCTGGCGTCTGCTGGAGACCGAGACCTTCCCCTCCTGGTTCTATCCGATTGTCAACGGCGCCACCTCGATCTGGGAACGCTGGGACGGCTGGACCAAGGAGAAGGGTTTCCAGGACGTGGGGATGAATTCGTTCAATCACTACTCCCTGGGCTCGGTGGGCGAGTGGCTCTACGCCAGCGTGGCCGGGATCGACCTCGACCCGTCCGAACCGGGTTTCGGCCGCCTTCTGCTGCGCCCGCGCCCGGGTGGCTCGGTGACCTGGGTCAAGGCCGAGTACAAGTCGATCCACGGGCCGGTGGTGAGCGACTGGAAAGTGGAGGGCGATACGCTGAGCCTGGAGGTCTCGCTGCCGGCCAACACCAGCGGCCGCCTATACCTGCCCTGCCCGGAGGGCGCCGCTGTGACCGAGAGCGGCAAGGACGCCGCCGCGTCCGAGGGCGTGAAAGCCCTGCCGCGAGAGGGCGACTGCGCCGTATTCGACCTGGGTGCGGGCAGCTACAGCTTCAAGTGCCCGGCGCTTAAGCCTTGAGTGACCGGAGGACTGGCATGCCGGTCAATGTCGGCGGGACCATAATCGTGCCGGTGGATGGGGCGAGCAACATCAAGCTGGAGGTGCTGGATTTCGACACTCTCGAAACCCTGTACTCGGCCGGCGCGCCCACTCCGGTGGCCGAGCTGAACGGCCTGAAATACAACGATTGTCTTAAGCAGTTCACTTGGTACGAGACAGTTATCGCCGCTTTACCGCCGGAACTGCGCCGCGTCTGCCGGGTGATCGCTCCAGCGGCGCGGGGGGCCTCCGGGGCGCTGATCGGGCGGGACAACTCCCTGTGCGAGGAGCCGGGAGCAGGGCTGGCCCTCTCCTACGGTCAGGCTTACCCGGAGAGCGTGGAGGCGGCGTTCCGCGAGCTGGCCGGCAGCGCGGATGATTTCTTCCGCCAGACCGGCTCGGTGCGCGATTATCCGGGCAGCCTGACCCTGCTCAAGCGGTTTCTGTTCGAGGAAATGGTCCGTCCGCAAGCGCTGGCCCGCGCACACTGCTTCGCCGCCTGGGGCGTGCTGATCGGCGGACATTTTCTGGGTCCGGATTACCGGGCCGCCGTACGCGCGGCAGGCAACGAGCACAGCTACTGGATGTGCCACAGCGGGGCGCGGGATGTCGCCGCGGCGCCGGGCACGCCCAGTGCGGCGGCGCGGAAACTCGAAGCTTTCGGCCGCCTGGTGCCGGAGACTCCCGCGGTGGTTTACCGTCCCCTGGGCCAGGCGCCCGCGGCCCAGGCCTCGCGGCTGGGCCTTCCTGGCAATGTGCTGGTCACCCCAGGCGGTCATGACACCTGCCTGTCTCATCTTCCCCTGAATGCGGCGCTCGGCGCCTCCGGCGGGGCGATCCACCTGGAGGCGGGCAGCTGGACCATGGCCGCCCTGGCCGGGGCCGTCACGGCCCTGCCCGCGGATGGCTGGCGGCGCGGGCTGATTGTGCAGGGCACGCTGGACGGGGCGCCGGTGGTGACCTCGATGTACGGCGGCGGGCGGGATTTCCGGTATCTGGAAAGCCTGCACGGCGCGGGAGCTTTCGGCGGACGTGGGAAGGATTCCGCCACCGCCCTGGAGCGCGTGCTACTGGCGCGGGATTGCTTTGTCCTGCCCGGAGTCTCACCCGAAAACCGTGGCACCGGGCCGTTCCCGTCCCTGGACGGGAAGATCGTGAACCGCGGGGCGTTCCTGGCGGATATCGCCGGGGCCCACGCCCTGGCGAGCCTCGCCACCGCCCTGACCGCCCTGTTCCAGGTGCGGATGCTGTGTCCGGAGGCGGAGACGCCCATAATACTGACCGGCGGCGGCTCGCGCGACCCGCACCTGGGGCCGGTTCTGGCGACCCTGGCCGGCTGTCCGGTCTACAGCCTGCGCGGCCGGGGCGGTGAGGCGGTTAGCGAAACCACCACCCTGGGCGCGGCCCTGGTGGGTAAGGCCGCCGTTTTGGGCATGCACCCGCAGGGCTTGTGTCCGCCCGGGCTGTCGCTCGCGCGGTTCGAGCCGCTGCCAGCCCGGCTGGAGACGGCGGCGCAGGAGTACCGGGCTCTCTGGGAGCGGGAGCTGGAGCGCGCCCTGGCGGATTCGGCTGACTGAATGACAGCTTGCACAGGCCGTAGGCAGCCGCAGGGGCGGCATATATACCGCCCGATTAATTGGAATCCCCCCTTGGCCCCTCTTTTTCAAAGGGAGAGATGGTCAGCCTGGTTTCCGGCGTACGGCGGTCCGGGCCAAATTGAAGGACAAACGATTCAATAAAAATCTCTTCGATATTCAGTCTGGGCTACAAAAGAATCAGGAGCTACGGAATGAGTCATGTACTGGATCAGATGCGAAGCAAGGGCCTGGAGTACCTGAAGGCCTGTTTCGGAGAGGCGGCCGTGGAACGGGCCGTGGAGCAGAGCGCCCGTCTGGAGGTGGAGGTGCCTGCCTGGCAGTTCTGGGCCGGGTTCGGTGGCGGCGGACGGTTCGAGGGTGCGGGCGGCGGCGGAGCGGCGCGCAACATGGACGAGATCGCCGCGGATGCCGCGGTGGTGCACGGCCTCACCCGCTCCACGCCCGCAGTGGGCGTGCACGTGCTCTGGTCGCTCAGTGCGGATGGCCTGAACGGCGATTTCGAGGTCGCCCGGAAGGTGGCGGCCCAGCTTCAGGACCACGGCCTGCGCCTGGGATCGATCAACCCGACCTATTTCCTGGCCGGAAGCGCGGACGGCAGCCTGAGCACGCGCGATGACGCGGCGCGAGAGCGGTTTGTCGGGCAGACAGTGCTGGCCGCCCGGATCGCCGCAGAGTTGGCCAGTGGTGTGGTCAGCCTGTGGTTCCCGGACGGGACCAACTACCCGGGACAGCGCGGACTGATCGAGAAAGTGCGGCTTCTGGCCGACTCGCTGGCCGAATTCTGGCGCTGCACCCCGCAGCAGGTGCGGGACAAGCTCGACCGCGTGCTGGTAGAGTACAAGGTGTTCGAGCCAGGCACTTACAGCACGACCGTGCCGGACTGGGGGGTCTCGCGCGAGCTGACCCGCATTTTCGGCGACAAGGGCGCGGTGCTGATCGATCTGGGCCACCATCACCACGGCACGAATGTGGAGCAGATCGTGGCAACCCTAATTGCCTTCGGCGTGCGCGGCGGGTTCCATTTCAACACGCGCTATGCCGCGGATGACGACCACTCGGTGGAGGCCAACTACGAGATGGCCCGGATTTTCGGCGAGCTGGTGGCGGGCGGTGTGCTGCTGAACGCGGACCCGCATCGCTCTTGGAGCCTGGCCCTGGACCAGATGGCCCGGGCCGAGGCGCGCATCCCCTCGGTGCTCAAGTCGCTGGACGCGCTCAAGCGTTCGTTCGCCCGCGCCCTCCTGCTGGATTCCGAAGCCCTGGCCGCGGCCCGTCGCAGCCCCGACCCTCTGGCGGCCAACGTCGAGTACGAGCGCGCCCTGCTGCACGCCGACACGGCCCCGGTCGTGATGGAGGCCTATCACCGTCAGGGCCTGCATCCCTGCCCGCTCGAGGCCTACCGCGAGAGCGGCCTGCAGGCCAAGCTGGAGCGAGAGCGCTCCTGAAAAGGACAATTAACGACCTGAATCACCCTCAGACGTGAGGTGCGAAATGGAAAGAAACCTGGTGCTCGGTATAGATTTCGGCACGGACTCCGTGCGGGCGCTTCTTGTGGATGCCTCTGACGGCGCAGAGCGGTCAACCGCGGTGGCCCGTTTCGAGCGCTGGAGCCAGGGGCGCTACTGCGATCCGTCCCGCAACCAGTTCCGCCAGCACCCGCTGGACCACATCGAGGCCCTCACGGCCAGCGTGCGCGGGGCGCTGGAGCGCGCCCCCCTCGGCACAGCCAGGCAGGTGCGCGGCCTGGCCGTGGACACCACCGGCAGCACTCCGGGACCGCTGGACCGCAAGGGAATGCCCCTGGCCTTGCACCCCAAGTTTCAAGACAATCCCAACGCCATGTTTGTCCTCTGGAAAGATCACACCGCGGTGGCCGAGGCCGAGGAGATCAACGCCCTGGCCCGTTCCTGGGGCGGAGTGGATTTCACGATGTACTCGGGCGGGGTGTACTCCTCGGAATGGTTCTGGTCCAAGATCCTGCACGTGCTGCGCGCCGATCCGGCCGTGGCCGAGGCGGCCTGGACCTGGATGGAGAACTGCGACTGGATCCCGGCCCTGCTCTGCGGGCTGGACGACTCGCGACAGGTAAAACGCAGCCGCTGCGCCGCCGGGCACAAGGCGATGTGGCACGCCTCGTTCGACGGGCTGCCGTCCGAGGCTTTCCTGGCCCGGCTCGACCCGCGCCTGGAGGGCCTGCGGCCGCGCCTCTACAGCGAGACTTTCACCTCGGACAAGTTGGCCGGGCATCTTTGCCCGGAGTGGGCCGAGCGCCTGGGCCTGCCCGCCGGCCTGCCCGTGGCCGTGGGGGCGTTCGATGCCCACATGGGCGCGGTGGGCGCGGGTATCCGGCCCTATATCCTGACCAAGGTGATCGGAACATCGACCTGCGATATCCTGGTGGCGCCGCACGAGGGCCTGGAGGGCAAGCTGGTAAAGGGTATCTGCGGGCAGGTGGACGGTTCGGTGATCCCGGGACAGCTCGGCCTGGAGGCCGGACAGTCGGCGTTCGGGGACGTGTTCGCCTGGCTGCGTTCTCTTCTGCTCTGGCCGCTCAGCCACGTGCCCGAGGTGCCCCAGAAGACCGACAGCCTGGAGCGCGCCCTGCGCGAGGGCATCTACGCCGCCCTGACCGAGGAGGCCGAACGTCTGGCCCCCGGCTCCAGCGGCATCCTGGCCCTGGACTGGCTGAACGGCCGCCGCACCCCGTTCGCCGACCAGCGTCTGCGCGGGGCGATCACCGGCCTCACCCTGGGCAGCTCGGCCCCGGCGATTTTCCGCGCCCTGGTCGAGTCCACTGCTTTCGGGGCACGCAAGATCGTGGAGCGTTTCGCGCAGGAGGGCGTGCCGATTGAAGGAGTGATCGCCCTGGGCGGCGTGGCCCGTCAGAACCCCTTTGCCATGCAGGTGCTGGCGGATGTGTTCGGCTGCCGGATCGGCGTGTCGGCCTGCGACCAGGCCTGCGCCCTGGGTGCGGCCATGTTCGCCGCTGTCGTAGCCGGACTCTACCCGGATGTGTCCTCGGCCCAGGCCGCGATGGATGCCGGGTTCGAACGCGAATACCTGCCGGATGCCGACCGGAAGAAAATCTACGATCGCCTGTACGCGGACTACAACCGTCTGGGCCAGTTTGTCGAGGAGCAGACCCGCGGCGCGGCCGAGTAGAGGAATTTGATTTTTTATAGGTTCAAATCCCCCCTGCCCCCCTTTGGGAAAGGGGGGAACAAACAGCCCCGGCGCCTGCCGTAGGGACGACATAGTATATCACCCGGCAAGTCTTTACATTTCTTATCGGGTTGAGCCTTGAGGTGGAAAAACTGGAGAAAACAATGAACAACATCCCGGAAGTCAAAGTCGGTCTGCTGGCGGTGAGCCGCGACTGTTTCCCCAGGACGCTTTCGGAGAGCCGCCGCGCGCGCGTGGCGGCCGAGTGCGGCAAGCTCGGCTTGGCCGTGCTGGAGTGCTCCACCGTGCTGGAGGGCGAGAAGGACCTGGCCGCAGCAGAGGCCGAACTGCGTGAAAAGGGGGCCAACGCCCTGGTGATCTACCTGGGCAATTTCGGTCCGGAGGGGCCGCTCAGCCTTCTGGCGCAGCGTTTCGACGGGCCGGTGATGCTTGTTGCCGCGGCCGAGCAGATGGCGGACGGCTTGGTAGAGGGCCGCGGAGACGCCTATTGCGGGCTGCTCAACGCCTCGTACAACTGCGGCCTGAGGGGCCTGCGGGTGCATATCCCAGAGAACCCGGTGGCCACCCCCGCCGAGGCGGCGGCGCGGATCGGCGAATTTGTCCCGGTAGCCCGGGTGGTGCTGGGAGTGAGGGCCCTCAAGATCATGAGCTTCGGGCCGCGTCCCCAGGATTTCCTGGCCTGCAACGCACCGGTCAAGCCGCTCTACGACCTGGGCGTGGAGGTGATGGAAAACAGCGAGCTGGATTTCTACGACATCTACCGTCAGGCCGAGGGCCACCCCTCGACCGCCGCGGTGATAAAAGACATGGAGCGCGAGCTGGGCCCGGGACAGGACCGGGTGCTGCTGGAACGCCTGGCCCGCCTGGAGCTGGCCCTGACTGATTTTTGCGCCCTGAACCTGGGGGCGAGCCGTTACGCCGTGTTCGCCAACAAATGCTGGCCGTCGTTCGAGAAATATTTCGGCTGCGTGCCCTGCTACGTGAACAGCCGCCTGGCCAGCCGCGGGATGCCGGTGGCCTGCGAGGTGGACCTTTACGGGGCGCTCAGCCAGTACATGGCCACGGCCGCCTCCGGCTCGCCCGCCACGCTGCTGGATATCAACAACAGCGTGCCGCGGGAGATGTACGAGAAAGCCGGTCCGGTGGTCGCCGACTACCGCGCGGATGACCTGTTCATGGGATTCCACTGTGGCAACACACCCACGGTCTGTCTACGCGATTTCTGCCTCAAGCACCAGCTGATCATGCATCGTCTGATGGAGCCGGGCCAGACTCCGGATATCACCCGCGGCACCCTGGAGGGCACGCTCCGTCCGGGGCCGGTCACGATTTTCCGCCTGCAAGGGACCGCGGATTGCGCCTTACGCGCCTATGCCGCCCAGGGTGAGGTGCTGGAGATGAACCCGCAGTCGTTCGGCGGGATCGGGGTGATCGCGGTGCCGCAGATGGCGCGCTTCTACCGTCACGTGCTGATCGGCGGGCAGTTCCCGCACCACACGGCGGTGGCTTTCAGCCACGCGGGGCGGAGCCTGTTCGCCGCGACTCGTCTGCTGGGCGTGGACCGGGTCGGCTACAACCAACCCTCCGGCCTGCCCTACCCCGGCGAGAACCCGTTCTGAGACCGGCCGGGTACGGCACAAAGGACTTCCGTCTCGTTTTTTCCACCCGCGGCCCACAGGGACCGCCCGGGCGGCCGTATGTCTGAGCCTCGATAAAGGAGCGGAGTAAAGACCTCGGGCACACCAAGCTATGGCGGGACTCCATGGCCTGGCGGGAGATGCGCGGCAGCGCCGCCCGGCTCGGAAGGCAGCGTGAAGAAGACTTGTGCACACCACTGTCATGACGCAGGCAATGCCGGGGCGAGTTTACGACCCCCAATGGCTTCTGGTTCTCTCGGCCGTAACCAATTCGGGCACGGCATGCCGCGCCCCTACATAAAAAGCTACATAAAAAGCTGTTTCCCACTGGCTTCTCTGCCTTTTATCGAGATCAAAACAGGCAACATATATTTAATCGAATAGTCAGGACTGAAATAGTGTTCAATTGACGAAGGCGGGAACGGGTGGCAGAGAAAGAACCATACGACCTGATCGTGGCCGGGGCCGGGCCCTCCGGCCTGACCGCGGCGGCCTCCGCCGCCGCGCGAGGCCTGCGCGTGCTGCTTGCAGAGCAGATGCCGCGCGCGGGACTCAAGCTCCTGGCCTCGGGCGGCGGGCGCTGCAACCTGAGCCATGCCGCCACGGCTGCCCAGATGGTGGAGGCGTTCGGCCGGCAGGGACGGTTCCTGGGTCCGGCGCTGGAATGCCTGGACCCGGAGGGTCTGCGCCGCTTTTTCCGCAACCTGGGCCTGGATACCGTGGTCCGTCCGGATGGCTGCGTGTTCCCCTCGGCCGGCACCTCAGTCACTGTGCTGGAGGCTCTTCAGGAGCGGGCGCGGCGCGCCGGGGTGCGTATTGCAACCACCTCCCGGGTGGGCGCTGTCCGGGCCGAGCACGGACGGGTGGCTGCGGTGCAGATATCCGGCGAAACCCTCCCCTGCCGCGCGGTGTTGATCGCCACCGGGGGACGCAGCTACCCGGGACTGGGCGGCTCGGGAAGCGGCTACGGTCTGGCTGCCGCGCTGGGCCACGAGATCGTGGAACCTCTGCCCGCGCTGGTCCCGCTGCTGACCGTGGAAAGCTGGCCCGGCGAGTTGGCCGGAGTGAGCCTGGAGAACGCTGCGGTGCGTCTGACCGGAAAGGGCGCGCACGCGACAGCGCGGCAGGGCGCGCTGATGTTTACCCACGAGGGCCTTTCCGGTCCGGCCGTACTCGACCTCTCGGGTGAGGTGGCCGGCCGGCTGGAAAGGGGCGGCCCGGTCGACCTGGAACTTGATTTCACCCCCCAGACAGACCGTAAAGCCTGGGAAAGCTGCCTGGAGCAGTGGCGGCAGACCCGCGGAGCCTCACACCTGGCCCGCCTGCTGTCCGAATACATTCCCCGCGCCCTGGCAGACACTCTCTGCCGCAATTGCGGTATCGACCCTGAGAACGCCACCGCCGGCCGTCTGCGGCGCGAGCAGACCCAGGCCCTGCCGTCAGCCCTCACCGCCACGGCACTCGGCGTGCGCGGCACGGCGGGTTTCGAGCGGGCCATGCTCACCCGCGGCGGGGTGAGCCTCAAGGAGGTGGACCCGGCCACTCTGGAGAGCCGCCGGATCAAGGGGTTGTATTTCGCCGGAGAGGTGCTGGACCTGGACGGTCCCTGCGGGGGCTACAACCTGCAGTGGGCTTTTTCCAGCGGCGAGCTGGCCGGGCGGTCAATTCCAGCGGAATAGAGTCCAGGGACAGTGTTTTTCTGCTTTTTACACCCAAAATAAGGGCTCCTGAACGAGAACTGCTCGGATCGAAAAACAGTGCATATTGAAAATGTCTGAAAATCAATAAGATAAATCATACAACCCGAAAAAAGTGCAAGTCATTCCGACAGTGCTGTTGAATATAGCCTTTCAAAGATGTACAATTGTATTAGTTATACGGCCGGCCTCAGCCTACTGGATCCGGCCGTTCTGTCCGATGGTTCAGTCCTCACTCTCCCCAGCGCAGGGCGCAGAGCCATGATTTTCCTTAATCTGCTTCACAATATCACCCTTCTGGTCTCGCTCGGGATCCTTTACGGTATCATAATCCGCCGCTGGCACCCCGGGAGTGCTCCTTACCGCATATATTCCGGCCTGCTGTTCGGCAGTGTCTCGCTGGTTGGAATGCTCACCCCGCTCCGGCTGTCGCCGGGGGTGATATTCGACGGGCGCTCGATAATACTGAGCCTGGCCGGCCTGTTCGGCGGGGGCACGGCGGCGTTGATCGCCACCCTGATGAGCGCCACGTACCGTATCTGGCTGGGCGGCGACGGCGCCTTGATGGGAGTGAGCGTAATCACCGAATCGGCCCTGCTGGGTGTATTGTTCGGCCGTCTGCGCCGCCGGTTTCCCGCCTTGATGCATCCGCTCTATATCCTTCTGTTTGGGGCCTTGGTGCACGCGATCATGCTGGCCTGCACCGGCCTGCTGCCCGGGGGAGTTAAAGGCGAGATACTCAACCGCATCGCCCTGCCGGTGATGACAATCTACCCGCTGGCCGTGCTTATGCTGAGCCTTCTGTTTCTGGACATGGAGGCTCATGTGAAGGCCGAGAACGAGCTGACCCGGAGCGAGGAAGAATACCGTCTGCTGGTGGAGAACGCCAACAGCATAATCCTGCGCTGGACCCCGGACGGGGTGATACGGTTCATGAACGGTTTCGGCCTGCGCTTTTTTGGATACTCACATGAGGAACTGATCGGCCGGAATGTCGTGGGGACTATAATACCCTATACAGATTCGGCCGGCCGCGACCTGCACCAGATGGTCAGGGATATTTTGCAGTACCCGGAGAGATTTGAAAGCAACGAGAACGAGAATGTCTGCAAGGACGGCAGACGGGTCTGGATCCACTGGACGAACCGGGCGATCCGCAACGAGGACGGGAGCCTGCGCGAGCTTTACACGATCGGGGACGATATTACGGATCGCCGCCGGGCGCAGAGTGAAGTTGAGGAGAGCGAAAAGCTGTTCCGCCGCCTGGTCGAGGGCGCGCCGGATGGGATATTCGTCCAGACGGATGGTCATTTTGCCTATCTGAACCGGGTCGCGCTCGATTTGTTCGGCGCCGAAAGCGACTCGCAGCTTATCGGCACTCCTGTGCTTGAACGTTTCCACCCGGACTTTCATGACAGTATTCGTCAGAAAATGCGCGAGTTGAGCGAGGATAATCGCGAACAGCCAATTGCGGAGGAAATGTTCCTGCGGCTGGATGGTAAAGCTGTGATTGGAGAGTTCTCGGGCGTGCCAATCCATTACCGCGGCCGGGACGGGGGGCTGGTGTTTTTCCGCGACATCGCGGAGCGGAAACTGTCGGAGCAGGCACTGAAAGAAAGCGAAAAGCTGTACCGCTCCCTGTTCGAAAACATGCTGAACGGGTTCGCCTACTGCCGGATGTTGTTCGATGACAAGGGCGCACCGGAGGATTTCATCTATCTGGCGGTCAACCAGACTTTCGAGCAGCAGACCGGTTTGAGAGACGTGATCGGCAAGCGGGTCAGCGAGGTTATCCCCGGCATCCGGGAATCCGATCCGCAGTTGCTGGAGAGATACGGCCAGGTGGCTACAACCGGCAAACCCGAGCGTTTCGAAATATATGTTTCCTCCCTGGAGATGTGGTTCTGGGTGTCGGTTTACAGCCCGGCCTCCGGGTATTTCGTGGCCGTGTTCGATGTGGTCACGGAACGGAAAAAGGCCGAGGAAAAACTACGCCGTCAGGCCGAATTCATCTCCCACCTGATAAACAGCATGCCGTATCCGGTCTACTACAAGGACGCCGATGGCAAGTACCTGGGATGCAACCAGGCTTTCCGGGAATATCTGGGTGTCGGAGACAGGGAGGTGATAGGAAAAACCGTATTCGAGGTCGCCCCTCCGGGCCTGGCGGAAATATACCATAAAGCCGACCAGGAGCTTTTCGCCAATCCAGGCATTCAGGTTTACGAATCCGTTGCGAGAACGGCGGGCGGCTCGGACCGTCCGGTGATATTCCACAAGGCGACTTTCAACAACCCGGACGGCTCGACAGGCGGAATAATAGGCGCGATCATCGATATCTCAGAACTGAAGAATACCGAGCAGGCCCTGCGCGAGAGCGAGCGCAAGTACAGGCACCTGTTCGAATACATGGTTACCGGGTTCGCCCTTCACGAGATGATTCTGGATGAGTCGGGCCGTCCGGTGGATTACCGTTTTCTGGAGGTCAACCCGGCCTTCGAGAAACTGACCGGCCTGAGGGCCGAGTACGTGCAGGGCCGGACGTTGCGGGAAGTCCTTCCGGAAATGGATCAAAGCTGGATTGAACGCATATGTGGAGTCGCGCTCTCGGGAGAATCACTCAGTTTCGAGGAATTCTATCCCGGTTTGGGAAAACACTTGGAATTGATGGTCTACAGCCCGCAGAAAGGCCGGTTCGCGGTCATTTTCGGTGACATCACGGCCCGGAAGAAAGCCGAGGCCGAGCTGATCCGGAGCGAACAGAAAATAAGGGATATCCTGCGGGTCCAGCCGGTTGGGGTGGGATTGGCGGTCGACCGGAGGTTCGTGGAAGTTAATAATCAGGTTTGTGACATGCTCGGGTACTCGCGGGAGGAGCTGATCGGGCAGAGAACGGAAATGATCTACGCTTCCCCCGAGGTGAATGAGGCGGTGAGGAAGCTTTACAAGCAGGTCGCGGAACAGGGTACAGCCACGATCGAAGTCCCGTGTGTCAGGAAGGACGGCCGGCATATCGATATCATACTGAACCTGTCCCCCCTGGATCACACGGATACATCGAAGGGCGTCGTTTTCACTGTACTGGACATCACCGAGCGCAAGCGTATGGAGACCGAGCTGATTAAAAGCGAGGAGAAAGTTCGGAATATCCTGCGGGTCCAGCCGGTGGGAGTGGGACTTCTTGTTGACCGGGTGATCAAGGAGACCAACGATCAGTTCTGCGAGATGCTCGGCTACGCAAGGGAGGAACTCCTGGAGCAGAGCACGAGGAAATGCTATCTGTCCCAGGAGGATTATGATGCTGTGGGAAAGACATATGAAAGTAAGGAAGAACGCGGATCTCATCAGATTGAGACCCGCTTTCTCAGGAAAGACGGCCGTGTGATTGATGTCCTGATCAGCCTTGCGCCGATGAATCCGCAGGACCTGTCGGCTGGTTATGCATTTGCGGTGATAGATATCACCGAGAGCAAGCGCATGGAGACCGAGCTGCTCCGCAGCCAGGAAAAGATGAAAAGCATCCTGCGGGTCCAGCCGGTGGGAGTGGGTATGGTCGTGGACCGGGTTTTCAAGGAAGTAAACAAGCATTACTGCGAAATTGTCGGCTATACAAGAGAGGAACTGCTTGGGCGCAACACCTCGTTCCTCTACAACACGCCGGAGGATTACGAGGCTGTGGGGCGATTCCACGGATATGTCAGGGAGCACGGCAGCGGAACGATGGAGACCCGCCACCGCCGCAAGGACGGCCGGATGATCGACCTTCTGCTGAGTTTCGCCCCTGTGGACCGGAACGATTACTCCAAGGGCCATATTTTCGCAGCCCTGGACATCACCGAGCGCAAGCGCGCCGAGCAGCGGCTGCGGTTCCTGGCCTCGACTGTCGAGCAGGCCACTGAAAGTGTCATTATCCGGGACACTGAGGGACTGATCCAGTATGTGAACCCGGCGTTTGAGGCCTCCTCCGGCTACAGCGCTGACGAGGTGATTGGCCGGAATATGCATTTTATGGAGTTCACCGTCGAAAGCCAGACCCTTCTGAAAGAGATCATCGGAACCACGAGAGAGGGCAAGGTCTGGTCCGGACGGGTGCAATCTCTGTGCAAGAACGGGGACATTCTGACTGAGGACATCACTGTCACTCCCATCCGGGATGAAAAGGGTGAGATAGTGAGCTACGTGACCCTGAAAAAGGATGTGACCCGGGAACTGGACCTCGAGGACCAGCTCCGCGTCTCTCAGAAACTGGAGGCGGTGGGCCTTCTGGCCGGCGGTGTGGCCCACGACCTGAACAACCTTCTTACCCCGATTCTGGGCTACTCCGAGATGCTGCTGCTGGAGGAGAAACTGAGCCAAGCGGCGCAGAGGGATATCCAGGAGATAGTGAACGCCGGGGGGCGCGCGCGCGACCTGGTCGGGCAGTTGATGGCGTTCGGCCGGAAACAGACCCTCCAGGTCAAAGCCCTGGATATGAATGAGGTTATCTCCAACATGGGCAAGCTGCTCCGCCGGACCCTGCGCGAGAATATCCGCATCGAGATGCAGCTATCGGCCTCGGTGCGGGCGGTGCGGGCAGACCGCAGCCAGGTGGAGCAGGTGTTGATGAACCTGGCAGTAAACGCCCAGGATGCCATGCCCGAGGGCGGCAAGCTTGCTATCGAAACCCGGGACGACGAACTGGACGCCGATTACGCCAACCATCACACCGGAGTGACCCCGGGCAGATATGTCATGCTTTCAGTTTCCGACACTGGGATGGGCATGCCGCCCGAGATCAAAGCCCGGATTTTCGATCCGTTTTTCACTACCAAGCCGATCGGACAGGGCACCGGACTGGGGCTGGCTACGGTTTACGGGATTGTAAAGCAGCATGGCGGTCATGTCTGGGTCTACAGTGAGCCCGGGCACGGCAGCACTTTCAAGGTCTATCTGCCGGCCATCGAGCTGGAGCCGGCAGAAAGCGAGGGAGCCGCTGTTCAGGCGGAGGCCCCGGGAGGGAATGAAACGCTCCTGGTGGCGGAGGACGACCCCAACGTGCGGGACCTGGCCTGTACTATGCTGAGCGGCCTCGGGTACAAGGTGCTGAGCGGCAAGACAGTGAGCGAATGTCTGGAGCTGGCGGCCAATTACCCGGACAGGATCGACATTCTGTTGACCGATGTGATAATGCCCAACATGAGCGGCCGTGAGCTGTATAGCCGTCTTCAACAGGCCCGTCCCGGGCTGCGGGTGCTCTACATGTCGGGGTATGCCGCGAACCTGATCGCCGACCGTGGGGTGCTGGGCGAAGACATCTGCTTTATCCAGAAACCTTTCACCCGCATGAACCTGGCCCGCAAAGTGCGGGAGTGCCTGAACGGCTAACCGGTCTTCTCCCGCCCGGTGCAGCCTGTGGCTTATTTTCATACCCCTGATCTGCAATGGTTTGAGTCTGTCCCGCCTGCTGGATGAGGCTGTAAGCTCACTCCCGGATAATCAATTCCAGAGTAAAAAAACCTTGATATTTGAACGCCTGTTCACTATAATGAATGTAGATTCATATTATGAAACAATATTCATATTTTCAGGCGAATCGGAGGCTTTGTGGGCAGACCATCCCGCAAGGAACGCGAGAAAGAGCGCATGCGGCGGGAGATACTGGAGGCGGCCGAGGCGGTGTTCTCGACCAACGGTTTCCACAACACGACAATCAGTATGATCGCCGCGGCGGCCGGGCTTTCAGTCGGTTCGATCTACAATTTCTTCCCGGGCAAGGAGGCGCTTTTTTTCAGCATTATCGAGAAAAGCGCCAGCGAGGGTCTGGATAACCTGCGGGTGGCGGCTGATTCATTCGACTCGCCGGTGGAAAAGCTGCGCACTGTGATTACACAAAAGGTGAACTACTTCATCGCCCATTACGATTTTTTCAAGATCTTCATCGGGTTCACCTCGGACAGCTACCGCCCGCAGATCGAAAAAGACCATCCTGTCCTGATCCGACACCAGGCTTACATGGACTGGCTCGAATCGATTTGCCACGAGGCAATCGACCGGGGCCTGATAAAACCTTGCGATCCGCGCTTGCTGGCGGTCAGCCTTGATGGCTTGACCGACGGGATTATCAGGCACTGGGAAAGGCTGGAAAACATAACTGACGCCCAGGAAATAATCGGGACTATCGAGGAACTGTTTTTCCGGGGCATCCTCATTTCAAGCTGAGAAAAGCGCCGGGACGGTGGAAGGCAATGCCGGCAGGGTGAGTGGCTTTTTATCGGGGGATAGACAGGCAGCTCGCTCCGGACACCGTCCCGGCCAGTGTTTCGGTCCCTGGGGGCCTGGCTGGCGAGCCGTAGCGTCTCGGGCTGCTCTGCGGGCCGTATTCGAGAATCGAGGAACATAGCCATGGACAGAATGAGCTGCGATCTCCTGTTCGTGACATTCGAAACCGAGGCGGGGGACGCTGGTCCGCTCGACATTGAATGGCTGGTCGAGTTGCGCCGCCGCGGCTACGGAGTGAC
>CAYLSM010000075.1:0-18728 GCA_964386505.1 uncultured Gemmatimonadales bacterium
CCCTCGTCCGGCCTCGAGCGCCAGGTCGATATCGGCCTCGCTCATGGCGGCGCTGACAAAGGCGGCCTCGAACTGACTGGGGGCGAGGAACACGCCGCGCGCCAGCATGGCCTGGAAAAACCGTCCGAACAGCTCGCGGTCGGCGCGCTGGGCCGAGCTGAAATCGGTCACCGGGCCGGCGGTAAAAAACATTGTCATCAGGCTTCCCACGCGGTTCACGCAGCCAGCCACACCCGCCTCCGCGAGGCTGGAGCGAAGGCCGGTCTCCATACGGGCGGCCAGGGTCTCAAGGTAGTCATAGGGCGGCTCTCTGTCCAGCCTGTCGAGCATGTAGAGGCCCGCGGCCACGGCCAGCGGGTTACCCGAGAGGGTCCCAGCCTGGTAGACCGGCCCCAGGGGTGAGAGCATTTCCATGATCTCGCGCCGTCCACCCACCGCTCCCACCGGCAGCCCGCCGCCGATTATCTTGCCCAGGCAGGTCAGGTCCGGCGTTATGCCGAAACGCTCCTGCGCGCCGCCGCGCCCCAGACGGAACCCGGTGATCACCTCATCGAAAATGAGCAGCGCGCCATGACGGCGGGTCAGCTCGCGCAGAGCGGCCAGATAGCCCGGCGCAGGCGGCACCACGCCCATGTTGCCGGCCACAGGTTCCACGATCATCGCGGCCACGTTGTCGCCGCACTCGGCCAGCACGCTCTCCAGGGCCGCGGGGTCATTATAGGGGACATTCACGGTGAGGGCGGAAAGTTCCTTTGGCACACCGGCGCTGTCCGGCACCCCGAAAGTGGCCCCGCCCGAGCCGGCCTTGACCAGAAAACTGTCCGAGTGGCCATGGTAGCAGCCCTCGCACTTGACTATCAGGCTGCGGCCGGTGAACGCACGGGCCAGGCGCAGGGCGGTCATGGTGGCCTCGGTGCCGCTCGAGACCAGGCGCAGCATTTCTATCGAGGGCAGGCAGCGCGCCACACGCTCGGCCAGCTCGATCTCGCCCCCGGTGGCCGCGCCATAGCTGGTTCCGAGCCGCGCCGCCCGGGCCAGCACTTCCTCAAGCCCAGCGGGCGCATGCCCGAACAGCAACGGGCCCCAGGAGCAGACAAAATCCAGGTAGCGGTTGCCGTCCACGTCGTAGAGGTAGGCTCCCTCACCGCGCTCCACGAAAAACGGCGCACCGCCCACCGAGCGGAAAGCCCGTACAGGCGAGTTCACCCCGCCGGGGATGATCCGCTGAGCGCGGCTGAACAGTTCGGCTGAACGGCTGCGTTTCACTCCCCGTCCTCCTTATTTATGGCGAAATACTTCATCGAGGTCTTTTTCCATTCCCTGACGCTGTGCACCAGACGGTACTCGGTCAGTCCCGTGGCCGCGGACATGCGCGCCACCAGGGCCTCGATCGAATCGCGGTCCGCGCCGTGGATCATCGTGTACAGGCTGTAAGGCCAGCCGGGGAACTCCGGGCGACGGTAGCAGTGGGTCACCTCCGGGAACGCGGCGAAAGCCCGTCCGGCCTCGCCCGCGGCCTCAGGCTCCACGCGCCAGACCACCATGCAGTTGGCCTTGTAGCCCATGCTCACATGACGGACCGAGGCCCCGAAACGGCGGATCACCCCCGACTCGCTCCAGCGCCGCACCCTCTCGATTACCTCCTCCGGAGTCAGGCCCACCTTTGCCGCCAGCTCGTGGTAGGGCCGTTCGACCAGCGGCAGGTTCTCCTGAAGAAGACGGACAAGCGCGCGGTCTTTTTCGTCAAAGGAGGCGGGCATCGGTTCAGCCATCACTCCTCCTCCCCGGCCGCGGAGGTGTCGCCTGTCAGGGGACGGAACTCGGCGCGGACCTTGTACAGATCGAGTTGGGGCAGGGAGCGCACCTCGGCCACACCGGGCAGGGCGGCCACCTGCGCCAGGATCGTTTCCATGCGGGCCGGGCTTTCGGCGATCAGGGTGAACCAGAGGTTGAAACTGTCGGCGCGCTCGTAGTTGTGGGTCACTTCCAGATAACGTCCCACAGCCTCGGCCACGGCAGGAAGGCGCTCCGGGTCGGGGATACGCGCCGCGACCAGGGTGCTGACATAACCCAGGCGGCGCGAGTCGAACACGGCCCCGAAACGGCGGATGACCCTGCGTTCGACCAGGCTTTTCACCGTATCGAGGACTTCCCGCTCGCTCAGGCCCAGCCGCTCGCCGATGGCGGCGAAGGGACGTTCCGCGGCCGGGAAACCGCTTTGCACGGCGCCCAATAATAAATTATCGCGCTGGCTCAGCCCGCCGCTCACGGCTGTTTCCCCTGGCTTATCAGACGCGCGGCTTCGCGGGCGAAATAGGTGATGATCAGGTCGGCCCCGGCGCGCTTAATCGAGGTGAGCACCTCCAGCATGGCCCTCTGGCCGTCCAGCCAGCCCAGGCGCTCAGCGGCGCGCAGCATCGAGAACTCACCGCTCACGTTGTAGGCCGCCACCGGCACGTCGAAACGCTCGCGCACCCGGCAGACAACGTCCAGGTACGGCAGCGCCGGCTTGACCATCAGGATGTCGGCCCCCTCCGAGATGTCCTGGGCCACCTCGCGCAGGGCCTCGCGGCTGTTGGCCGGATCCATCTGATAGGTGCGCCGGTCGCCGAAAGCCGGGGCGCTGTCGGCGGCCTCGCGGAACGGGCCGTAGAAAGCACTGGCGTACTTGGCGGCATAGCTCATGATCGCGGTCTCGATAAATCCCCCGGCATCCAAGGCATTGCGGATCGCCAACACCCGTCCGTCCATCATGTCCGAGGGCGCGACAATGTCCGCCCCGGCGCGGGCGTGGCTGACCGCCTGCTGCGCCAGGATTTCGAGCGTTGCGTCATTGTCCACCCGTCCATCAACGATTTTACCGCAATGTCCGTGGTCGGTGTACTCGCAGAGGCAGACATCCGTGATCACCACCAGCTCGGGCAGCTCCTTTTTCAGAGCGCGTACAGCCTGCTGGACTATGCCGTCCTCGCGCAGACTGCTGCTCCCGGTCGGGTCCTTGCTGTCCGGCAGGCCGAAAAGCAGCACCGCGGGCACGCCCTCGGCGAACGCCCCGGCCGCCTCCTGCACCAGGCAGTCCACGGACAGATGATAATTGCCAGGCATGGAGGGTATCTCGTGGCGCACCCCGGAGCCGTGTACTGCGAAGAGCGGGTAGATGAAATCGGCGGGGCGGAGCGTGGTTTCGCGGACCATGGAGCGCAGCGCTGCGCTTTTCCTTAGACGGCGACCCCGGTTGAGCGGAAAAGTCATGGCGGCCTCGCATGGGGAAACCGCAGCCGGGGACTGTGTGTCCGGCGCGGAGGGTGAAAGATCTATTTGAGGAACGGCTCGATGATCTGGGCGAACTTGGCCCGCGCGCGGTTCAGGCGGCTCTTGACCGTACCGATGTTGCAGCCCAGGATTTCGGCGATCTCCTCGTAGCTTTTGCCCTGGGTCTCGCGCAGGCTGAACACGAGGCGGTGACGGTTGGGCATCTTTTCCACCGCCGTGGAGACTATGTTCTCCAACTGCTTCTGGTACAGCTCGTCATCCGGGCGGCCGGCCTTGTCAGCGGCCTCGAACATCTGCGGCTCGTCCTTGCGGAAGAAAAAGTTCTGGAAATACATCAGCGGGCTGCGGCCGGCGTTTCGCAGCTCGTTCTTGGCCAGATTGGTGGCAATGGTGTACAGCCAGGTCGAAAACTTGCGGCTCTGGTCGAAACGGTGGATGTTGCGGTAAACCCGGATGAACGTATCCTGCAGCAGGTCCTCGGCCCGGTCACGGTCGCCGATAATCCGATAGATATAATTGACCATACGGCGGCTGTAGCGGTCCATCAGATCGCGGAACGCCCGCTCGTCGCCGTCGATGAATTCCCGGACAAGGTCCTCGTCGCTCTGCGCGTCACGAGTTGGTCCACTCTTGACTGACTCATCGCCGTTGGTCGTCAAAATTTCGATATCTTCTGCTGAATTTTCGAGACTGTAAACTGTATCCTGCACGTTGACCGCCATGGTTGACCGCTTTCATAGTAACATAATCCAGCACAATCTCCAAGAATTGGCAGCCCGCACGCCAGCCATCGCCGGCGGTGGAACACCAGACTGAATGCAAAAAACAAACCAGCATCTCAGCCCGGCTGGAGATTGCGGGGCGCACCCGCAACGGGAGCGCGTTCCCCTCAGTTCTAATATACAGAAGCGGTCAAGCGACGTTGCTCAATGGGTGTATTCAGCTCAGATACAGCCTGGCACCGGCCGGCTCAAATCTGCTCCAGACGGGAGGCCGGCATCCAGCCGCTGCTGCCGTTGGGAAGACTGACCAGCACCCAGCCGTTGCGGCTCTCGCCCAGCCGGACCAGCGTACCCTCCGGCAGCACCATGACCCGGTTGTTCTCCTCCCCCGGTCCGCTGCGCGCCTCGGAGTTCGCCTCCAGGACCACGGCCTCGATGAAATAGTTCTGACGGTACCAGTGCACGGCCAGAAGAGCGCTGTTGGCCAGCAGAAAGAACGTGCCGGCCAGGGTGGTCCAGATCAGGATACGACGCATCCGCCCCGCGTAGCCAGCCACCAGGAGTGTCGCCCCCAGGGTGGCCCACCCCAGTAGTACGAGCTGGCTGAACCCCACCTCGCGGTCGGAGAGCAGGAACATCCAACCCAGGAGAGGCCCGCTCAGGAAATCCTCCCCCTCCTCCTGCGAGTTCTCGGGCCGGGTCAGGGCCTGAACGAAACGCAGGTTGGCCCGGATGTCCTTGTCGCGTGGGGCAAGCCGCGCCGCACGATGGAACGAGGCCGTAGCGGGCCCAAGCTGATTGGCCTTGAGCTGGGCGCAACCCAGGTTGTAGTAGAGACCGGCGCTCGGACCGGACAGCTTGAGCAGCTCGGCATACTCCTTGGCCGCCTGTTCGTACTCACCCTGGCTGTAGCTGCGGTTGGCCTGGATGAAACGGGTCTCCAGGGTGGTGATATTCTGCGCCTGCGCACGCAGAGCCGGGGCCGCAGCCGTACAGGCCAGCACCGCGGCGAAAAGGACAGCCAAACCTTTACCTGTCAGTGAGTTGATCTTATTCATAGCGCTCTCTCCAGGCTGGAGGCAAGCTGCTTGACCCGATCAAGCCAGGTTGCGGCCTCCGTGGCCGAGACCTGCGAGGGTGCGAATCGCGCGAAGGCGAAATGCTCCAGACACTGGCGCACCTCCGAGACCAGGGAGCTTTCCAGCTTGCGGCTCTCCAGCAGTTCCACAATCTGCTCGGTCACCATGCCACGCGCCTCGGTGTTGAGCTTGTCCCCGATGAAATCGATCAGAGCGCGGTCCAGGGCGGCGAAAGCCTCGGGGGCCTTGCCCGCAGTCACGGCGCGGGAGGCCTCTTTCAGGTTCGCAGTCAGCCGCCGCCCGGAGCGCCGCATCCGCGCGTAGCCCATGTCACTCATCAGTCGTCCGCGGTGACGGCGCCAGGCCAGGGCCAGACCCAGGCAGAGAAGCGGCAGCGCGTGGGCGGCCCAGAACCCGAACCCGCCCAGCGGCGAGCCGGAATGCGCCCGCAGCAGGTCCAGGTTCTCCTTGATGTAATGGATGTCCTCGCCCAGGGTCAGCACTTTCTCTGGGGCCAGACGGTAGCCCTGGGCCTCACGCCCGGCCTCGGACGGGGTAACCGTGAATTTCACCGGCTGGCTGTGCAGGAGCACGTACTTTTCAGTCGAGGGGTCGAAATAGGCGTAATCCACGCCATCCCAGCCGAAAGAGCCGGGCTTGCGCGGTACGATCACGTAGCGGAACGTTTTCTTCCCGCCGATCCCGGCCGCGGTGCGCTCGATATTCTCCTCGCTCTTGGAGGAGTAGACATCGAATTCTTTCAGGCCCGGCAGATTGGGTTCCTGCAGGGTCTTGATGTTACCCGTGCCGGACAGTGTTACTTCCAGGGTCACAGGCTCGCCCTGCTTGACCTCGTTCTTGTCCAGCTTGGCGGAAAGGGTGAACCGGCCCACCGCGCCGTTGAAAACACCCGGACGGCCGGTTTCGGGCAGGGGCTTCACTTTTACGCTAACCGGGTTGGTCCGGAGCTGGAAACGGCGCGGGCGGTCGAAGAAATTCCAGATGTCGCTGACCACATAGTTCAGGCCGGCCGGGGTGATCGTGGCCTCGCCCGCGGTGGTCGGGAACAGGGCGTAGCGCAGTTCCTGCACCACGAAAGTCATGCCGTTCACGTTGCGGGTCGACTGGACCGCGTTCTGGTCGATCTGCTCGACCCAGAACCCGTTGAACGTGGGCGGGATGTACTCCGGGTTCTCCACCAGGCGCGTACGGTAGAAGAAGCCGAAGGTGTAGATTACCTGCTGGCCCGCGTAAACCTCGCGGCGGTCGGCGTTGCCCTGGATGAACACGCTGCCGTCCGGCGAACTGGCCCCATCGGACGGGGCCGCGGTTTGCGCCTGGGCCGGCGCGGCCGGAGCGGCCGGGCTTGTCGGGTTGGCCGGCTGCGCGCCTGGCGAGGCTGCACCGCCCGCCCCCACAGTCACCTGAACCGTGTTGGAGGAGTAGGTCTTGCCCTTGACCTGCACCGTGGCCGGCCCCAGGGTGAAAGCGCCCACCTGGTTGGCGAACAGACTGTACTCGTAGGCCACGCTGACACTGGTGTGGCCGTTGACGAAGTTGAAGCTGGAGTTCTGGCTGGTCCCGGCCACGGTGAAACTCTCCAGCCCGGCAATAACCGGCTGCCCGACCTGCATCATCGCCCCGGAGATCGAGACGGTCAGGTCGAGCTGCTGGCCGGCGGACAGGCTGGTCGGCTGGGCCTCGATGCGTACGGTCACGTCATCCGCGGCGCGCCCGGGCACTGCGAGACAAAGCGCGGCCACTGTCAGCGCGGCGAAAGTCCTTCTCCATAGATTTAATTTCGGCATAGTCATTCTCACCAGTCCGGCCCCTTGACGCGTTTCTGCGCGGCGGCTTTCTTTTCCTTCTCCTGCATGTCCTTTTCCATCTGCATCAGGGCGTTGAGGATGCGCTCGGCCTCCTCCTTGCTCATCTGCCCAGGCTGCGGCTGGGATTTCTGCTCCTGTTGCTGCTTGTCCTTCTCGGCCTGGGGCTGCTGCTGTTGCTCTTTCTTGTCCTGCGGCTGCTTTTTCTGCTGGTCCTGGTTCTGTTGCTGTTGCTGCTTCTGCTGGTCTTTCTTGTCCTGGTCCTTCTTCTGGTCTTTATTCTGCTGCTGCTGTTGCTGCTGTTGCTGCTGCTGTTTCTTGATCAGACGGCGGGTCAGCTCGTAGTTGTACTTGCTGTCCAGGTCCGAGGGGTTGCGCTGGATCGAACTGCGGTAAGCCTCCAGCGCCTGTTCCAGCATTTTCTGGTCCTGCCCGGCCTTGCCCATCTGGAACAGCGTGTTGCCCATGTTGTAGAGCGAGTTCGCGCTGAGCGCGGGCTTGTCTTTCTTCAGCACCTTAGAGAACTGCTTCGACGCGTCCTGATAGCGGCCCAGGCTGTAGAGCGTGTTGCCCAGGTTGTAGGCCAGGGTGTCGGAATCCGGCTCGTGGGTGGCGGCATCCTGGTACAGGTCGAGCGCTTTCTGGAAATCGCCCTTGTGATAGGCGTTCTGGGCCTGCTCCGGCTTGCTCTGGGTCAGGTTCGCCCAGGTGCCGGCAAATGATAACACGAACACCACGGAAAGCGCCAGTAAATGCAGCGCTGTATTGTACCCTGGCTGTCTCACCCGCGTTCCCCTCCCTGCCCGTTCTGCCCCCCGCGCCCGTTGTTGCGGCGGCGACGGGTCTCTACCAGCAGCGGCTCCACCAGCAGAAGCGCGAAAGCCAGCCCCAGGAACCACTGGTAGCGGTCCTTGTACAGCACGAACTCCTTGCTTTCGAGCTGGCGCTTCTCCAGCTTGCGGATATCGTCAAAAATGCGCTCCAGCTCCAGGGCCTGGTCACCGGCGCGGTAGTACTCGCCGCCCCCGGCGCGGGCCAGTTCGGCCAGAAGCTGCTCGCCCAGGCGGCTCATCACCACCTGGCCCTGGTTGTCGCGCTTGTAGTCAGTCACCTTGCCCGAGGCGTCCCGCACCGGTATCGGCACCCCGTCCGGCGTACCGATCCCGATGGCGTAGAGTCTCACCCCTGCCTCGCGCAGCTTTTTAGCCTCCTCCAGCGCATCCCCGCTCAACTGCTCGCCGTCGGTTATCAGTACCATCACGCGGTACTTGGTCTGCTCCTTGTCGAACGCGTTCGCCCCAACCTCCAGGGCGCGGGCAATGTCTGTGCCGGGCTCTGAGGTCATCTGCGTGTCCAGCGCGTCGATGAACAGCCCCGCGGCGCTGTAGTCGGTGGTCAGTGGGCAGAGGATGTCGGCATCCCCGGCGAACGGCACCACGGCCACGCGGTCGCCCTCCAGACGGCCCAGCAGGCTGCTGATCTCGAAACGCGCCCGGGTCAGACGGTCGGGCTTGATGTCATCGGCCAGCATGCTGGTCGAGGTATCGATCAGGAAAACGATATCGCGGCCCTCGCGCTTGAGGATCACCGGCATGCGGCCGTACTGCGGACGGGCCAGGGCGGTAACCACCAGCCCCAGGGCTGTCAGAAGGCACACAGCGCGCAACGGGCTGACCCACTCGAACACCGGGTCGCTCAGCCGCTCCAGCAGCGGCACCCCGGCAAAGCGGGCCAGAGCGCGTTTGCGCGCCCGGCCGCTCAGCCAGAGGAACAGCACGGTCAGCGGCAGCAGCCAGAGCAGATGGAAAAACTGCGGGTTCTGGAAATGCATCTCCCAACCCCTCGAATTTAAGGCAAGGTCCCGAAACGGGTCCGGGCCAGCAGAATCTCGATCACCAGCAGCAGCAGCGCCGGAACGAGCAGCAGCATGAACAGCTCATCGTAGCGCTGGTACTGTTTGACTTCCACTTTGGTCTTTTCCAGACTGTCGATCTCGCGGTAAATATTCTCCAGTTCGGCGGCATTGGTGGCCCGGTAGTAGCGGCCGCCTGTAAGCTCGGCGATCTCGCCCAGGGTCTTCTCGTCTATCTCCACCTGCTGGTTCACGTAGCGCGTGTTGCCGAACTGGTCCATCATCGGCACCGGGGCCACCCCGCGCGTGCCCGCGCCGATCGTATAGACTTTCACTTTCTCGGCCTGGGCCACATGGGCCGCGGTCAGCGGGTCCACCTCGCCGCGGTTGTTCATCCCGTCCGTGAGCAGGATTATCACCCGGCTCTTGGCGCGGGAGGTGCGCAGGCGGTTGACGCTGCTGGCCAGGGCCACCCCGATCGCAGTCCCGTCCTCGATGGAGCCGATTTTCAGGTTGTCCACCTGGGCCTGCAGCACGCGGTAGTCCAGGGTGGGCGGGCAGCGTGTCAGGGCCTTGGCCGCGAACGCCACCAGGCCGATGCGGTCGTGACGGCGCTTGCCGATGAAATCGGTCACCACCTCGCGGGCCACGTCCAGACGGCTCTCGCCGCGGCGCAGGTCCTCGGCCAGCATGCTGGTGGACACATCCACGGTCAGGATTATGTCGATGCCCTCGCTGGAGACCTCCTCCACGCTGGAGCCGCTGCGCGGACGGGCCAGGGCCAGGGCGATCAGGGCCAGGGCCAGCAGGCGCAGCACGAACGGCACGTGCGGCCGCACCCGGGTCCAGGGGCCGGTCACCCGGACCAGGCCAGGCAGGTCTGAAAAGTCCAGGCTGCGGCGACGGCGCGAGCGCCAGCCGAACCAGGCCCAGGCCAGCGGGACCAGAAGCAGAAGCAGAAGCAGAGCGTAACGGTCGGCAAACTCGAAACCGGCGTAATTTATGTCCGGAAGCCAGTCGAGCGCGGTTCTCAGTATTCTGTCTATCATTTCATCGCCTCCGGGGAGGCCGGTTCCACACTGTCCGTTCCAGCCGCGGGGGCCGTCTCCTCAACCGGCTCGGCGGTCGGCAGGCGGCGGGTCGACTCGACCAGGTCGTAGGCCTGGTTGAAGATCGAGTTTATCTCCACGATGGGCGGACGGTACTTGGCGAACTTGACCAGATCGCAGGCCTGCAGGAACTCCTGGAAGCGGTCGGCGATGTCCGGCCCGGCCAGGAGCGCCCGGTGCAGGCTCTCGTAGACCTCCCAGGTGGTCATGTCGATGGCCTCGATCTCGTAGAGGTCCTGGATGTAGCGCCGGATGGCGTCCGAGATCAGGCTGTGGAACATCTTTATCTCGCCCTTCTCGATCAGGCCGAGGGCCTTGATGCGGTCCAGTTCCTCCACGGCCACCACGTGGGCCGGCCGCTTGGGGGCAGCCTCGACCGGGGCGCCGCTCAACCGACGGTCGCGGCGCTTGAGGTAGCGCAGCCAGAGCCAGATCAGACCGCCCAGGAGCATCAGGGCGGCCACGGCCAGGAGCGCCAGCCGGTGCCAGCGCGGCGGCACCTCGATCAGCGGCTTCAGCGGACGGACATCGGCCTTGGTCGTGTCCTGAAGCAGGCTTATCACTTCCAGGCTCAGTGCCCGGGTGTAGACAGTATCCACCGACCCGTCCGGCTCCATGACAACAAACGGCAGGGGCGGAAGCTCCAGTTGCCCGGTCTCGAACGAGGTGAGCTTGAAGCTGCGGCGCTCCAGGCTGGACCCGTTGCCCTCCTCGTAACGCTCGGGCGCACCGGCCCCTATCAGCTCGAATTTGTCGGGTGCGGGCTGAAGGTCGGGAAAACGGACAGTCTCTCCCGGTCCGGTGTGGGCCGAAAGAGTGAGAGTCACCGGGTCGCCGATACTGATCCCGGTGGTGTCCAGGCGGGCATCCACCTGCGGTTGCGCTGCCGCGGTCGCCCCGGTGCAAAGCAGCAAGGCCAGGGCCGGCAGGATAGACGATCTATTCATATACACGATCTTTAACGTTTATGCTATTGAACCACATGCCGGACCGGGACATCCGCCAGGTCCTCGAAAGTCCAGGACAGGCGCTCCAGCGTGCGTGGGGGAATCGTATAATCGGTCCCCAGCAGAATGTCCCGGAAATAGATATCCATCCCCGCATAATCCCCAACCAAATAATGCCCGAGCAGGCTGTCGCCCTTGTACAGGCTCAGTTCCAGTTGCGGGTCCTCGAACCCGCGCCCGGTGGTCTGAGTCGGCAGCACGGTCAGCGCATTCATCGTATCCACCTCGGCCAGGATCCGCTCCACCTGCCAGAGACGGGCTTTCTGCTCGCGGGGCTGAAGGATCCGCCAGAGGGTGTCGGAATCGGCCTTGAGTTCCAGCTCGCCGGCCCGGTACTGAAGGTGCATCCGGTCCACGGAGTGGATATCGAGATGGACAAGACGGACATAGGGGATACGCTCGGGCCGCAGACGTTCGAGCTGGCCCAGGAGAAGCGAATCCACCAACAGAAGCTCGTTCGGGTAGATGCTCGAGCTGGCCCAGAGCAGGTACTCCCGACCTGCCACCGGTCGGCCCAGACGGACCTCGTTGCGCTTTCCGTCCAGGTCCTCCACCGTCAGGCGGCGCACCGGCCTGTCCAGCCCCGTGACCGCAGCGACAGCCTCATCCGGTGCGTGGAACTCACGCACCTGGCCCATGTGCAGCCTTTCCAACACGGTCAGGATAACCAGCTTGTTCACCGGGTGCGTTCCGGAGCCCTCCAGCACGTTCCAGCGGCCGGACTGCTTGTCCACGCCGAAACGGTCGCTGCGGCCCTCACGCTCCAACTCCAGGCTCGACACCCGCAGCACCGGCAGGTTGATCAACTGCTTGCTGCGGATCATCCGGCCGTTCACCGCCAGCGACGATCCCAGGATTTTACTCACCATCAGCACGCTGTCAGCCGTGGTTTTCTTCACGTAAATGTTGTCTGTAGTGGGGTTCAGGGCACCGAAACTCACCCCCTGCGTACTGCCGTCCTTGAAACTCAGCTCGAACGAAAGCACCGGGTTGTCGAGGTTCACCTGCGCCAGACTGATCGAGTCGAGCGGAATCTTGCGTATCACGCTGATCTTGGTCAGGACCCGCAGTATGTTGTTTACAGTCAGGGTGTCGGCCTGCTCGCCGGGATAGGGCGCCACGATCCGCCACTCGTCGAAATGACGCTCGAGCTGGTAGGTCGTGTCCATGAAACTGATCTTCGCCTGGTCCAGCGACTCCAGATCGAATGTCAGCAGCTTTTCGATCTGCCGCGGCTGCGGCTCCTCTTTCTTGAACACACCCATCTGCCGGGCCAGATAAGCCCCCACCCCGGTCATGAGCAGCAGAATGACAAGCAGTATCTTCCAGTTCATCAGTCTATCCCTTATCGTGGTCGGATACCTTGAATGGACCGCGTTTTATCATCGGGTGCGAAGGCGCATCACCCAGACCCAGACCCCGAAAAGCAGCACCAGCAGCGGCAGACCGTACTGCACCACCAGGGCCAGGCGCTTAGCCTGGCGCTGGCTGAGATAGATGGTCTGGTCCTCGGGGTCCTTGGCGGCGATACTGATCAGACGCTCATCGCCCACCAGCCAGTTGATAGAGTTCATGAACAGGTCCCAGTTGCCGCCGTAGCGCAGGTATTCGTTCGAGGCGAACTCGCTGTCGCCGAACACAACCATCTCGGCCCGGCGCTGCGACATATCGAGCTTGAGCTTGCGCAGCTCCTCCTGGCTCGGGGAGTGGTTGATCGCGCCGGTCTTGACCTCGCGTACTCCCGGCTGGACATCCTCCTGTTTCTTGAGCATCGAAACAGCCACCGGCACCGGACCGCTCAGATCGGCCGGGTCGAAAGTGGGGGTCTTGATCGCCAGCGGAGTGAGGTCGGTCTCGCCCCAACTGTTGTCACTGGTGCTGGCCAACACGTTCAGGTTCAAATCAGGGTTGTGGTCGCTGACCACCCGGATCGAGCGCACCGTGGGCATAGTGGTGAAAGCTTTCTGCAGCGGGGCGGTGATCGGGTGCTCCTTGTCGTAGCTGTAGATCAGCGGCTCGGTGGGACCGGCGCCCTGACGCACCCCGGCAGCGGAATTGTCCACCACGATGTCCTTGTCCACGCGGATACCCCAGCCCAGGAGCCACTCATCCAGGCCGGCATCGTACTCCGGGTCGAGGGCCACCATCACCCGTCCGTTGTTTTCCAGGTAATCGTCGATCAGGCGGATTTCATCGGGCAGAAGCGGCTTGCGCGGCCCGGCGATCACCAGGACGCGGCAGTCCTCCGGCACCTTTCCGGCTTCCAGCACGTTGAGCGGCTCCACCAGGTAGTTCTGATCGGCAACGGCCTGTCCGGCCAGCATGAACCCGCCGTTGCTCCCGTCATCGATGGCTCGCTCCTGGTGACCCTGCAGGAAATAAATCTTGCGCCGGTCGGCGTTCAGGGCGCGGATCAGGGCGTTGGTCACCGCCTCCTCGTTGCCCATGTTGGTAACCATCTCCTGGCTCGCCCCGCTTTCCACCGCCACCACGTTATCGCGGTAGCGCTGGATGTTGTACTGCTGCGACAGGACCAGTTCGCGGTTCGGGTCGATGAAACGGTAGTGTATGTAGGAGCAGACACTGCTGTAGACCGCCAGCAGGTCGCGCAACTTGCCCTCACGGCGCGCGTTATCGCGGGCCATAAGCTGGTTCTGTTCGGCCGAGAGGTTGTAGTCCACGTGCTGCCAGAAAAAGGCGGTCAGGTGGATTTCCTTCTTCGCCTCGTCGATCTCCTTGATCACGCTCATGGTCAGCGGGCTTAGCTCGTATTTCTTGGCCAGGGTGATGTCTTTCCAGACAAAGTGGCGGTAGCCCAGCAGGTTAACCACCACCAGCACGCTGGTCGCCACGCTGATCACCAGCAGGGTGCTGGTCCCGGAGCGGAAAGTGCGCGCCCGGAACACCTGGAGCACCTCATCCCTGCCCACGGCCAGCCATAGGGCCACTCCAGCCGCGCCCAGCAGGCTCAGGCCGATTGAGAGCGGGTCCCACAGCCCGTTCACATAGTATATGCCCAGTCCGGCCAGAAGGATCACCGGGGAGGCGTAACCGTATTTTTTAATTTTCTGTTTCATCCGGCCTCACCTCCAGCGCAGTGATGAAATGGACTGGTATGTCAGGAGCAGGCCGAAGAAAGTGAACGACAGATAGAACAGCACATCGCGCGAGTCTATCACTCCCATGGCGAAGTTGTTGTAGTGCGAGGTGATCGAAAGGTAGTCGGCCAGCTTGGACCAGAGCGTGAAATTCGTCTCGCCCAGCCGCCCTACCAGCCAGAGGAACAGGAACGCCCCGAAAGTGAGCGCTCCGGCGATGATCTGGTTTTCGGTCAGCGAGCTTATCAGCAGGCCCAGTGAGATCACCGCCGCCCCGAACAGCACGATCCCGGCATAACTGGTCAGAACCGGACCCAGGTCGGGGTTGCCGTAGAGGAACAGGTAGTAGAACAGAACCGAGGTGGGCAGCACCATGGTCAGGAACAGGATGAACCCGCCCAGGAACTTACCGAGCACCAGTTGGGTGATGGTCAGCGGGGAGGTGAGCAGCAGCTCCACGGTGCCGGTCTTGCGCTCCTCAGCAAACAGGCGCATCGTGATCATCGGCAACAGAAACATGCTGATCGTGCGTATCTCCTGGAAGATGCTGCGCACCACGGTGTCGTTGATGCTGAACTTGGGGATGGCCTGCTGCCGCGACAGGGCCTCGCTGGTCGTCTTGAAGCTCAGCTCGACGAACTGGTTGAACTGGTAGACAAAACGGTTGGCCACCAGAAAGATGAACACTCCGATCACCACATAGGCGATTGGGCTGACAAAGTAAGAGCGGTACTCACGCCAGAATATCGCTAAAATGTTTCGCATGCCTTCTTTCCCCTGGATATGTCCGGGTGGCTGAGCCCGGGGTTCGCCGGCTCAGGACTCGATCTGCGAGGTGATACGGATGAAAATTTCCTCCAGGGACATCGTATTGGCCCGCAGTTCGAGCAACTCCGCCCCGGACTCAACAACGGCGCGGGCGATTTCCCCGCGGTGGTCCTGTTTCAACTCGAATTCCAGTTCCAGCCGCTTAACCCGGCTGTCCTCACGCTCGGCCTGCGGCTCGCCCACCTTGATCCTCCCGGGCAGGGCATCCAGACGCTGCGGCAGGTCGGCCGGGCCGCCGCGCCAGGTCAGGCTCAGGTTCTCGCTGTCCTTGAGGCGTCCGGTCAGGCGCTCGGTGGTGTCCTCGGCCAGGATGCGGCCGCGGTTTATTATCAGCACCCGGTCGCAGGTCAGGCTGGCCTCGGGCAGAATGTGCGTGCTCAAAAGGATGCTGTGGTCGCCGGATATCTGACGGATAAGCTGGCGCACCTCGATGATCTGGTGCGGATCAAGGCCGCTGGTCGGCTCGTCCAGGATCAGGATCGGCGGGTTGTGGATCAGCGCCTGGGCCAGACCCACCCGCTGACGGTACCCCTTGCTGAGTTTGTGCATGTGGACCGAGCGCACCTCGCCGAGCGAGCAGCGCTCCAGCACGAACTCCAGACGCCGCTTGCGCTCGCGGGCGCTCTTGAGGCCCTTGATCACACCGCAGAAATCCAGATAATCCTGGACCCGCATCTCCTTGTACAGCGGGGGAAGCTCAGGCAGGTAGCCGATATTGCGCTTGGCCGCCAGGGGCTGCTCGAAAATGTCGTGGCCCGCCACCTCCACCTTACCCTCGCTGCGCGAGAGGAACCCGGTGATGATGCGCATCGTGGTGGTTTTGCCGGCGCCGTTTGGCCCCAGAAATCCCAGAATCTCGCCCTTCTTCAGGTGGAACGAGATATCGCGCACAGCGTGAAAGTTACCGTACCGCTTGGTCAGGTTCTCTACTTTTATCAAAGCGCCTCCGCTCGGCCTGCCCGCCGCAGTCGTTCCCGACAGACAGGTTTATCTGATCTTCCTGGCCCGCATGCGGAAAAAACCCATGAGGGGTTCAATATAAGAGCTTCCGGCCATCAGGTCTATGTAATCGATGCCCGAGCTTTTGAAAAAGCTCTCCTGCTCCCCGCGCCGGCGGGCGGCAAGACGGCGGAACCCCTCGCGCACCTCGGACGAGGACAGGTCGGCCACCAGGGTGCGGCCGCTCTCGGGGTCGCGCAGGTTCACCAGCCCCACTGCGGGCAACTCCAGCTCGCGCGGGTCGGTGATCCGCACCACCACCACGTCGTGACGGCGGCTCAGAAGGCGCAGCGCCCGCTCGTAGCCCGAATCCATGAAATCGCTCACAATGAAAATCACCGCGCGGCGGTTGAGCACGCGGAACAGGTGCTCCAGACCCTCGCGCAGGCAGGTGCCGCGGTGTTCGGGACGGAAATAGAGCAGCTCGCGGATCACCCGCAGCACGTGCTTGCGTCCCTTCTTGGGCACCACGACCTTTTCCACCTGGTCGGTGACCATGGCCAGCCCAACCCGGTCGTTGTTGCGGATGGCGCTGAAAGCGAGCACGGCGCACAGTTCGGCCGCGAACTCACCCTTGGTCCGGTCCACCGAGCCGAACATGCCGCTGCCCGAGGCGTCCACCATCAGCATCACGGTCAGCTCGCGCTCTTCGTGAAACTTCTTGACGAAGGGGTGGCCCATGCGGGCGGTCACGTTCCAGTCGATAGCGCGGATGTCATCGCCCGGCTGGTACTCGCGGACCTCGGAGAACTCCATCCCCAGGCCCTTGAACGTGCTGTGGTATTCCCCGGAAAAAACATCGTCCACCACCTGACGGGTGACTATCTCGATATGGTGGACCTTGTCCAGGATTTCCTTCGGGATCAACTCAGGGCACCTCAACGTGGTCGAAAATCTTCTGCACGATATCCTCGGGCGTGCGCTCCTCGGCCTCGGCCTCATAGGTGAGGATCACGCGGTGGCGCAGCACATCCAGACCCACGTACTTCACATCCTCCGGGGTCACATAGCCCCGGCGGCGGATGAACGCGTTGGCGCGGGCAGCCTGGGCCAGATAGATCGTGGCGCGCGGACTGGCCCCGTACTCGATCAGCGAGCCCAACTCAGCCAGGCCGAAATCGGCCGGCTTGCGGGTGGCCATGACCAGCGAGACGATATAGTCCTTGACCTTCTCGTCCATGTAGACCTCGCGCACCACCTTGCGCAGGCGCACGATGTCCTCGGGCTTGAGCAGCGGGCGCACCGCGGGCGGCTCGCCGGTGGACATCAGGTCGAGGATGCGGCGCTCATCATCGCGGCCCGGATAGTCAACCTTGATCTTGAACATGAAACGGTCGACCTGGGCCTCGGGCAGCGGGTAGGTGCCCTCCTGCTCGATCGGGTTCTCGGTAGCCAGGACCAGGAACGGGTCGGGCAGACGGTAGGTGGTGGTGCCAATCGTCACCTGGCGCTCCTGCATGGCCTCCAGAAGTGCGCTCTGCACCTTGGCCGGGGCGCGGTTGATCTCGTCGGCCAGGACGATGTTGGTGAACAGAGGGCCCTTGTGCGGCACGAACTCGCCGTTCTTCTGGTTGTAGACCATCGTGCCGATCAGGTCGGCGGGCAGAAGGTCGGGGGTGAACTGGATGCGCTGGAACCCGGCCTCGATCACCTGGCTCAGGGTTCGCACGCTCAGGGTTTTCGCCAGGCCCGGCACACCCTCCAGCAGCACGTGCCCATCGCAAAGAATACCCAGCAGCAGACGCTCCAGCATGTGGCGCTGCCCCACGATCACCCGCCCCACCTCGTGGATCACGCTTTCGACGAAAGCGCTCTCCTGTTTCACCTGTTCGTTCAGGATGCTTATCTGTTCGTTCATCCAAAGTCTCCATGAGAGAAAAACTTCCTGGGCCCGGCCGCTTCCACCGGGACAAGCATGTCATTCCCCTAAAGGCAACTCCCATACCAGCCGGCTCAATTTTCAGCCTTCAATTCAACCGCTTGATTCCAATCAGCTTACGCCAGGGCCGCTCTCTCAGCCGTTCCCGGCGCTTTCGCCTTTTAAAGCAAAGCTGCCCCAAATGGGGCAGAAACCAGGGATAATAAAAAACTGAGACCTTCGGCGGTCTCAGTCCTTGCAGCCGCAAACGGCCGCGGACCCCGCTCGCGATTCAGCTCCCGGGTTGGGTCCCGTAATGCTCCAGTTCCTGGATTGTGAGGTCGAAATTCGTGTAGATCCCGTCATCCGTGCCGGACTCGGCCTTACGCTGCTCGGCCATGCGCTTGAGCTCGGGCAGATATCGGCGGAATGTCTCGAAGTTATCTGGACTCAGCACCTCCATCACACCCACGGACACGTAGGAGCAAAGCTCGATATCCTCACCGTTTTTATCCAGGATGTCGACAAAAGCCTGCACCACCTGCGGCGCGGCCGACCCGTGGCCGAACGAGGCCAGGGTGATCGGGATGCTCAGGCGCAGGTCACGTTCCGTGGACGGGTCGGCGAGCAGGCTGATCAGGATCGGCACGCTGCTGGTGTCGCAGACCTCGCCCACCGCGTAGAGCACGGTCTCGCGCAGAAGGTAGTCCGTGGTGGAGGTGAGCATACGGTTGAGCGCCGGAGCCGAGGACTTGTCCTTGAGGAATCCCAGCGCGCTTACCATCGCGATTTTCACGTTCTGGTCGGGGTCCTCCAGGTGCGCGGTCAACAGCTCCGCGTGCTTGAGGCTGTAGAGAGTGCGGATGGTGGAGTCTCGCTGCAGCGGGGTGCCGCTGCGCAGCACCTCCAGGCCGGAGTTCACCATAGCGGTCTCTTTCTTGAGCTGCGGGTCGCGCGGACCGCAGGACATTGCCAGGACCGCCGCCGCAACGATTACACCCGCCAGGACCGGACCGGTTTTATTCGCGGAAAAAGGTCTTCTTGCAGACATATCTCCCTCAACTCTGTTGCCTGAAC
>CAYLSM010000076.1:0-18703 GCA_964386505.1 uncultured Gemmatimonadales bacterium
CTACATCCACTCGGTCAATGTCTGCACGTTCAGCGTGGCCTTGGGGTCCAGTATCGGCCTGCCGCTATATCCCGACCTTTATCTTCTGGGTCTGGGTGGGATGCTTCACGACCTGGGCAAGAAAAAAATCGACCCGCTCCTTCTGAACAAGCCCGGCGCGCTTACCGAGGAGGAATTAGAAATTGTCAGAAAGCATGTCCTGCTCGGGGTGAATATGTTAAGGCAGCACAAGGACATGCCCGAGGAAGTGGTGAAAATGGCGTTCGAGCACCACGAGCGGCTGGACGGCAGCGGATATCCCAGAAAGCTGAAAAATGAGCAGATATCGATGTTCGGCCGCATAGCCGCGATCGTGGATGTCTACGACACAATGACAACAGATTACCCCTACCGCAAAAAGTACCGTCCTTTCGATGCCCTGAACCATCTGCACCTTTGTAGCGGGCAGTTCGATCCGAACCTGACCCGCGAATTCATCCTCCTGCTCGGGCGACAGTTCGAACAGAACGGGATTTCCTGACTTTCCCGGTTGCCTTGGCACGCCCGTATGCTTATTATTCATTTCCGTGTTTCCGCGATTTACAGGGCATTCCACGGTTCAAGGGCAAAGAAATCTGTAACGTCAAGCCTTTGCCCGTTGTCTTAGACTGTCGGGATTGCCTGAATGGAGGACGGTTTTTATTGAACCGGGCCGAGGGTTCAGAGTATCAGATAGAAGACCGCAATCCTGCAACACAGGCGCGCGGGACTACAGACGGAGCCCGATTCTTTCCGTGAGACATTCATCCGTTGAAAGCCGCTAATCCGGCAAGCCTGCAGTTTTTCAAATCTTCAGCTACGGTGACACTGATGAACATCACTATCGACGGTTTGAGTAAAACCTACCGCGGGGGAATCCAGGCCCTTAAGAAAATCGATCTGCAGATCGAGCACGGGCTGTTCGGCCTGCTGGGGCCCAACGGTGCGGGCAAGACCACTCTGATGCGGATCCTGGTGACCCTGCTCGAGCCCTCCACCGGCACGGCCCGCTATGGCGAACTTGACCTTAAGCGCGACCGCGCCAAAGTGCGCGCCTGCCTGGGCTATCTGCCCCAGCAGTTCAGCACGTTCCCCAAACTTCGCACCTGGGAGTTCCTCTCCTACGCCGCAAGCCTTTGCGGGTTGCGGGGTTCAGCGCGGCGTCAGGCTGTGGAACGGATGCTCGAGACCGTGGGGCTGTACGAGGCCCGCGACCGCATGGCCGGCAAGCTCTCCGGCGGCATGAAACGCCGCCTGGGGATAGCTCAGGCCCTGATAGGCGAGCCGCGCGTGCTGGTGGTGGACGAGCCGACTGTCGGCCTGGACCCCGAGGAGCGCCTTCGTTTCCGCAACATTCTGTCCGAGATGAGCTCACGGGATATGGTGATCCTGCTCTCGACCCATATCGTTGGCGACATCTCAAGCTCCTGCGAGCGCATGGCCATGCTCAACCACGGCGAGCTGGTGTATGACGGTTCCCCGGAGGCGCTGGTCGCCGCCACCCGCGGGCACGCCTGGCTCGTTCACGCCCTGGACAGCGAGTTGGACAACCTCCGCGAGAACTGGTCCGTGATCTCGACCGTGCCGGCGGCGGACGGCTGGGAGGTGCAGGTGGTGGGCGACAAGCCGGAGGGTTTCAGCGCCGAGCCGATCGAGCCGAACCTCGAACATGCCTACGTGCATTTTCTGGAGCAGAAACTGGGCGAAAAGCTCGATCACGACGACGCGGAATGACCCCTGGCATCCGGCGCGGGAAGGGTGACGCGCTGAACTAAATCAGTGAGGTTGCGACAATGACACTCATCCAAGCCATCCTGGCCGTGGCCCGTTTCGAGGCCAAAACCCTGTGGCGGAGCTGGTTTTTCCGTATTTTCTCCCTGCTGTTCCTCATCCTGGCCGGCCTGTTCGATTTCTTCATGTTCTGCTTCGAGCGCTCGGCCCGCTGGATGTTCTACGGCATGGCGGGCGGCATCCCTTACGCCGACCTGCTGTTCCTGAACATCCTCCAGGCGGTGGTGGCCATTTTCCTGGCCTCCGATTTCCTCAAGTTCGACCGCAAGCTCGACACCACGGATGTGATCTACATGCGCTCGATGACCAACGCCTCTTACGTGCTGGGCAAGGTCCTGGGCGTGCTGGCCGTGTTCATGCTGCTCAACGGCGCCGTGATGGTCGAGGCCGCGGTGTTCAACCTGTTCTTCTCCGAGTCGCCGTTCCTCTGGCAGGCCTATCTGGTCTACCCGCTCCTAATCAGCCTGCCCACCCTGGTGTTCATTTTCGGCCTGACTTTCCTGCTGATGATCCTTCTGCGCAGCCAGGCACTGGTGTTTGTCATCCTGCTGGGCTATATCGCGGCGGTGATGTTTTTCCTGCAGGACAACGCGTTCCGTCTGTTCGACTACACGGCGTTCCGCCTGCCGCTGGCCTGGTCCGATTTCACTGGCCTGGGAGATGTCCGCCTGGTGCTGATGCAGCGCGGTTTCTACCTGCTGGCCGGTCTGGCCCTGGTGCTGTTCACCGCCCTGATGTTGCGCCGTCTGCCGCAGACCCGGGCAGTCAGCGTGCTGTGCGCGGCTGGCGCGGCCCTGAGCCTGGCCGGGGCGTTGGGCCTGGCCCTGGGTTACGTGGGTGCTTTCCGCGGCGGCAGCGCCCTGCGCAGCCGCATGCTTGAGATCAATGACAAGTACGCTGCCATGCCCCGTGTCGCAGTGACCGGCGACAGACTCACACTTGAGCACCGCGGGGCCAGCCTTGCCGTCAGCGCGGCCCTGAGCCTGACCAACCGCAGCGGACAGCCGCTGGAGCAGTACCGCCTGAGCCTCAACCCCGGGTTCAAGGTTAAAGGCATAACACGTAACGGCGCCGAGGTGCCTTTCGAGCGCCAGGAGCATATCCTGCTCATCCGTCCGGCCCAGGCGCTGGCTCCAGGCGCGGAGGACTCGCTGACCGTCGCCTACGAGGGCGTGCCCGACCAGCAGGCCTGCTACCTGGACATCCCGGACTCGGTCCGCTACAGCCCGAACAGCGCGGCCTTTTTCTGCCTGGGCAAAGCCTACGCTTTCGTGCAGCCGGACTACCTGCTGCTCACCCCGGAAAACGGCTGGTATCCGAGTTCCGGCCTCCCCGCCGGCCCGGCTCTGCCGGCTGATGACTACCAGGACTACACCCGTTTCAGCCTCGACCTGAGCACCGCAGAGGGCCTCAACGCCACCGCTCCCGGCGTGCGCGACAGCCTGGGCGGCGGCAGGTACCGGTTCAACCCAGAGGAGCCCCTGCCCCGTTTCAACGTGACCGCGGGGCGCTACGACTGCCTGTCGATCTCCACGGACAGCCTGACCTGCAGCGTTTTCATCCTGCGCGGGCATGATTTCTTTTCCGGCCAGTTTAAGGAATTGGGTGACAAGCTGCCCGAGGAGCTGAAAAATTTCAAGAACGGCCTGGAAAACAAACTGGGCCTGGATTACCCGTTCCGCAGGTTCACTCTGGTCGAGACACCGCTCCAGTTCAGCGACTACAACCGTCCCTGGCTAAGCGCCAACGAGTCGCTCCAGCCCGAGCAGGTCCTTCTGCCCGAAAAAGGGCTCCTGATGGAGGGGTTTGATTTCCGACTGATGAATTACTGGCGAAGCCAGGGCATGGCCCGGCGGGGACAGAGTGAATCGCCCGAGGACGCCGCCCGCAACAGCCTGAACATGATCCTTTCGAGCAATTTCGGCGGCGGCAACCAGCGCGCCATGTTCACCCGGGCTTTCCGGCGCTCCACTGGCAACAGCATTTCGCTTCAGCGCCTGGCCATGTCGGCTTTCGGCGCCGGTTCGGAGACGCAGTCATTCAACCTGTTCCCGCAGTTCTACGGTTTTCCGGGGCGGCTCGCCTCCAAAGAGCACGTGGTTTTCGACCTGGCTTTCGAGCAGTATCTGCTCTCACTGCTCAGCACGGACACCAACCCGTTCCGACGGATGATGCTGGGCATCTCGGTGGAAGAGGAGGCCAACCTTCTGCTGGCCAAACAATCCCTGTCCGAGGTCCTGGCCGACCCGCAGGATGCCACCCTGCGCCTGGGGGTGCTCTCATCCAAGAGCCAGGTTCTGTTCGGACTGGTGGAGGCCCGCCTGGGGCAGAAACCGTTCCAGGAGTTCCTGCGCAGCCAGCTCAACAACTTCCGTCACCGGGACCTCCCCACCGCGGTGCTCCTGGACAGCCTGAAAGCCCGCTTCGATATCGACCTGAACAGCCGGATGAACGACTGGCTCAACTCGAAAAGCATGCCGGCGTTCCTGTTTGCCGGCTCCGACTGCCGCGAGGTGCTGCAGGACAACCAGACCCGCTACCAGCTCAGTTTCAAGGTGCAGAACACGGGGGACGGCGAGGGCCTGCTCCAGTTGGACGCCAGCCGTCCGCGGGGCGGCCCCGGGTTCCGTCCCGGATCGGACAATGCCTCCAGCGAGGAAAAGCACCTCTACGCCATCCCGGCCGGAGCGGCCCGGAAAATATCGCTGCTGGTGGACGAGGCCCCCAACAACATACGGGTCAACACCTTCGTCTCGCTGAACATCCCGGCCGGGGTGAGCCTTCACCTGGGCGAGCCGGTCGAGGACCACAAGGCCACTCCGTTCGAGGGAATCGAGGAAATCCAGGGACCGCTGAGCCTGGAGGACCCGGGCACTATCGTGGTGGACAACGAGGACCCGGGGTTCAAGATCGAGCAGCGGGCCAGCGAGGGACGCCTGAAAAAACTGTTCTCTCGCAACGGACAGAAATCAAAGGACGAGTATGCGGGGATATGGTTCTGGAACCCACCCGCCCAGTGGACCGCCACGGCCAATTCCGATTTCTACGGCCTCTACCGTCACAGCGCCAGCTACATCAAGGCCGGCACTGGCGACAACAAGGTCTCCTGGACCGCCAAGCTGCCCAAGAGCGGCCAGTACGACGTGTTCGTCTACATCACCGAGTTCGACATGCCCTGGATGCGGCGCGGACGAGGCGGCCCGGGCGGCGGAGGCGATTTCAATTTCGTGGATGATTTCCATTTCAGCGTGCACCATGATGACGGGACAGAGCAGGTGGAAATCGACGCCAGCTCGGAAAGCACCGGCTGGGTGCTGCTGAAGGATTGGTATTTCTCGCAGGGCGACGCCGTGGTGGAGCTGTCCGACCAGAGCAAGGGCCGGATCGTTTACGCGGACGCAGTAAAATTTGTGGAGCATAAATGAGAAAGCGAGCCGAAAGATGAACTCCCCGACAGGATTGAAACGCGCCGCAGGCTGCACCCTGGCCTGTCTGTGCGCCCTGAGCGCGCTCTGGTCGCCGGGACGGGCGGCCACGACGCTGACCCTCGACTCGGCCCTTCAGACCGCGTTCGAGAACAGCCCCGACATCCTGAGCACCCGGCTCGACCTGGAGCGCTCCAGCGAGCTGCTGCGCGCCCAGCAGGCCGCGCTCAAGAGCCAGTTCAGCCTGACACTGAACCCGATCACCTACTCCAGGGACAAGACTTTCAACCCGATGTTCTCCACCTGGAGCAGCAACGACTCGAAAAGCACCTCCACCCGCTTCACGATCAGCCAGCCGCTGATCCAGACCGATGGGACATTGAGGCTGACCAACAGTCTGAACTGGCAGAACTCGATCAGTGACTACAACGGAGTGCGCAACAAGAGCTACACCAACAACCTTCTGCTCAGCTACACCCAGCCGCTGTTCACCTACAACCGCACCAAGATGGCCACCCGCCGTCTGGAGCTGAGCCTTGAGACCACCCGCCTGGCCTACGGCGTGCAGCGGCTTAGCATCGAGCGCCAGGTGACCCAGGCTTTCTACAACGTCTACGAGAGCAAGCTGAGCCTGGACATCGCCCGCGAGGAACTTGCCAACCGACAGGCCAGCTACGACATCATCCGCAACAAGGTTGAGGGCGGCCTGGCCGCACGCCAGGAACTCTATCAGGCCGAGGTGGACCTGTCCAGCAGCCGCTCCACCGTGCAGAACGACGAGATGCAGTTGTCCAACAACCTCGACCGTTTCAAGCTCCTTATCGGCATACCCCTGGATGAGGAAATCTCGGTGGAGACGGATGTCACCTGGCAGCCGGTCGAGGTGGACCTGAAAAAAGCCCTCGACCACGGCCTGATCAGCCGTATGGAGCTGCGCCAGCGCGATATCGACATCGAGAACGCCAAGTTCGACCTGACCGAGACTGAATCCCAGAATGAGTTCCGTGGCGACATGACGGTTAACTACGGCCTGAAGGGCAACGACGAGTCTTTCTCCAACATGTACGACAATCCCACCCGCAACCAGGGTGTCACCCTGCAGTTCGACATCCCGCTCTGGGACTGGGGCGAGAAAAACCACCGGGTCAAGGCCTCGATGGCCTCGATCCGCAAGACCCGGCTCTCGGCGGACAACCAGCGCAACAACATCATAATCGGGGTGCGCGAGGCCTTCCGCTCGCTGCAGAACTCGGCCACCCAGATCGACCTGGCCGAACTTGGGGTGAAAAACGCCCAGCTCACCTATGAGATCGATCTGGAGCGCTACAAGAATGGCGACCTGACCAGCATGGACCTCAACCTGAGCCAGAACCAGCTCTCCCAGAAAAAGATCACCCGGGTCCAGGCCCTGATCGACTACCGTCTGGCCCTGCTGAACCTGAAGATCGAGTCGTTGTACGACTTTGAAAAGAACCACTCGGTAATGGACGATTTCAACTCCGATCCACTCGGAAATGTCGAGAAGAAGTGACCGTTTCAGACAGAGTTAAAGACTGCTGAAAACCATATAAGGAGCGAAAAGTGAAAACTGCATTCCGGGCCTTACCCTGGCTTGCGCTGCTTGTGGCAGCCTGCGGGAGCCAGCCCTCGACGAGCCAGTCGGACGTGGAGATACCGGTCTCGGTGGAAGAGGTGACCAAAAAGCCGATCGAGGAATACGTGATCGCCACCGGCACGGTCAACGCCGACGGGGACGCCACGATGGTCAGCGAGAGCGCCGGTTTCTACCGCCTGGCGGTCAACCCGGCCACAGGCAAGGAGTTCGCCCTGGGTGACCGGGTGAAGAAAGACCAGATCGTGGTCTTCCTGGACAACCCGGAGCAGGAAAACGATATCCGGATCGAAGTCAAGAAAATGGCCATGGAAAGCGCCCAGAGCGAATATGAAAAGCAGAAATCGATCTACGAAAAAGGCGGCGTGACCGAGCGCGACCTCAAGACCGCCGAGCAGACCGCGATAGACTCGCGCTACAGCTATGAGAACGGCCAGATGCAGTTGGCCAAGCTCAAGGTGAAAGCCCCGTTCGAGGGGTTGATCGTGGAACTGCCCTATTTCACCCGCGGGGTCAAGGTCAACCAGAACACCACCCTGTTCCGGATGATGGACTACAGCCGCCTGAACCTGGACGTGAGTCTTCCCGGCAAGCTGCTGGGCAAGATACAGCCCGGCCAGAACGCCCGCGTGATGAACTACTCCATCCCGGACAAGGTGCTCGACGGACACGTGACAGAGGTCTCCCCGGCCCTGGAAAGCGACACCCGCGCCTTCCAGGCCAGCCTTCAGATAGACAACCCGGAGCAGGTCCTGCGGCCCGGCATGTTCGTCAAGGCCGAGATAGTCACCGCCCGCGCCGACAGCGCCGTGGTGATCGACAAGAACATCCTGCTCACCCGCGGCAACCGGAAAATACTCTACGTGGTCAACCGCGGGATCGCCCAGGAGCGCCGGGTCACCCTGGGCCTGGAGAACCCGGACCAGGTGCAGGTGACCGAGGGCCTTGACCCGCAGGACCGCATGGTGGTCAAGGGGTTCGAGACTCTGCGCGACGGTTCCAAGGTGAAAATCACCCAGTGAGCGGCCCCCGGGCCGTCAATTCCAGCACACAAGCCAGGTGTTCAGGATGAAAAAGATAGTGCAGTTTTCAGTGGATTATCCGGTTACGATCCTGATGCTCGTTCTGGGGGTCCTGCTCCTGGGCTACATCTCGTTCACCCGTCTGGGTATGGACCTCTACCCCGAGATGCAGAGCCCGAAGATTTACGTGGAAATCACCTCCGGCGAGCGACCGCCCGAGGAGATGGAACGCCAGTTCGTAAAGGACGCCGAGGCCCTGGCCAGCCGACAGAAAGGTGCGGTGCACGATTCCTCTGTCTGCCGGGTCGGTTTCGCCCGTGTCACCGTGGAGTACGCCTGGGGCACGGACATGGACGAGGCGTTCCTGAGCGTGCAGAAATCGCTGGGCGACCTGAAACAGAACACCGAGATCGAAGAGCTGACGATCTCGCGGCAGGACCCCAACGCCACACCCGTGATCGTGGTCGGGCTTTCGAATCCCCAGATCGACGACATGGACGAACTGCGGCGCGTGGCCGAGAACTATATCCGCAACGAGCTGGTGCGCCTGGAGGGCATCGCGGATGTCAAGCTCCTGGGCCAGGAGGAGAAAGAGGTCCAGGTCCAGACCGATGACTACCTTCTTCAGGCCCACTCTCTGTCCCAGAGCGATGTCGCCTCCAAGATCAGCGAGTACAACCGCTCCGTCTCGGGCGGCTCGCTGGTGGAGATGGGCACCAAGTACGTGATCAAGGGCGTGGGCGAGTTCACCTCGCTGGAGGACATCGGCAACGTGGTCCTGGCCTGGCAGGATGAATCCACGCAAAGCAGCAGCGCGAGCACCTCCTCCACCACCTCGGGCACGGCCTCCGGTGGGAGCACCTCGGCTGCGAGCCAGCGCACGCCGGTGCTGCTCAAGGATATCGCCACGGTCACCCTGACAGCCAGGAAGCCGGACAACATCGTGCACCTGGACGGCAAGCGGGCCATGGCCCTGGCCGTGTACAAGGAGACCCGCTACAACACGGTCAAGGCGGTGGAGCAGTTTAACACGGCCCTGAAAACCCTGCGCCAGGCCCTTCCCGGCTACGAGCTGACCGTGATCGAGAACAGCGGCCAGTTCATCAGCGGCTCGGTGGATGAGCTTGAGCAGAGCGCCCTGTACGGCATCCTGCTGGCCGTGATCGTGCTGTTCGTGTTCCTGCGCCGGGTCGGGGCCACACTGATCATAAGCCTGGCCATCCCGATCTCGATTGTGGCCACGTTCAACCTGATGTATTACAACGGCCTGACGCTCAACCTGATGACCCTGGGAGGACTCGCCCTTGGGGCGGGCATGCTGGTGGACAACGCCATCGTGGTGATGGAGAACATCTCGCGCCACCTGGATGAGGGCCGCTCCTTGCGCGAGGCCGCGATCCTGGGCACCAGCCAGGTGGGCGGGGCGATTATCGCCAGCACGGTCACCACCGTGGTGGTGTTCCTGCCAATCGTCTACCTGCAGGGTTTCTCCGGTGAACTGTTCAAGGACCAGGCCTGGACCGTGGCCTTCTCGCTCCTTTCCTCGCTGGTGGTGGCGATCCTGGTAATGCCCATGCTGGCCACCCGCCTGCTGGGACGCGGCGCCAGGGCCGGGAGTATCGAATCGAAAGCCCTTCAGTTCTCGGGCTACCCACGGTTCCTGTCGGGCCTGATCGCGCGCCCCTGGAGCGTGGTCGCCGGGGCCCTGGCCCTGATCGGCCTGACCGCCGCTTTCATGCCCAAGCTCAAGAGCGAGTTCATCCCCCGCACCGACCTGGGCGATTACACGATCGACCTGCACCTGCCCGAGGGCACCGAGCTCTACCGCACCGCGGGTACGGTGGACGGGATCGAGAACCAGATCCGCGATCTGCTGGGCGGAAGCCTTAGCTACATCTACAGCATTTCGGGCAAATGGCGCGACACCGAGGGCGACATCTCGGAGGAGTTCGAGGACGAGAACACGGCCACTATCCGGGTGTTCCTGAACCGGGACAGCAGCCTCACCACCGAGCAGGCCATGGCCCGTACCTCCACCATGCTGGGCCGGATTCCCGACCTTCAGGCCCGTGTCTACCAGGAGCAGACCACGCTCCAGTTGGGCAGCGGTAGCGGTCAGGCCCCGGTGGTGCTGGAAATCCGGGGTGAGGACCTCGACCGTCTGAAAGAGCTGACTTTCCAGGCCAGGGACAAGCTGGCGGCCATCGGCGGGTTGGAGAACCTCCAGACCAATTTCGACCAGGGCCGTCCCGAGATAGAGATTGTCCTGGACCGTATCCGCGCCGGTATGTACGACATCGGCGTGCAAAGTGTCAGCACGCGCCTGAAAAACATCCTCTCCGGGGCGGATGCCGGCACCTGGGAGACAGGTGGCGAGGAGCGCGACATCACGGTAAAGCTGCCACCGGCAAGCGTGAACTCGCTGGACATGATCCAGGTGACCCAGGGCAGCAGCAAGATCAGCCTGTACGAGGTAGCGGATGTGCGCGAGGAAATGGCCCCGGTGGCGATCTACCGCGAGGACCAGGAGCGCTGCGGCACGGTGAGCGCGCACCTGTCCCCCAGCCTGACTATCGACCGGGCGGCCGAGAGTATCCGCGGCGCCCTGGGCACGCTGGATTTTCCGCCCGAGTACTCCTGGCGCCTGACCGGCGAGGAGCGTGACCGTCAGGAATCGTTCGCCAGCCTCAAGTTCGCCCTGGTGCTCTCGCTGATCCTGGTCTACATGGTCCTGGCCTCACAGTTCGAGTCCCTGATACAGCCGTTCACCATCGTGCTCTCCATCCCGCTGGCCTTTGTCGGGGCGCTCGGCATATTCCTCATCCTGGGCCGTCCGCTCAACATCATGGCCTACATCGGGATTATCATGCTGGCCGGAATCGCGGTGAACAACGCGATCATCCTGGTGGACGCCATCGGGCAGCTCAGGCGCGAGGGCCTGTCGCGCCACGATGCGATACTGGAGGCCGGGCGGCGACGTATCCGTCCGATCCTGATGACCAGCCTGACCACGATCCTGGCCCTGCTGCCGCTCACCTTCGGGTTCGGCGAGGGCGCCTCGCTGCGCGCGCCCATGGCCCTGGCCGTGATCGGCGGCATGGTGACCTCCACCGCGCTGACCCTGGTGGTCATTCCCTGTGTCTATCTGCTGTTCGACCGTCTGGTGGAGGCCCTGTTCCCCGGACGGGCCGACCGCTCTTACTGAGATAACGAATCATGGGCCTGATAGAGTTTATCGTACGGCGAAAAGTCCTGGTCTCGATGCTGTTCATCGGCATGTGCCTGCTGGGCGTGATCTCCTACCGCAACCTTCCCCTGGAGATCATGCCGGATGTGGACATGCCGTTTCTGATCGTGCGTGTCAGCTCGCGCTACGAGGTCAACCCGGAGTACCTGGAGCGCAAGGGGATCATCCCACTGGAGGGGGCGGCCGGCGCCATGGCCGGCATGAACAAGATGGAGTCGCGAATCGACCAGCGTAGCGGCACCATCTTCGCCTATTTCGACCGCGGCGTGGACATGAACCTGGCCTACCTCGACCTGCAGGAGCGGGTGGATGCGCTCACCTCCTCGCTGCCCGAGGAATTCCAGGTCAGCGTGCTCAAGGTGGACACCGAGCGGCTGTCCAACATGTTCATGCGCCTTCAGGTGCGCGGCTCGGGCGGGCTGGAGCGCCTGCGGGCGCTGATCGACGAGAAAATCCAGCGAGAGTTCTCCAGCATCGAGGGTGTGGCCAACGTGGATGTCACCGGCGGCCGCAGCGAGACCGTTGAGATTTCACTCTCCCCCGAGGCGGCCGAGGCCTACAACATGTCCCCCGGTCGGGTGCGCAGCCTGATCGCCGCCGGTAACCTGGACAAAACCTTTGTCGGGCGGGCCTATGACGGCGACCGGGTCTTTTTCGTCAACCTGCAGTCCGACTACGACAAGGTGCTCAAGCTGGAGCAGCTCGTGGTGGATGCCAAGGGCCCGGTCCTTCTGGGCGACATCGCGGACATCACTTTCGGACTCAAGGAGCAGACCACGGTCAGCCGGGTCAACGGCAAGGACGCGGTCACGCTGCAACTGGTGCGCGACTCCAACACGAACCTGATCGCCCTGTCGCGCGCCGTGCGGGCCAAGGTGGAGGAACTCAACCGCAGCCTGGCCTCGCAGGATGTCCAGATCGTGGTCCAGAGCGACACCGGCGAGGACATGCAGAAAAACCTCGACCTGATTTACAACCTGGCCCTGACCGGCGGGCTGCTCTCGGTCCTCATCCTCTGGTTCTTCATGCGCAACCTGCGCCTGGTGACCGTGGTGCTGCTGGCCATCCCGGTCTCGATACTGACCGCGTTCAATTTCTTCTACGGCTACCATATATCGCTCAACAGCCTGACTCTGGTGGGCATGGCCCTGGCCGTGGGCATGCTCCTGGACAACAGCGTCGTTGTACTGGAGAACATCTACCGCCTGGTCTCCCTGGGCAGGGGACGGGATATCGCCGTGACCCAGGGCACGCGCGAGGTCTGGCGCTCGATAGTGGCCTCCACCCTGACCACGGTCACCGTGTTCCTGCCGTTCGTGTTCGCCGATGATTTCATGATCCGGCTGATCGGGCGCAACGTGGGGGTGTCGATTGTCTCCACCCTGATGGTCTCGCTGGTGGTGGCCCTGCTGCTGATTCCCATGCTGGCCCACGCCCTGCTGGACCGCAAGGCCAAGCCGATCTCGTTCAACCGGGTCTCGCAGAAAAACCGGGCCGTCCAGATTTACACCCTTCTGCTCAAAACCGGCATGCGCTACCCTGTGCCCACGATCCTGGGCACGGCGCTGGTGTTTTTCGCCAGCATCGCGATCTGCATGGGCCTGAGCCTGGACGTGGCGCGCCAGGCCGAGCAGAGCCAGCTCACTGCCTACCTGACCATGCCGCGCGGGGCCACGCTCGAGACCACCGACCTGGCCACCGCCAAGCTGGAGGCGCGCCTGGACAGCATCCCCGAGGTCGAGGACATGGTGACCACGGTCTACGAGGATGAGGCCACGGTGACCCTGCAGTTTAAGAAGGACTACGAGAAAATAGGCCACCGCGACATCCAGGCGATCCGCTCCGAGGTCGGGCGCCGGATTGACAATTTCGGCACCGGGGATGTCAGCCTCACCGAGCCCTCCTCCAGCACCCGTTTCTCGGGCGGCATGGGCGGCGGGCAGATGGCCTCGTTCGAGCGCCTTTTCGGGATCGGCAACCAGCAGGAAAAAGTCGTGATCATGGGTAACGATTTCGACATGCTGCGCAAGGTGGCCGATGACGTGCAGTACGTGCTGGAGCACAACGAGAGTATCAACCGGGCGCGCGAAAGCCTGTCGGGCAACCGTCCGGAGGTGCATGTCCTGCTTGATCACCGCCTGCTGAGCTACTACTCGATCCCCCTGGCCAATGTGACCACCGAGCTGGCCTCGTTCCAGAAAGAGGTGACCAGCGGCACCAAATTCACCCAGGGCAACACCGAGTACGACATCGTGATCCGCACGGATGAGCCGGAGAAAGAGCGCACGTTCGACGACCTTCAGAACCTGCGCATCTCCACCTCCAGCGGCGGCGAGTTCTACCTGTCTCAGCTCAGCCGGATCGTGTTCGGCTCCGATCTGAGCCAGATCACCCGTCTCAACCAGGAGAACCGGGTCGAGGTGAGCTACTCGTTCCGGGATGAGATCAACGACTCCAAAAGCCTGCTCGAGGCCTCCCGCGACGGAGTGGACCAGTTGATGGCCTCGATGACCCTGCCGCCGGGAGTGGCCCTGCAGGTGGAGCACGAGGAGAACCAGTACAAGGATTTCTATTTCCTGATCGCCGCGGCCTTTATCCTGATCTACATGATCCTGGCCTCGACTTTCGAGTCGCTGACCGCACCGCCGGTAATCCTGTTCACCATTCCCCTGGCCACGATCGGTGCATTCTGGGGCCTGATCCTGACCGGCAACTCGATTCTCAACGCCAACTCGCAGGTCGGATTCCTGATCCTTCTGGGTGTTGTGGTGAACAACGGGATCATCCTGATAGACTACACCAATATCCTGCGCTCGCGCGGGTTCCGGCGCAGCCGCGCCCTGATGACCGCCGGCCAGGCCCGTCTGCGGCCGATCCTGATCACCGCGGTGACAACCATCGTGGGCATGCTGCCGCTGGCCATGGGCAAGGCCGAGTACGTAACCCAGGTCGGCGCGCCGTTCGCGATCACGGTTATCGGTGGCTTGAGCCTGAGCACCCTGTTCACCCTGGTTTTTATCCCCACGGTCTACTCGGGCCTGGAATCGATGCTGGCCTGGCTGCGCACACTGAGCCTGCGGCTCAAGATCATGCAGGCGCTGTTATTCGCCGGGTTGTGTGCACTGATCTGGTGGGGCGTTGACAGCCTGCTCTGGCGCGGGGCCTGGCTGTTCGTGGCCGCCACCGCCGTGCCGGGTGTAACCTGGTTTGCCTTGAGCAGCCTGCGTCAGGCGCGCGAGGACGTGATCGAGCGCGGCACATCGCTCACTATCGGAATCCGCCGTCTGGTCAAAGTCTACGACAGCTACGGCCGTTTCATCCGGGAATGGAAGAAAGCCGAACGCATGGAGCAATTGCGCGGCCCCATCCGGGTATACCGCTCCTGGCGCGACCTGGACAGCCTGCAGTGGCAGCTGCCCATAGTCGGTTTTGGCATCTACTATGTTTTCTTCTACTTGCAGACCCACTGGTGGATCATCATCCTGAGCGTGGTCCTGCACGTGTTCTTGCTGTTCAGTCTCAGGCCGGTGCATGCCTGGCTGGATTATCGCGCCGCCTCCCATGGCGGTGAGGAAGGCTCCGCTTTCGGGCGGCGCATGGCGCTCGTGGCTTTCTGGCTGCCGCCGGCGCTCTGCCTGGTCTCGTACCACCAGATGGGTTTCAAGCTGCCGGGGATAATATTCGTGGCGGCACTCTGGTACGCGGGCCTGGCGGTCAAAGCCGCCTCCGACCGCCTGTACGGACGGAAAATCAATATCATGCGCCTGAGCGGACATCTGGTCTGGCTGCGCATGAATTTCTACCGTCTGGTGCGCATGGTGCCGGTGATCGGGCGCAAGCGCACGCCGTTCAAGGCGCTGGACGGGGTCTCGCTGGAGATCGGCAGCGGGATGTTCGGCCTTCTGGGCCCCAACGGCGCGGGCAAGACCACCCTGATGCGCGTAATCTGCGGCGTACTCGACCAGAGTTACGGCACGGTGCGGATCAACGGGATAAGCTACGATGAGAAGCGCGAGGAACTGCAGGGTCTGATCGGCTACCTGCCGCAGGAATTCGGCACCTACGACAACATGAGTGCCCGCGAGTTCCTCGACTACATCGCGATCCTCAAGCGTATCTATGACAACGGGGAGCGCCGCAAGCGGGTGGACTACGTGCTGGGCGCGGTGCACCTGACCGAGCAGGCCGAACGCCGCATCGGCTCGTTCTCGGGCGGCATGAAACAGCGTATCGGCATCGCCATGACCCTGCTGCACCTGCCGCGCATCCTGGTGGTGGATGAGCCGACCGCAGGTCTCGACCCGCGCGAGCGCATCCGTTTCCGCAACCTGCTGGTGGAGCTTTCGCGCGAGCGGGTCGTGATCTTCTCGACCCACATCATCGAGGACATCTCAAGCTCCTGCAACAAGGTGGCCGTGCTGGACCGCGGCGCCATGCACTACCTGGGCGACCCGCAGGACATGACCCGCGCCGCGATGGGGCATGTCTGGCAGTTCAACCTGGAGCCGGCCGAGTTCCAGGCCGCGCGCGAGAGCCTTCGTATCGTGCACCACATGCGCGTGGAGGACAAGATTCGGGTGCGCTGCCTGAGCGACGAGCCGCCACGCCCGGATGCGATCCAGGCCCAGCCCACCCTGGAGGATGCCTACCTCTGGCTGCTGGGACGGGACCCGGAGAGCCAGCAGAAAAAGATCATGGCCAGGAAGGCGGGCGCATCCAAGCCCAAGGAGAGCTGAGCATGCAGTGGCGTAAAACGATCCACAACTGGGCCGTGCTGACCGGCTCGCTGGTCCGCTACAACCTGAAAATAATTTTCGGCGGGAAATTCATCTATTTCCTGGGGGCCGCGGCTTTTATTTTCCTGGCCGTGACCGGGATCAACCTCTACAACGCCACGTCGACCCCGGCGGCGAGCAATGTATTTCCACTGCTTCTGGTGCCGGGCCTGCTGCTGATGTTCTACCCCAGCACATTCGGCATCCAGAACGACCTGGACAGCCGCATGCTGGAAATCCTTTTCGGCATCCCCAACTACCGCTACAAAGTCTGGCTGCTGCGCCTGAGCCTGGTGTTTCTGCTCACCGCGGCCATAGTCTGGGTGCTGGCCGCTCTGGCTTCACTGGTGCTGGTGAAATTCAGCTTGGGCGCGATGGTGCTGCAGGTGATGTTCCCGGTGGTGTTCCTGGGCTGCCTGGCGTTCATGGTCTCGACCCTGGTGCGGTCCGGCAGCGGCACGGCGGTGCTGGTTTCGATAGTCAGTTTCTTTTTCTGGATCGGGCGGCCGGATTCGATCTCAAACTGGAAATGGAATATTTTCCTCAACCCCTACGACCTGCCGCGGGATGCCAATCCGGCCGCCTGGGCCGACATCGTGCTCACCAACCGGGTGATCCTGGCCTGCGCCGCGGCGGCGGCCCTTCTTTACGGCCTGCTGAACCTGCAGCGGCGCGAAAAATTCCTGGGCTGAGACAACGAAGGGGCACGACGCACCGTGCCCCTTCGTTCTATCGTCACAGAAGCTACGACTATCCTTCGATAGCGTATCCATTTTCAGAATCGGCAAATACATGTCAGTGGAAGGAGCAAATCCCTTCTTTGACAAGGGGTGTAATTCCCACCCGCACCGACTTTTGGCAAATATTTATTCTGCAAGGAGATACCCTCCCCCTTTCGTAAAGGGGGATCGAGGGGGATTTGCTTTTCATCTGCCACTTTACCCATTCGGGAACATCATCAATCCGTAATCTGAAAATGGTGTGACTCCCCTATTCCAGATCCACCCGGACTGTCCCCTTGCCGGCCTCGAACAGGAAACAGCCGTTTGCGCCCGCCGGTCCCTTTACCAGCGGCTGGCCGTCCAGGCTCACGCTCACCGTGTCGCCCGCGTCCAGGCCGACAATGAGGTTCCGAGCGCTGGCGGTTTCATTGCCGTACACAAGCTGTTTCGAGGCGGTCGAGTCCCAGCGCTGGGCGTAATTCCAGCCGGGCAGGGACACTGTCCGCCAGCCCTTGTCCACGGATAGCCCGCCCGCGCCTCCGACCCTGGGAATACCGGGAAACACCAGCATTACATTCAGGAACTCCGTCCCGGCCGCGCTGTCCGGGGCGCTCACCTCCACGCGCCAGGCCCCGGCCTCCACATCCCCCTCTTTGTCCCCGATCGGGTAATTGGTCCCGTTGACCTCGAACTCGTGCCCCGGCCCGCCGACCTTGACAATATGCGGATTGAGCGGGAGCAGCGTTATGCAGCTCAGCGAGCCGCTGTATTTATCACCGGCACGTTCCACCCGGATCGAGTTGCCCGTTATAACCGGCTCCTCGATGCTGTGCAGGAGGAACACTTTCTGGAACGAGGGATCAGAGGATTTAACCCAGTCGTGGACAATGAAACTGGCCGCCGGGCCATCCCCGGGGCGGTTCTTGAGGAACACGAACGTGCGCCGCACCAGGGCGGCCTTGGGCCCGTAGCCGCGGGTGGCATCCCCGGTGACAACGGCGTACCGCCCCTCGGAGTCCTCGGCATGGTACAGCACCTCGGCCAGGTGGAAATCCGGCTCCGCGATGCTCGTCAGCTCGTTCGGGTTGTCCCCCCCGCGCGGATAGGGCATCCCGCCATCGGCCTGCACCGGACGGCCACGGTAGGTCACTATCTCGTTCGGGTCGCGGATCAGAAGGCAGTTGTGGGCGATAGTGCGCTGGTAGTACTGCACCCAGTGTTCGGAATCATAGCCCGAGAGCGAACCCTCGTACTCGCCCGAATCGATAGCCAGCGCGCCGCGGCAGAATATCTGGAAACTCAGACGGTCCAGGTGGTCGTGGTTCTTCACGTACAGCGGCATGACCTTGAACATCCCGACCACATCCTCCCGGCCGCCCCAACCCGTGCGGAACATCAGCGTGCCGGCCGCCCCGCCCGACCAGCGCAGCGTGGGCAATCCCTGCGGCCCTTCGGCTTTGCGCTCCGGGTCGCGCCAGATTATGTCGCTGATCGCGGTCCAGACCCGGTTGAGGTCGCGGCCCAGCAGGTACTCGTTGAACAGCACCGGGTCATCGTAGCGCACTGCGGCGTAGAGCAGCATCTCGGACAGGGCCGGGCTTGTCCAGGCCTCCGCGGTATCGTAGTACGGGAACGCCCCCTCAGGACGCAGCCGCGGACCGCGGCGCGAGTTCTGGGGACGGTGGTCCAGCCAGTCGTCGCCGTTGCGCAGGAACTGGCCGTCCGGACGGCGGGCGTAAACCCAGTAACGCCCGGCCTGGGCCATGAACGGCAGCCGCGGGAACAGGTCGAGGTCCGTGCCCTTGTACAACTCGCACAGGATACGCATGTCGGCCTGGTAATGGGTCACCCCGTATGAGGTGCCCTGCGAGGAGAGGCCCTCGCGGTAGAAAACGCTCTTGGCGGCTAACTGGGTCTTGGCCACTTTGACCGCCCGCTCGAAAATCGAGGGGTCCTCATCGTAGAACGCCAGCCCGGCCGGGATATGGGCATCCGCCATGTGATTGACCAGGTGCCCGGCGTGCGGCGGCTGGGTCTCGAGACTGTTGCCCCCGGCCATATCGAGCTGGGCGCGGATACCGGCCAGAAGGC
>CAYLSM010000077.1:0-18350 GCA_964386505.1 uncultured Gemmatimonadales bacterium
AGGGCATCGGGCCCTTGATCGCCTTCACGAACGCCGGTCCGCCCACCTGGCCGCCAGGGAAAACCTTGATTATCTCGCAGCCCAGCTCCTCGGCGAAACTCACCTCGCTGGCCGAGCCGCAGCCCGGGCTGTAGGCGATCTTGCGGCGGTTGCAGACCTTGGCCACCTCGGCGTTCAGCACCGGGCCGACCACGAACGAGGCGCCGGCGTTGATGTACAGCGAGGCCGTGCCGGGGTCCACAATGGACCCGACACCCAGCATCGCCTCGGGGTCCTCCTTGGCGATTGTGCGCTCCACCTGCGAGAAAATCTCGAAGGCGTGGTCGCCGCGGTTGGTGAACTCGATGCAGGCCGCGCCGCCCTTGCGGCAGGCCCGCGCGATATTCAGCACAGTGTCGGGATCGCCGTTGTAGAACACCGGGATCACGCCGATTTCGTACATTTTGTTCAGGACCTGCAAGCGTGCGAACCTGGACATGCTCTCACCCCTTTTTGCGTTTATGCTTGATGACAGATATCCCATTCGGGCGGAAACAACAACGTAGGAACAATTTAAAAGCTTTCCGTGCTTTTTTCCAGTCTTTCACAAATCCCGCAGAGAGGTCAGCCCTCCAGGGCCGCGGCCACCCGTTCGCGGAACTCGGCCTGGCGCATGTTCCAGGCGATGGCGCTGAACATCGCCCCCGGCGGCCCGGCGGGCGCGGCGCGCTCACTCCAGCGTCCCCCGGCCAGTTCCACAAAGTACGAGCCATCCTCGAACCTCACCCAGCCTTTGAGCCGCAAAAGGCAGCCCTGCAGGCCTTGCATCGCCGCCTCGAACCGCTCGCGGCTGACTGCCGCGCCGGTCTTGAAACTCTCGGCGAACAGGGGGTCGGGCGGCTGCCGAAGGTAATCTCCCTCGCCGCGGCGGTGCGCCAGGGACTCGATAAACCCCAGCTCCACTTTCCCGCCGGTTGTCACCGTGACCGGCGCGGCCGGGTTGAGGCGGCCCACTATCTCACGGACTGTCTCCACCTCGGAGGAGGGCGCCAGGTCGGCCTTGTTGATTATCACCCCATCCGCCCCTGTCACCTGGGCCTTGACCGCCTTGAGAAGCGGCAGCGCCTTGGTGAAATCGGCGGCGTCCACCACGCAGAGCGCTGCCTGGACCCGGAACGCCCCGGCCAGGTGCGGCTCCTCGATCATGGCCTCGATGTCCCGCGGCTCGGCCACACCCGTGGCCTCGATCAGCACCAGATCGGGAGGCTGGCCCGCGGCGATGGTCTCCAGCACGGCCAGGAAATCGGTCTTGATGCAAACACAGAACAGGCTGCCCTTGTTGAGCTCGTACACCGGATGCGCTCCGGCCTCCACCAGACGGCCGTCCACCCCCAGCTCGCCAAACTCGTTGATGATCAGGGCGACATTGCGCTCCCGTATCTCGGGCCGGCTCAGCAAATGATTGAGCAACGTAGTCTTGCCTGCGCCCAGGTAGCCGGTGAGCAAAATTATCGGGATACGGCTCACAGCGTCTCCTTGATCCACTCGCGCACGGCGCAGACCTCGGGGGCCTGGCGTGCGCTCTTGACCGTGTAGCGGGCCAGCACCACGGCCGGTTTCTGCACCGGCGAGAGCCCGAAAGCGTAGAAATCCTCGTCCTTGGTCAGAAGGCGCACCTCCACCTCGGCCCCCAGCTCGCGGATCGCCTTGTCGACATTGCCGCGCGCCTCGGCCGTTTTCTCGGAGTCGTCCCCCAGGATGAACAGCGTGGCGCGGCGGCGCTGGATCTTGGTGCGCAGCTTCTCCAGGATACGGCGCTGGATCGCGGCAACCATCTCCTCGCGGCGCGGGATGCGGCTCACGAACGTGATCTGCCCGTCGATGCAGATCGTAGGCACGTTCTTGACCATCAGGCTGGTCATGAACTCCAGGGAGTCGCGGTACTTGATCTTGTGCTCGCGCCATTTGACAATGCCCTCGAACTCCGGGGCCACGGCGCGCACGGCCTCGACCATATACTGGCAGGGGGCGCAGGCCTCGCTGTCCAGGGTGATTATATCCACTATCACGCGGTCGGCCTGGCCGTACTCGCTCATGTCCAAGGTGGCGCAGACCGCCCCGTCATCGCCCAGGGTGCGGATCACCTCCTGCTGGTACGGGTCGGCCACCAGGCGGCCCACGGCCTCCAGGTTGGCGGGGGGGGTGTTGTAGGGCAGGTCGCAGCCCGGGGCCAGGATGAAGCCGCGTGAGCCGCCGGTCTCGATGCAGGCCAGGGCGTTGCGCTGGGCGTCGGTCTCCGTGCCCAGCAGCAGCACCGTGGTGAGCTGCATGTTCCCGCCGAAACTGATCCCTCTGGGCAGGCAGATGTCGCGCACGTAGTCCAGCGGGATGTTCTCGTCGATGGAGATGTTGTCCGGACGGCAGTCGCACATGGCCTCGATGTTCTGCTGGGCGTGACCGCAGACAAAGAAACTGCCCAGGCGGCTCTGGCTGCGGATCGTATCGAACAGCGGGGCGACATAGGGGGTGACAAACTCGCGGAACTGGTCCGGGCCGATCTGGCTTGTCATCGGGTCGACCACTGCCACGATATCGCAGCCGGCCTCGATGAACCAGCCGGCCATGGCCTCGGCCACTTTTCTGCAGAACTCCATCAGCTCGTGCACGCCCTGGGGGTCATCGAACATGGACATGAATATGCCCGTGCCCTTGAGGTGCAGCGCCAGGGTGAACGGTCCGGTTAGGATGCCGTAGACCGCCAGGTCGGGGTTGGCCTGACAGATGCGGCGGGTGGCGTCGAGCACCACAGAGATCCTGCCGTCGGCCTTGCCCGGCACAGCCAGGTCAGCCAGGGTCCTGCCCTGCTCCAGCGGGTGCGTGTTGACCGAGGGCGGGTTCTCGGCGGCCCAGACCAGGCCGCAGCCCAGGGCCTCGGCCTCGAGCTGCAGGTCGAAATTGGTCGGTATGCCGTCCGGTTTGTAGCGCTCCACCGCGGCCTGCACCCCGGCGGCCATCAGCTCGGCGGATTTCAGGTATTCCGAGGCCTCGAGGCCCAGAAGGTGCCCGGCGTGGCAGCCGACAAACGGCACCCAGGGGATACGGTCGGTTTCCTCACAGCGGATCGCCCGGAGCACTCTTTCTTTTGGTGAAATCGACATTTCTGTTGTTCCTGGATTGTTGTTTTGAGTTGCGGGGAGAGACCAATATAATAAGTTCTGATAAAAAACCAATGTTTGTCTCACCATTTTCCACCCTGAGCCGTCCGGCGACGTGCGTCGCTGATACTTGCAATAATTGACTTTACAAAATCTCACGGCTTCGCTATTATATTATCCGTCATATTCCTACTTTTCACCCCTGGAGGTTTTAAATGCCCAAGATGACTTTGCTTGCAGTCTCGTTCTGCCTGGCCGTGTTCGGCCTGGCCCTGGTCGCCTCCCCCTCGTCCGCCCAGGAAAAAACCGCGCCCCAGCCGGTGAAAATCATTTTCCTGCACCACAGCACCGGCCACAATGTCTGGAACGGCGGCGTGGCCGACTGGTTCGCCAAGTACAACCAGGACAACGGCAAGGACTATCAGATCACGGAGCGGGCGTTCCCCTCCGGCAAGCCCTACGAGTGGAAGAATTATCCTTTCGACTACTGGAATATCTGGGTCGCGCACGCCGGGGCCGAGCCCTATATGGAGGAGCCGACCCTGGAGATGCTCACCCCGCAGTACAACGTGATCGTGTTCAAGCATTGCTTCCCGGTCAGCGGGATCAAGCCGGACGGGGAAAAGGCGGATGTGACCAGCGAGGAAAAGACCCTGGCCAATTACAAGGCCCAGTACGCCGCGCTCAAGGACAGGCTGCACCAGTTCAAGGACACCAAGTTCGTGGTCTGGACCGGAGCGGCCCTGGTGGAGGCGGACACGGATGCCGAGCAGGGCAAGCGCGCCCGTGAGTTCTTCGACTGGGTGAAAAAGGACTGGGACCAGCCCGGCGACAACATCTTCGTCTGGGATTTCTTTGACCTGGAAACCGAGGGCGGTATTTTCGAGAAACCCGAATACGCTGCCAGCAAGGAAGATTCGCACCCCAACGAGGCGTTCTGCAAGACCGTGGCCCCGCTCTTTGCCAAGCGCGTGGTGGAGGTGATCGAGGGCCGCGGCGACAGCGGCAGCCTGACCGGCAAGTAAGCCCGCCGGGAGTTACGCAAAAAACTGACATTTCTGCCGGAGACGCTGTCCCGCAGGCTTTGGGGGCGGCGTCTCCGTTTTTTTCGGGCCGGGTGGACGGCAACAGGCAAACGCTATAGATTTAATATGCCCGCACGGAGCTTGCGAAATCCGGCGGGAGTTTTATTTTTGGCGTTTCGTTTTCCAGCGGTTTAAACTTTTTGAAGGTTGCAGGGATGAAAAAAACAGCCAGTAACGACAAAATCAGAAACATCGCCATTATCGCCCATGTCGACCACGGCAAGACCACCCTGGTGGATGCCATGTTCCGCCAGAGCGGCCTGTTCCGCGAGGGTCAGGCGGTGAGCGACAGGATCATGGACAGCATGGACCTGGAACGCGAGCGCGGTATCACGATCGCGGCCAAGAATTGCTCCGTGATCTGGCGCGGCGTGAAAATCAACATCATCGACACCCCGGGGCACGCCGATTTCGGCGGCGAGGTGGAGCGCGCCCTGTTCATGGCGGACGGCGCCCTGCTGCTGGTGGATGCCAGCGAGGGCCCGCTGCCCCAGACCCGCTTCGTCCTTAAGAAGACATTCGAGGCCAAGCTCCCGGTGATCGTGGCGATCAACAAGATCGACCGCAAGGATGCCCGTCCGGCCCAGGTGCTGGACGAGATCTACGACCTGTTCATCGACCTGGACGCCAGCGAGGAGCAACTGGAGTTCCCGCTGCTCTATGTGATCGGGCGCGATGGCACGGCCAGCCGCAGCCTGGAGGAGCCGGGCAAGGACCTCACCCCGCTGTTCCAGTGCGTGATGGACAAAGTCCCGCCCCCGGTCTACGACCCCGAGGCCCCGTTCCAGATGCTGGTGGCCGACCTGGGCTACAGCGACTACCTGGGCCGTCTGGCCGTGGGGCGCGTGGTGGGCGGCACGGCACACTCCAACGAAAGCCTGGTCTGTCTGGGCGAGTCGGGCGACCCCAAGCCGCTCAAGATTTCCTCGCTGCAGGTGTACCAGGGCTTGAGCCTGGGGCAGGTGGAATCGGCCGATCCTGGCGATATCGTGGTGCTGGCCGGGATTGAGGACGTGCGCATCGGCGACACCATCGCCACCCGCGAACAGCCCGTGGCCCTCAAGCGCATCACGGTCGAGGAGCCCACGGTCTCCATGCGCTTCGCGATCAACAACTCGCCGTTCAGCGGCCGTGAGGGCAAGCTGGTGCAGTCGAACAAAATCCGCGAGCGGCTGTTCAAGGAGACCTTGAAGAACGTGGCCATCCGGGTGGATGAGTCGGAGGAGCGGGACGCGTTCGTGGTCAAAGGCCGCGGTGAGTTTCAGCTCGCGATCCTGATCGAGACCATGCGCCGAGAGGGTTTCGAACTCTCGGTCGGCCGTCCCGAGGTGATCCTCAAGCACGAGGGCGGTAAAGACCTCGAGCCGATCGAGCACTTGTTCATCGACTGCGAAGAGTCGTTCATGGGCGTGGTCACCGAGAAACTATCCTCGCGCAAGGGCCGCATGACCAACATGGTCAACCACGGCTCGGGGCGGGTGCGGATCGAGTTCTCCATCCCCTCGCGTTCGCTGATCGGCTACCGGGACGAGTTCCTGACCGACACCCGCGGCACCGGGATCATGAACTCCTATTTCGCCGGCTACGAGGAACACCGGGGCGATTTCCACAGCCGTTTCACCGGCTCCATTGTCTGCGACCGCACCGGGCGCGCCACTCCCTACGCCCTGTACAACCTGGAACCGCGGGGAACCCTCTTTATCGGCCCGGATATCCAGGTCTATGAGGGCATGGTGATCGGCGAGCACAACCGCGAGGACGATATCAATGTCAACGCGACCAAGGAAAAGAAGCTGAGCAACATGCGCGCCGCGGGCAAGGATGACGCGGTGATCCTGGCCCCGGTGATCCCGCTCACCCTGGAGCGGGCGCTGCATTTCATCCGTGAGGACGAGCTGGTGGAAGTCACCCCGCTCTCCATCCGCCTGCGCAAGGTGATCCTGAGCCTTCAGGAGCGCTCGATCATGCGCTACGCCCGGTTCAACAAGGATAGCGGGCGCTGAGCGCCGGAGACCGGCGGTGGAAGACAGAAGCATACAAGCGGAGGGCGCCGGGTGCGCTCTCCGCTTTTTTTCTGCGCTGAAATTGGCCGGTCAGACCGGGCTGGACAGGAGGTCGAAACAGGACAGGTCGAGGCGGGGGGCCAGTTTCTCCAGTCCCAGGCGCTCCAGGGCCGGCCCCACCTGGTCCCGCAGGTGCCGCTTGCTCGCTTTCAGGGCCTGGAGGGCCGCCTCGCGCTCGATAAAGCCGCGGCGGATCTGGTTGCTAAGGCAGGCATCCATGTACGAGGCCCCCAGCATGCTCTGGAACATGTATTCCTTGAGCACGTTGAACAGGCAGTCGGAGTGCCAGTCATCGGGCCCCCCGGGACGGCGCCAGCCGGTCCCGTCGATCAGCGCGGCGCGCATGGCTGCCGGCTCCCAGTCGTGATAGGCGAAAAACGACAGCCGCTGTACTGAGGGCCAGCGCAACCGGAGCCAGGGCGAGGTGGGGTGGAAAGCCAGGCAACCCTGCAGGCAGAGGGAGAAATGACGCCACAGTCCCCTGACCAGGCCGGGTGAACCGGCGGTGGCCGCAGCCAGCCGCAGCGCACCCGAGGCCAGGCTGCCGCGCCTGGAGTCGCCGCGGCGGTCGGGCTTGACTGCTATGGACAGGAACGGCGCGTATTCCATCGGGCTGTCCGCCCAGACCACGAGCGGTATATCCCGTCGGGCGGCGAGGTCGGTGCCCAGGCAATGAAGGTGTTTGCAGGCCGCGCAGCTCATCGCGGCGGTCACGATGGCCGGGCGGTCCAGCCAGGCGCGGAAGAAGGTGTTGAAGCACTCCAGGTGGGTCCGGCCGGGCAGGCTGAGCAGGTGGTGCCGCACCCCCAGGCTCTCGCAGACCCGCCGGGCGTTCTGCAGCGCCTCGCCGGTCAGCCCGTCATGGACATAGGTGAAAGCCTCGGCCCGCATGCCGTGAACGCGCACCAGGCGCATAAGGGCGTAACAACTGTCCTTGCCTCCGCTCACCCCCACCAGGCAGTCCGCCTGCCGTCCCCGGCCCCGGAACGGATGCAGCGACGCCTCCAGGGCGCTGTCGCCGCGCGGCTGGTAGAACGGGAAATCCTCACGGCACCAGGAGCAGACCCCCTGGCTGTCGAAACGGCTGTCCGGCAGTCCGCCCGGCATCAGGCAGCGGACGCAGCGCTGTGAAGAGTCCGGCGCGGGAGTCCTGGATTTGTCCTGTCCAAGCGGGATTGCCTTTGGAACCGGCCGCCGGACGGTCCGGCCGGTCGATTGCTCCGGACGGCCGGACCGGACCCGCTGTCTTGAATCAGGCTTGCGGGGAGCGGTAGTGTCGGCTGACAGAAAGAGGCTGAACGGGCCGCCGTTCCAGGTCCGCTCGGGTCTTAAGGCGGCTGGAACCGTGAACGCCGGGCCGTTTGCTCCAGACCAGCGTCTAAGCTCCTGAGCGGTCCAGCCCCAACGGGCTGTATCGAGGCTATCCTGCGGCGTGCTCCCGAACAGCCAGTTGTGCAGGGCGAGTTCGGACGGCAGACTCCAGGCCGGCCGGAAAGAAACGCGCGGCAGGATCGGGCCGGGGCGCTGCCCACGGCGGGGTTGATCATTCATCGTCCAGGGCCTCCTCAGTCCGCGGCGGGGTTTCGCCCGGCACCGGCAAATGTCTGAAATATGTCCAGGCCACGGCTGCCGCGACCAGCAGAAGCGCCGCCGAAAGAGCCGCCGCCCAGGGCTTCCCGCGCAGCAGCGCCGACCCTGCGGCCAGAGCACCCAGTCCGGCGCCCACCATTCTGGTGCGGGTGATGATCACCGGCACGCTCCAGCCGGCATGCTGCATCCGCAGGGAATAATGGTCCGGGCCGCCGCGGTAGAACGGCACCCCGCGACGGGTGCGCTCGACAAACAGGAAAGTGATCTCGAACAGGGGTATCGCTCCCGCGACAACCAGCGGCCAGGCCAGACCGGGGCCGCCGCCCGCGACAAAAGCCTCCAGAACCAGCACGCCATACAGTACGCCCAGGGTCAGGCTGCCCGTGTCCCCCAGGTAGATCCGCGCCGGGTAGCTGTTCCAGAACAGGAACCCGAGGCAGGCGCCCGCAGCCGCCGCAGCCAGGGCCGCCGCTCCGGAAGAGCCACCCGCCAGCAGCAGGATCCCCGCGCAGTAAGCCAGGGCCACCGCTGCGCACCAGCCGGCCAGCCCGTCCAGGATATCGATGTAATTCCAGGCATTCTGCACGAACACCAGCCAGAGAAGGGCCGCCACGCAGCCGGCCGGGCCGAGTGGGATGAGCCAGAGGTACGGCACCAGCGATACGAACTCCAGCACCAGCTTGGGCACTACACCCAGCTCGAAAATGTCATCCGCCATGCCCAGCGCACCCACCGGCAGAATGGCCCAGAAATAGCGCCAGGGCAACAGGCCCCGCTGGGCCAGCCAGGCCGACACGGGCAACAGCAGCAACAGCAGGGCCACGCCGCCGCCCAGGGCCACGGGACGGAAATGCTTCTCCACCTCTGGCTTGGGCTTGGAAACCAGGCCCGACTTCTCGGCCAGTGACATTACCAGACGGGTGAGAAACAGCGAGTATACTATTGCGGCAGCGAAAAAGGCGGCAATCGGCATGGATGTCGGACTCCTGACCCGGAACCCGGGCTGCCGGCGCGGGACTCTGCGCCGGGACGACTGTTGGGCGGGACCTTGTTCTGTTACCTGCCGGGTTTCAACTGTACTCCGGATAGACACACTTTTTAATCCGGAGCTGCAATCAGACTTTCTGGCAAAACCAGAAGACCGTGACGTGTATTCATTATTATTACAGTCTTTTAAAGCACAGGTTCCACCTGAATTGGCCCCCGCTGTCCCGGACCACCGCCCCCCCTGACAACTCCTCCTACAAGCCGCGACATAGATGTTATTCAAAAAGGATGCCACAATCACGACAATTACAACATGAAAAATGAACAAAAAGTCCTGTCTTTGTTGCCTTGAGAGCCAGCCGTAACGTACAATTAAAAGTGCAACTTCAATACTGTTCCGGTTTGGACTGACAAATTCCAGCCGGCAACAGTTCCCGGCAACCTTACTGCGGAGATGCCCCCAGATGCCGAAAACTACCGGACTGGCCCTGATCCTGGCCGTCCTGCTGGTACAGGCCCCGCTGCGGGCCGAGATTAAAATATCGTCCCTGACCACGATCGGCTACACCGGCCTGGACCGGGACTCCAAATTCAACACCATGTTCCGGGGGGATGACCCGTTCAACCCCATCCGGGTGACCCTGTTCGCCGAAAGCTGGATCAACCCCCGCCTGGGAGTGTTCCTGGAATTCCTCTGGGACCAGGGCAAGGGCCTGACCGGCTCCGACACCAAGCCCCGGGTCAACGGCGCCTACGCCGTGGCCAAGGTCACCCCCAATTCAGACCAGTTGATCCTGAAACTGGGGATGATCCCCTCGCCGTTCGGGGTCTGGGCCCCGCGCACCTACGCCGACCGCAACCCCCTGGTCGGCCTGCCGCTGATGTACCACTACCGCACCCCGGTCTCCAACGGCGCCCTGTCGCTGAACGCGGATGCCGTGCTGGCCCAGAAGGAACAGGATGTCTACGGTCTGCCCATTGTGTATGACGCCTGCTGGGACAACGGGGTGGAGGCTCTGGGCTTCGCCGCGGGCGGCAAGTTCGAGTACCACCTGGCAGTGACCAAGGCCGCCATGTCCAGCCCGTCCTCCTACATGAACGACGGGGCCCAGGTGATCCTGCGTCTGGGGTTCCATCCAGTACCCGCGCTCAAGTTCGGTTTCTCCGTGGAGCATGGCAGCTACCTGGGCAAGGATGCCACCGGCGTGCCGGATGGGGTGGCGCTGCGCTCGGTCAGTCAGAAAGCCGTGGCCGCCGATTTCTCGTTCAGCGCGGGACACACCGAGTTCCAGTCCGAGATTGTGCACAATGTCTGGGAAAACCCCAACCTCGATAAAAACCTGGCGGTCACCAGCGGCTACCTGGAGCTCAAGCAGACCATCGTGGCCGGCCTCTACGCCGCCGTGCGCTACGACCGCCTGTCCTACAGCCGCCTGACCGACTCGGCGGGCCGCTCTTTCGACTGGGGCTACAACGTGCGCTCGGTCGAGTCCGGACTCGGCTACCATATCACCCGCGGGGCGATGGTCAAGGCGGTCTGGCAGCACAACAGCCTGGAGGACGAGGACGACGTGGACCTGCTGTGCACGCAGTTGGTCCTGAATTTCTGAGGAGGAAAGGGAGCGGGATGAAGACAGCCCTGATGTTAGTGACGGCCGCCCTGGTTCTGAGCGCGCCGCTCGACGCGGCAACACTGCACGGCCGGGTCACTGGACCTGCGGCCGGAAAGAAAACCGAGGGCGGCGGCTACTCGCGCGGCGTGTTCCTGCCCGCCGCTCCGAAAAAGGATGACAGCGCGCCGGCCGCGAGCGCCATGGAGAGCCAGGATTCAACGGTCGTGGTCTGGGCAGAGCCGCTGGACACCCCGGCCGCGTTCCATCAGCCGGCGGCCAAGCCCACCATGATGCAGAAAGACAAAAAATTCATCCCCGTGGTCCTGGCCGTGCAGAAAGGGACCACCGTGGGCTTTCCCAACCTCGACCCTCTTTACCACAACGTTTTCTCCTACTCGCGGACCAAGCGTTTCGACCTGGGCCGCTACGCCGGGGGCAAGTCGAAGGATGTCACTTTCGACGAGACCGGGGTGGTGGAGGTGTTCTGCGAGATCCACGAGACCATGCACGCCTGGATTCTGGTGCTGGACAGTCCATATTTCACTGTCATCTCCCCTGATTCGGACTACCGCCTGGAGCTGCCGGCGGGACGCTACCGGGTGCGGGCCTGGGCTCCCAACCAGGAGGGCCGTCCCCAGACTGTCACGGTTAGCGCCGCCGAGGGAGCCGAAGCGGATTTCAGTTTCTGAACACGCCAAGATGTAACCGGGAGGAAGAGACAGCTTGTTCCTCAGACTCAGGTACAGGATAGCCGCCTATTTCGCAGTTCTGATCGTGGCGCTGATGGCGGTGGTGCTGTTCACGGTCAACCTGCTGGTGGGACGGAACACCAGTTCGGTGATCCAGTTGCGTTTCAACGAGGCCCGTCTGCTGCTCGAGCAGCAGCAGGCCAACAATGTCTACTGGCTCACCAGTCTGGGCCAGGTGGCCTCGCGCGCCCCGCGCCTGGTGGCCGCGGTCAGCACCGCCGATCCGCCCACCGTTCTGGATGCCGCCCAGTCGATCGGCCAGCAGCTGGGCAGCGAGATGATAACCGTGGTGGGAGCGGACGGCAGGGTGCTGGCCCAGGTCAACGACCCGGAGCACTGGGGAGAGGATGTCTCGGCCGACAGCATGTTCGCACGGGCCCTGGAGGGCGGCACCAGCAGCGGCCTGATCGCGGTCAACGGACGTCTGTTCATCGCCGTGACCATACCCCTTGTCTCGGGCATGCGCGAGGTGTGCGGGGCGCTGCGCCTGGGTTTCCGGATCGATGATCAGTTCGCCCGCGGCCTGAAAGGCCTGACCGGCACGGACATCACGTTCCTGCTGGAGGGAAGGGTGGTGGCCTCCTCGCTCGACCCGCCGGCCCAGACCCGCCTGAACGAGGAGTTGCGTGAGCCGGCCCGGGAAAACCCCGCCGAGGAGAGCGCCGAGCTCTCAAACGGGCGGGATGAGGTCTTCCATGGGCTGCACGGCGAGCGGGCTTTCGATATCCGTCTGGACGGAGAGCGTTACCGTTGCGCCCTGGTCGAGCTGCCCACGGCCGGGGTGAGCTACGTTGTCCAGCGCTCCATCGACCGTGAGCGGGCTTACCAACGCAACCTGCAGGGCTGGCTTACCCTGGTCGGCCTGGGGGCGATGCTGGTGGCCGTGCTGCTCAGCCTTCTTCTGGCCCGTGGCATCACCCGCCCCATCTCGCATCTGGCCGAGCTGAGCGCCCGCGTGGCCGGCGGCGACCTGGATGTCAGTTTCATCCACTCCAGCCGGGATGAGATCGGCGAGTTGGCCCGCTCGTTCAACGCCATGGCCGACCACCTGCGCGAATATCTGGAAGAGCTGGAAAGCCACCGCCGCAACCTGGAGCGCAAGGTCGAGGAGCGCACACATGAGCTGGAGGGCGCGAACCTGGCCCTCGAGGAACGCAACTACCGTCTGCGCGAGCTGAGCGAGCTGTCCCTGGCCAGTTTCGATGACGAGGAGGGGCTGTTCCAGGGCCTCACCGGCAAGGCCTGCCAGCTCCTGGGAGCCGACTGCGCGGTCCTGTCCCGTCAGACCCCCGAGGGCCGGCGCCTTCTTGCCGCCGCGGGCCAGGACTCCGCCGCGGCCGACTCCATCTGCCCGGCCACCGCCGCCCTGCTCCAGAACGAGCCCGAGCGTGAGATAACCCTGTTCAGCCTGGAGCCGGGTGACGGCGGCGCCACGGGCGCTTTCCGCTCCGGCGTGCGAGCCGAGATCAACCTGAGCAGCGGGCGGTTCGGCTCGCTCTGCCTGCTCAGCCGGCGCGCGGGGGCTTTCACCCCGCAGCACCTGGAGGTGCTGGGCATCCTGCGTCGAATCCTGCGCGCGGAAATGGAACGCCGCGAGTGGGAGCGCCAGATCCTGGCCTACGCCAAACAGGTCGAGAACGCCAACCGCGCCAAGAGCGAGTTCCTGGCCAACATGAGCCACGAGCTGCGCACCCCGCTCAACGCCATTATCGGGTTCAGCGAGCTGATGAGCACCCAGAGTTTCGGCGAGCTGAGCGAAAAGTACCTGCGCTACGTCAACAACGTACTCACCAGCGGCCGCCACCTTCTCACCCTGATCAACGGCATCCTCGACCTTTCCAAGGTGGAGGCCGGTGTGCTGGACCTTAACCCCGAGCGTTTCTCCCTGGCGGACGCCCTGGCCGCGGCCGAATCGATGATCCGCGGCTACGCGGCCAAGAAAAACATCCGGATCGAGTTCGAGATACCACTGCGCCCCGCGGTGGTCCTGGCCGACCAGACCCGTTTCCGCCAGATTCTCTACAACCTGCTCTCCAACGCGGTCAAGTTCACCCCGGAGGGCGGAAAGGTGAGCCTGAGAGCCGGGCAGCTCGACAGCCCGGAGGAGCTGGAGGCCACGCGCGGCCTTCCGTCTGCGGCCTACCTGTTGGTGCACGTGACCGACACCGGGATCGGCATCGCCCCGGAGCACCACGATCTGGTCTGGGCCGAGTTCCGCCAGGTGGACAGCTCCTACGCCCGCAAGCAGGAGGGCACCGGCCTGGGTCTGGCCCTGACCCGCCGTCTGGTGGAGCTGCAAGGGGGGAGGATCTGGTTCGAGAGCGAGCCGGGCCGGGGCACTGCGTTCCATTTCGTGTTGCCGGTGGAGGGGGCCCCCGCTGCGGCGGAGGCGAAAACTGTGGACCTGTCCGCGGAAAGGGAAGCCTGATGAAACGTCCCAACGAGAAAATGAGTGGCAAGATACTGGTGGTGGACGATCAGCCGCTGAACGTGGAACTCCTGGAGGCCGACCTTCTGGCAGTGGGCTACGATGTGATCACGGCCTATGACGGACTGTCCGCCCTGGAAAAAGTGCGCGCCGAAAACCCCGACCTTATCCTGCTGGACGTGATGATGCCGGGCATGGACGGGTTCGAGGTCTGCCGGCGGCTGAAAAGCGACGAGGAGACCGTCCTCGTGCCCATAGTGATGGTGACCGCCCTGAGCGAGAAAGCCGACCGTATCCGCGGAATCGAGGTGGGGGTGGACGATTTCCTGAACAAGCCCTACGACCGTCAGGAACTCCAGGCCCGGGTGCGCTCGCTGCTGCGGGTCAAGCTGTTCACCGATGAGCTGGAGCGCGCCGAAAGCGTGATCGCCAGCCTGGCCCTGGGAGTGGAGGCCAAGGATCCCTACACCGAGGGGCACTGCGGACGGCTGAGCGAGTACAGCGCCAAGCTGGGCGAAAGCCTGGGCCTGCCGGACGAGCAGGTGCACGCCCTGCGCCTGGGCGGAATCCTGCACGATGTGGGCAAGATCGGCATCCCGGACGCCATCCTGCTCAAAAAAGGCAAGCTGGATGACGAGGAATGGAAAATCATGCGCAAACACCCGGATATCGGATTCAACATCTGCTCGCCGCTGCGCTCGCTCAAGCTGGTGTTGCCAATAATACGCCACCACCACGAGCGTTTCGACGGCAGCGGGTATCCGGACGGCCTCAAAGGGGAGCAGATTCCGCTCACCGCCCGCATACTCACCATCGTGGATGTCTACGACGCCCTGCGCACCGAGCGGCCCTACAAGCCCGCGTTCGACCGGGCCAAATCCCTGGAGATACTGCACGAGGAGGCCGGGCGCGGCTGGTACGATCCGCAATGCGTCAAGGCTTTCGCCTCCCTGGACCTGGAGGAGGAATGACGAAGCCCCGCGTGCTGGTGGTCGAGGACAACGCGCTCAACATGGAGCTGATCACAGATGTCCTGGAGCTGGGCGGGTTCGAGGTCCTGCAGGCCGGGGACGGCCCGGCGGGGGTGGAAGCCGCGATCGAACACTTGCCCGACCTGGTCCTGATGGACCTACAGCTCCCCGGCCTGGACGGGCTGGAGGCCGTTCGACGTCTCAAGGCCAACCCATCCACCGCCGGCATCCCGGTGCTGGCCGTGACCAGCCACGCCATGCAGGGCGGACGGGACAAGGCCATCGAGGCGGGCTGCTCCGGCTATATCACCAAACCCATCGAGGTGGCCACCCTGGCCGCTCAGGTGAGAAAACACCTGCCCCAATGAGCCGCCCTGCGGCTCCCTGCCGGATTCTGTAAATGTAATTATTTAATTTTATGGCAATTACCCCCCCACGCTTAACCCTCTTTCAATTGAAATTCTCTAACTTCCCACAAAACAGGCTATAACATCTCCATTAGCTTTCAGGCGAGTGCGTGAAAAGAGATTTTCCCGTTTTCGACGCCCCCTGAACGGAGAGAGGGATAATGGAGACGAAAGAGGCAGGACTGGCTTCCTACTGGAAGCGGACACTGCGTTGGAAAGATGTGGAGGCCAAGCGGGCCGAGGGCTGGCGTGTGGGTGCGCTGCACATTCACAGCTCCTGCTCGCGGGATGTGCCCCAACTGGATGAAAACCGCCCCGAGCGCCTGGTCGAAAAGGCCGAGCGCGAGGGCGTCGACTATATGACCATCACCGACCACGACAACGAGGATGCCTGGCGCAGCCTGAAAAACCCGCCCTCCTGGCTGATCCGTGGAGTGGAGATGGAGGTCCACGACCGCCGTCTGGGCCACCCGGTCCACCTGGGCATCCACGCCGTGCCGGACAACGACGCGTTCGAGGAGCTGCACGCTCTGGCCCACCAAAGTCATGACGCCTACGGCCTGATCGAGACCGCTTTCGAGCGCGGCTGCACCGTGATCGCCAACCACCCCTGGTGGGTGCCGCGCGGCCACAGCCTCAACTCCATCGGGTTCTGGCACCTGATCGAGACGTTCCGCCTGCCCGTGGAGCTGAACGAGAAGCGCAGTTTCATCGAGAACGCGGCCACGCTGATCTACGCCTCCGTGCGCAAGCTTCCTCTGGTCGCCGCCACGGACAGCCACACGCGTAAGGTGCTGCCCACCTGCACCCTGGCCCGCGGGGCCAACGCGGCCGAGTTCCTGCGCAACGTCCGTCTGGGCGAAACCCTGATCGTGCCCGGCTATGCCGGCCTGGTCGACCTGCCCGGCATGATGGCGCGCTACCTGATGGACGCGATCCACTCGGTGCGCCAGCACAGGCAGCACAATGCCCCGCCGGTGGTGTTCGAGTCGGAGCTGGACCGGATTTTCCGCTCCCTGGGCCACGGCACCCGGATCGGACGGGTGGTGGGCCACCCGGCGGTCAAGCACGCCGCCGGAGCGCTGGCCTACCTGAGCGGAGCCCTGCTCTACGTGCCCGGAGCCTACGCCGCCAGCGCTTTCAAGGTGCTGCGGGATGTTTCCCTTCGTAACTGGCAGATCGCGCCCATGCCGGCGTTCGAGGCCAAGTGAGGAATACCTTGAGCCTGCCGGAGGGAAGAATACTGCTGGTCACCAACACCCTGGGCCGCTGGGGCGAAACCAACGGGGTGGAGTACACCTACCGCAGCCTGATCGAGCAGTTCCGGCGAGCCGCGCTGCCTCTGGATGTGGTCACCTACGGCCCGCGCGACTCGGTGGAAACCGAGGGCAACCTGCGGCTTTTCACCCACCGCCCGCGCCTTCACCTGCGGATCGACCCCACGCTCTGGGTCGACCCGCTGTTCCGTTTTTCGGGCCTGGCCGCGCGCCTGTCCCAGGAAAGCTACACCCTGGTGCACAGCGGCACCCCCGACCCCCTGGGCTGGTTCGGAGCCCGTCTGGCCGCGCGCCAGGCAGTGCCCCTGGTAACGGTCTACCACACCCTGCTCGACTACTACGCCCGGGTCCGGGTGGGCCGCCACCTGGGCCCCGCCGCGGGCAAGCTCGCCGAGCGCGCGATGGGCAACATTCTTAACCGCTATTACGGCCGCTCCGACCTTATATTGGCCCCCTCGGCGGCTACCCGCTCCCATGTGGCCGGCTTGTTCTCCCCACAGGTGAACGTGCTCTCGCGCGGGGTTGACACCGCGCAGTTCAACCCGGCCCGCAGAACGCGCCGCGAGGGACCCGTGCAGGCTCTGTACGTGGGACGGGTGGCGCCCGAAAAAAACATGCAGCTCCTGGAAAATGTGTTCTCCACCCGGCCCAAGCTCGCCCTGCGCGTGGTGGGGGATGGCCCCTACCTGGCCCGGATGAAACGCAACCTGCCCCAGGCTGAGTACAGTGGACGGTTGACCGGCGAGCCGCTCTGGCGCGCTTTCGCCGATGCCGACCTGTTCGTGTTCCCATCGCGCTCCGAGACTTTCGGCAACGTCGTCCGTCAGGCCATGGCCAGCGCCCTGCCCGTGGTGGTGACCGACGGGCCCGGGGTGAGCGAGCAGGTGCGCGATGGAATGGACGGGTTCGTGGCCGCGGATGACCAGGCCTTCGCCGCGGCGGTGGACCGTCTGGCCGACAGCCGCTCCCTGCGTATCCACATGGGCTGGGAGGCGCGCCACTCGGCGATGCGCTTTGGCTGGGAGAACGTGTTCCACGAGTTGCTGGAGCAGTATGAAGTGGCGCTGGAGCTCTGCCGGGCCCGTGTCGCCGCCGCCGCACCCACCAAGAGCGTGGCCCAGCGGAACGGGGCCTTGCAGACCAGCCGGGCCGTCGGTCTGCGCGGCTGAATAAGCAGAAATGTTTTAAGGAGATGCCCTGTCGGGAGCGGTGCCCGGCGGGGCTTTTTGTGTGAGGTGAGGGTGGTTTCTCACTGGATCAAATCAATCCCCGCCTTGCAACCAAACCCACTCCCCTTCGTATAAGTAAGCTATGGATGAACCCTTATCGATATATGCGTAGTTTATTCCCTCATGATTCAAAACATGAGGCGGTGTCCGACCGCCAAAAGCTTCGAAACAATTCCAGATGTATTCGCTGTCGGCCGTACCGATACAGTATTCGATGAGAAGTCTTTCAACCTCAGGGGAATAATAGTATTCATCAGAATCAACGATCTGTGGACGATAGCCTCGGGATTCTTCAAAAACGATCAGCACCAGGGAATCCGGTTTGTAGGCCAGGACCGCCCAATCCTCCTGTCCAGGTGCGGTGAACGCTCCGCGTGTTACGTTATTCGGTTCTGAGGGGAACTCAGCCTGTGGAATCGTATAGCCCCGCGCCTCCAGCCAGTCGGCCACGGGCGTGGGCAGGCCCGGGAAATCCCGCGGCGCGATCCGCACCGTGTCGATATGTACAACCGGCTCAGTCGTGGCGGTGTCCGGCTGGGCGGGAGGCTGTGCAACCACTGGCGCGGGTGCTGGGGCAGGCGCGGCGTCACCCCCGCCGTGGCCGCAGGAGAAGGAAAGCAGGAGCAGGACTGCAAGAAAAGCTCTGGGCATGGAACGCTCCGGGGCACGGGTTCAACGAAAATAATAACAGGACTCCGGCACGGCTGTCAAATTCCGCAGAACTGGCACAACCGGATAGCACATCAAATATCCGTAGCTATCTCAGATTTTATTAAGCCGATGCGAAATATAATCTTGATAAACTGGTGATACTATC
>CAYLSM010000078.1:0-18218 GCA_964386505.1 uncultured Gemmatimonadales bacterium
CGTAGATTTTCTGTTCCCTGGGCAGGGTGGTGTACTGCATGACCAGGGCGAACACGTTGCCGCCGTCGATCTCGTAGCGGCCATCCTCGGGCGGGTTGGCTGCGATTGAGCGCAGCCAGGCGAAGGCCTTGTCCAGGCCGGGGACAACGTTCTCGTAGCGGGCGGAATCGGCAAGCTGTGCGGCGATCATTGTGCTTTCTCTCGGTTTTAAGGGGAAGGTATCGCGATTACAAGTCCGTGTCTGCCAGGGGATAAACTAAAGCAAAACGGCCCCGCAGTCCAGAGGGTTGTAAGGCGGGCTCAGCGCTTGAAACGACGCCGCACGGCCAGGAGGGTCAGGGCGAGCTGGCCGGAAAGAACCAGCGATGCCAAGCCTTTGACTATCTCCAGCCAGGGCGCGGAAGCTTTGTAGACCGCATCGTGCTTTAACGGCAAGGCCGAGAGGGCGTAGCCCAGGGCGGACCAGACATCGGTCCAGGTGATCTGCCAGTGCGGGCTGAGGTTATATTCCACCGGATAGCCATCCACACTGAACCCGGACAGGAGCGAGAACACTCCGAAACCCAGCAGCATGAGGCAGAGCACTACCAGGGCGTGCCAGTAGCTGGTGCCGTAGTTGCTCAGGATTTTGTACAGGAAATAAGAATTAGTCCAGCGGCGGTGCCACCTGCACCAAGGCTTGGCCGCGGCCCAGATGCGCTTGCGCCGCATCTCCATCTCGCCGATGTGGAAATCCTCGGCTGTCTCGAACTCGCGCTTGGCTTCGTAAATTTTGACCAGTTGGTGGTAGAGGTCGGAAATACTCTGGTATCGCTCAAGGAAAAACTCTTTTGTTGTTTCTTCAAACTCATCCTGTAGAACTTGACGCCCAAGAATGGACTTCCTGCCCCAATAGACATCATTAAATTCTACTCGGGTGTTCTCTCCTTCCAGAAGTGATGTGCCGTAGAACAGAGCCTTAGACAGGTCTACTCTTTCGAATATTACCATTCCTTTATCTCTAAATACCATACAACTGAAATCTGCCCGATCATGAAAGTAATTTTCTCGGAATAGGCTGTGAAAAACAATTACTTCTGAAACAGCAACCCCGTTAAAGTTAACAACCTTGAAATCTGTCTCGATGAAATACGCCGACTGGATTTGGGCTCCAGCGAAGATGGCCGAACGAAATGAGGCATTGCTGAAGTCAGCTTCACGTATTTCGGCAAAAGCAAATTCAACATCCAAGAAATCAACACAATTGAAGTTGACTTTCTGGAATGAGGATAAACTAAAATAGACCGGTTTCTGTAACTCCTGGTGTTCAAGTAGGTCAAAAAGTTTTAAACTACTGAGGTCAATATCAGGGAAGCGAAAACCGATGAAGTCAATCTCTTTCACCCCTGGGTCAGCATGCTGTCTTTTCAGTTCCTGATAGAACTCTTCTCTGAAAAGCTCCTCAAACTCATCGTTCTGTTTCTCCTCTTTCGAGCCGGGTTCGAGCTTGGCTTTTGCCTCCGCACTCAGCTTGGGCAGGTGAAAAATGCAGAGACCATCCGCATACACCGGGTGGGGGCATTTCTTACCAAACCACCAATGATAATCGTAATTGCAGCCATTGCTTTCCTGCGGCATGGCGGTCTCCGGGGCGGGAGGGCGGAGAAAGGATAAAACGGTAAATCAATATATCCGTGAGGAAATCAGCAGGAAAGGTTTTTCAGTCGGCAGTAGAGCAGCGGAAAAAGCTGTATCCCCTTCACTCCCCCCCGCTCAACCGCAGCAGCAGGCCTAACACGTCCAGCAGCCCCACCTTGCCGTCACCGTTGAAATCCGCGGCCAGGCTGCCGGGGTGGCCCATCTGGTAGCGCGCCAGTGCGGCCGCGTCCCCCAGGGTGAGCGCACCGTCCCGGTTGAAATCCGCCGGCACCGCGTTCCGGGCATAATAGCTCCGGAAAAGGGTCACCAGCTCGGTCTCGCTGCGCGCGGTGCGGTTCACCCGCTCGGACGGGTCCATCTCGATGTCCATATGCTGCCACTCGCGGTAGGAGTAGTAGGACCAGTCGATCCCTTTCTCCTCCAGAAGGTCGATCCAGTCGGTGAACCACTGTTTGGCCCCGATAGCCCAGCGCGCGCAGCCGAACTCGCCGCACCAGAGACGCACGTTGTAGCGCGTGCGGAACGAGACCGCTTTCTGGACATAGGTGCGCATGGTGTTCTTGTCCCATTTCTCCGACAAGCCCCCCTCACTCACAATCGTGCCCGGGTAGGGACGCTGCAGCCAGGCCCAGTCGGGGGTGTTCATCATCTGGCCGCCGAAACGCTGGTGGGTGTAGTCCATCGGGCCGTAGAAATGGAAACTGTAGACCGTATTGCTGTCGGTGGTGGGCTTGAGGTTCGCAAAGCCGTCCGGCCAGCCCCAGCCAGGCGGCTCGACCACGAGCGTGTGCACCTTGTCCACGGTGCGGATCGAGTCGGTCAGAAGCTGGGCGTAGGCGGACCACTGGGTGTCGGCGAGGCCGTCGTGCGGCTCGTTCATCAGGTCGTAGGCAATGGAGCCGGCCGAGGCGTAGCGCGCCGCCACCTCTTTCCAGAACGCGGCGAAAGCGGCTTTCAGGTCCTTGTTCGAAAAGAAATCGTCCATGTTGTCGAACGAGGCGCTGAACGCCACCACGGTGTAGAGCTGGTACTTGAGGCACAGGTCGATAAGAGCGAAAAGCGCTGTCCGCTTGCTCTCACTCACAGCATAGGGCGCGCTCGAGGATACCAGGTCATTGACCAGGATACGCACAGAGTTGGCGCGCCAGTCCAGGGCCAGGTAGGCGATATCCGCCTCGGTGTAATTGGTCCCGCCCAGGTTGGCCCCGCGCTGGACAGTCTCCGGCCAGGCCGAGGGGGCCGCCGCCCGGGCCGGCGCGGCAGCCGCGAGGCTGACGGCCAGCACCAGGGAGGCGAGCGTATGTAGCTTGGCGACGCGCATTCAATCGATCTTGATCTTGGCCGGTTCGAGCCGCGGGGCGAGCAGGTGGAACAGCAGCAGCGCCACCAGATAGGCCGAGCCGGCGATGATGAACAGCACGGTGAAACTTCCGGTATGGCTCAGGACATAGCCCGTGATTTTCAGGATCAGCATCGCCCCCACCGCGCCGGCCATGCCGCCCAGCCCCACCATCGAACCCACCGCCTGCTTGGGGAACATGTCCGAGGCCGTGGTGAACATGTTGGCCGACCAGCCCTGGTGCGCCGAGGCGGCCAGCCCGACCAGCAGCACGGCCAGCCAGATATTGTGAACCTGGGTGACAAACACCACCGGCACCACGCACAGGGCGCAGACCAGAAGGGCGATCTTGCGGCCGTAATTGACCGTATGCCCTTTCTTGATCAAATGGCTGCTCAGCCAGCCGCCCAGGATACTGCCGAAATCGGCCATCACGTAGATCACCACGAACGGCGGCCCGAACTCCTTGATGTTGAGCTTGAAATCCTGGGAGAAGAACAGCGGCAGAAGGTAGAGGTACCAGCGCCAGACCGAATCGGTCAGGAACTTGCCGAGCACGAAAGCCCAGGTCTGACGGTGCGGAAGGAGCCTGCGCCAGGCGATTTTCACCTCCGGGTCGGGCGGGTCGCTCTGGATGTAGGCCAGTTCTTCAGGGCTGAGCTTGGGGTGCTGCTCGGGCACGCGGTACATGGTGAACCAGAACACCAGCCAGATCAGACCAACCGCGCCGGTGGCGATGAAAGCCCACTGCCAGCCGTAGTTGATGTAGAGCCAGGGCACGGCCAGCGGGGCCACCACCGCGCCCACGTTTGTCCCGGCGTTGAACAGGCCCGTGGCCAGGGCCCTCTCTTTCTTGGGGAACCACTCGGCCACGGTCTTGATCGCGGCCGGGAAATTCCCGGCCTCCGAAAGGCCGAGCATGAACCGGGCGAAACTGAAACCGGTGATTGTGCTCATGGCCGCGTGCAGCACCGAGGCCCCGCTCCAGAACAGGAACGCCAGGGCGTAACCCAGGCGCGTGCCGATCCAGTCGATGAACCGTCCGGCGCTCACCAGCCCGATAGCGTAGGCCACCTCGAACCAGAACACGATGTCAGTGTAGTCCTTGTCTGTCCAGCCGAAAATTTTCTGAAGCTCGGGGCCCAGAAGGCCGAACACCAGGCGGTCGATATAGTTGATCGTGGTGGCGAAAAAGATCAGCGCGCAGATCACCCAGCGCCGGCGGCCTATATGCTGCCCGGCCGCCTGAAGGAACGAGCCATTCGAATTGTTATCTCCCGGCGTTTTCACGTTTGACGATTCCCTGTTCGCATCGGCTGGCTTGTCTTTCATCCCTGCGTTCCTTTCGCTTTGAATCCGGTGAGTCCGGCCTGACATCGGCTTGGGTTGATTGTCCTGTCTCAGATCGCTAAGTCCGGCCTACTTCCCGGAGGCCGCGCGCAGCAGCTCGCCTCGCACTTCGCCGAACAGTTCTGTGTCCGTGCTGAATTCTTTTACGCTCTTGAACAGCCTGGCGCAGAGCTTTTCCCCGGCCTCCCGTCCGCTCTTTTTCTGCAGCATGAACAGCAGTTCGCTGTCCTCGATGCCGTCGCGGATGTTCTCGAAGCGGATAGTGCTTATCGGCCCCTCCGGGCCGCTGTAGATGAAGCAACCGTCCCCGTTGGCCGTGTTGAACGAGGCCGGGTTCCAGTTGGTCTTGTTCCAGCCGGTGAGCTGCATCAGGTCGTTCTGGCCGTGACGAAGGTTTGTCAGGTAGTATAGGAAACCTGGCACGCGCTGCTGCCAGGTCATCCACCACAGCAGGCGCGCCTGGACGGCCGGGAACTCGATGAACCAGTTGGCGAACGGCTGCTGCGGCCCCACGCAGATATACCACCAGACTTCCTTGCCCCGCTTGCGGGTGGCCTCGGCGCGCTCAAGGTCATAGCTGGGGGTGAGCGGCACCCAGACATCCACCTCGTCCAGCAGCTTGCTGTCGTAGCCGTAGGTCGGGTCGTAGCCGGTGGTGACCGTGGGTATCTCGGGGTAGCGTTTCTTCAGGAACCCCATCACCTTGCTGATCGAGGTGTACATCTCGGGGCCGATCTCATCGAAGCCGTAGAGGTAGGCCTTGTCGACCAGGTGCCGTTTGCGCAGCTCGGCCACGTAGGGATCGAGCGTGGCGGCCAGGCTCTGGATGTAGCCGTCCGTGCTGATCTGGTCGCGCATGTTGATCCGCCCGCCGATATACATCAGGTTGAACGAGTTGAGCTGGTTGCGCTTGGCGAAATGCTCCACCAGCTCGATCCTGGGCGGCTTGTTGCGATAGAGGTGGTCCGGGCTCAGACGGTGCTCGGCCACGAAGGTGAGATATTTCATGTCCAGGCTGTCGTCCCGCGCTCCCCCGTGGACCTCGTCGAACAGCCCCTCATCCGTGGTGAACGCGGTGCGGATAGTGGTGCTCTCGGGCAGGACCGCATCGCAGACCGTCACCTCCAGCGGGATATCCCCCACCGGGTGGCCCTCCGCCGCCACGGCCAGACGGCCGCGGTAGAGGCCGGGCTTCATGCCGCGCGATGACTTGAGGTTGATCCAGACCGGCATGCACTCACCCGGCCGGGCGAACATCTGCTCCACCGGCAGAAGGGCATCCGGCCACCAGCCCATGTAATCCACCTCGTAGTAGACCGGATCGCGGGTGTAGACATAACCCACCTGCAACACCTCCAGTCCCTCGGCCGGGAACGCCTCGCCGCCTTGTGAGGAGCGCAGGTCCTCCACCTTGAAACTCAGCCGCCGCACGGCGTCCCGCACCCGGAACACCACCTGGCAGCCCTCGTACTCGCCGCGCGCCATCTCCACCTTGAGCGCGCCCTGCGGCTGGGCGCCCCGGGCAGGAAGGCTCCAGACTGCATCGGACGGGCCGGGGTTGTGGAACAGCATCACCTTGCGAGTGGTGGGCGCCTGCCAGCCGGCAATCTCGGGCCGCCTCTCGGGCGGGGCCACCTCGAACGCACCCAGGTCGCGGCGGATCACGTTCTTCGGGTCCCACTTACAGTCGGTGACAATCAACTCGGCACGGTAAGTGCCGGGAACCAGGGTCTCCAGTTCCCCGGGGCAGTCCCAGAGCCAGTAGAATTCCTTGGTGTTCTCGTAATGACGCTTCACCAGGGCGCCGTCCGGGCCCCAGATACGCGCCTCCACCTGAGCAAGACGGTTGAGGTCGCAGCGCACCGCGACCATGCCTCCGGCCAGCGGGTCGGGGCAGAGCGACGCCTCTTTCAGCACGAGCTCATCCGCCACCAGGCGCACGTTGTCCACGCGCAGCGGGTTGGCTCGGCCTGGGCGGTCCTGCGAGATTACGAGGCCCAGGATTCTGGGCGGCAGCTCGCCGCGTTTCTCTCCCCGGCTGCCGTAAACCGGCTCGATCCGGCGGTAGAATCCTGACACATCCAGGCAGGCGGTCTTGCGCTCGCCCGGTTTAAGGATGAACAGGTCGTAGCGATAGCTCACCGTGGAGTCGCGCAGACCGCAGCCTACCCCCACTTTCTCGCCGCTGGCGTTGACCAGGTCAAGCTCCAGCCGCTGCCAGGCGGCCCAGTCGTTGCGGGGCACAAGCCGGCCGTCCAGGGTCAGGATCGCCGAGGAACGCGGCGCACCCTCGGCGGGAAGGTTGAACTCGATCCGTCCGGAGCCTCCCTCCAGGCTGAACCCGGCGTTCGAGACTTTCCAGAGCGCGGTGTCGGCGGCCGTCTCGAAATCCGACAGGACCCGGGTGTGCGCGGCGGCGGACAGGGAAGATACGGCCAGGAAGCAGAGCAGCAGAGACAAAAACAGTAGGGTTCTCATCGTGCGCCTCACGACAAGTGGTGTGATACTGCGTGCGGGATGGTCTTGAAAAGGTGGCCGGCCTGCAGGGAACAGGCGCGCGGCTGCATACTAAAAGCGGATAATAGCACCAAGACGCGGCACAGGCCAGAGGAAAAACAGCCCTCGCCGCTCATTTGTGTGAAAAAAAAGCCCCGCTCCGTCGCAACCGGAGCAGGGCTTTGTAATTACACGATCACGGAAGCGAGCGCTATTCGCGGGTCACGTAGGTCTCGTTGATCGCCGAGGCGCCGAAATACTCGAGGCAGAAATCGCGCACCTTGTAGCGGTCATAGGGTTTGCACGAGAACACGTCCAGGTAGACCGTGCGGGCATACTCGCCCACATGCATCACGATGGAGCTGGTCTCGATGAGCTGGACCACGGTGTAACCCAGGGTTTCCTTGCGGCCGTGGCCGAACAACTCGGCCAGCGGTTCGCCGTAGCGCTTCATCTCGATCAGGTCACAGAGCTGGACAACGAATTCGAGCAGCTTCTCGCGGCTCTTGATCGTCTCGGGATCACAGCCCTTGATGTCGAGGATCAGCTCCCAGCCAAACGTAGTGGCGGCTTCTTTTTCAGCGGTAATCATCTTCTGGCAGTCTCCATTTCAATAAAAATTGTAAATCGGAATCGAATCAGGGAACGTATTCCGTGCGAGACCGCCGGATTAGTCACATTAGTAGGTGGAACTGAGCGGCCATAAACCTCCCTCTCATTTGAGAAGTACCATTTTACGTGTAAAAGCCTGATCACCGGCACGCAGCCTGTATAAATATATACCGCTGGGGACCTTCCGTCCAGAGTCGTCATCGCCCTCCCAGTAGACCGTATGGCTACCCGGCTCCCGGGCGCTGTCCACCAGGGTTCGCACTATCTGGCCGCGGATATCGAACACCACCAGCGAGACCGGCGCGGCCCCGGCGCTCTCCGGCACGCTGAACGTGATAGCGGTGCGCGGGTTGAACGGGTTGGGCGAGTTCTGGGCCAGTGCGAATGTGCGCGGCAGCTGGGAGGGCGCCCCCGCCTTGTCGAGCAGCGCGTCGAAAGCCTCCCGCTCGGACTGGGACAGACTGACACTCTGCAGCGCCCGGCGCAGGTATTCGATGTCATCGCGGCTCAGGCCGGCGAGGAAAGTCTGGTCATCCTTGCCCCTGGCAGCGGCCAGGGAGACCGCGGGACAGGTCTCGTTCCGGATGTCCTGGATCAGTGCCATCACATCCGCCAGGCTGTAGACCCCGTCCCCGTTCCAGTCCAGGCGCGGATCATCAGGGTTGGTGCGGGCCAGGAGCATAAACGCCACGGCGTCGATCAGCCCGCTGCGCCCGTCGCCCGTGAAATCGCAGCTTTTGACCACCGTGCTGCCGGTCCCCGTGCCGGAAAGGCTGATATTGAACGCGCTGGCCAGGGAATCATCCACGCTGAAACTCAGGCGGGTGCTGGCCGGGACGGCCGCCAGCGGCGAGAAAGTGAGGCTCAGGCCGGCCGAGTCCCCGGCCGCGATCCGCAGCGTGTCGGCAACAGACATCGAGAACGGCCCACCCGAAAGCGCGAACTTGAAAGCGTAAAGGGTCACATCGCCCGTGCTCTTAATGTTCAGGACCCGCGTTACGCTCTGTCCAGCCTCCACCGGGCCGAAATCGATGGGCGAGGAGCTGACCGCGGCCTTGGGCCAGGCCCCGCGTCCCTTGACCAGCACGTTGAGAGAGGAGCGCGCCGGGTCGTTGGTGGTCAGGGTGAGCTGGGCGTTGTAGGTGGCGTAACTCACCTTGGGCAGGAACCGCACCAGGATCGTGTCCGTCCCTCCGGCCTGGACCCGGTAATCGCCCATCATCGCGCTGAACGCGGCGTTGGAGGAGGTGATCGAGTTGCCGATAGTCAGCTCGCCGGTGCCGGGATTGGAGACCAGGAGCGGGATTGTCGCGGTCTGCTTGATCTTGGTCACCCCGAAATCGAGACTGGCCGAGGCGAGCTGCGCCACCGGGATGGGTGCTGTTGTCAGGCCCACGGTCAGCGAGACCAGGGGGTCGTATTTGTACGTTCCTCCGATAAGCTTGCTGAAAGAGGACCCGCCGTTCGACGAATAATAGAAGTTGTTGTAGAAAGTGCCCACATTCTCGAAACCCAGCCCCGGACCGTCTCCGACAGCGGTGAACTGCTTGTTGGGAAGCTGGAACACCACCCAGATATCCTTGCTGTTGGTCAGGGTGATATTCTCCCATTCGACCAGGCTGAAATCGGTTTCCTTGCCCTGAAAATTGTCCACCTCGCGCAGCACGTTCTGCAGGTTTGGCTTGCCAGAGGCATCCTCGCAGAGCATGATCCGTGGCCAGAACATATCGTAATCGTTGTTCCAGAACTGCATCCCGTAGACAGTGAACGCGGTGGGCAGTGTCGAGGCCGGGAACTGGACCGCATAATAGCAGTTGTCCGAAATCTGTCCGCTGGGATATGCGCTGAAGACAGTGATTCCGCCGTATTGCGAGTCATAGCGGGCCAGGACAGTGGCCACGCTCATGGTGAAATCCGCCCCCTGGCTGCCGGCGGACAGGGACTGGGCATCCTCCAGGCGAGTCACTCCACCGTAGTACTGCGGGATGAACACGCTCGAGCTGCCGCGGGTTTCCTCATAGGTGTCCAGGTGGGCCAGGTCAACGGAGCGGGCGTGCAGACGGTAGGAGCCACTTCTGGGCAATCCGGATATATTATAATGCCCACCCTCCAGGCTGATCGCCGAGACGGTCTCGCCGGTGGAGCCGGTCGGAATGGCCGAGATAAAAACGCCGAACAGCGGATTGCCCTCGAAATCCTTCACTGTCCCGGTGATTGAGTCGCGGGTGGTGCTGAACGTACTGGTCGGGTAAAGCGCCCCGGCCCCGGCGCTGTCATCCGGGGCCAGCGAGGCCTGGCCATCCGCCGCATAGGGCCACATAGTGGCCGTTTCCAGGTAGGTGTGGTTCAGCCCCACCAGGTGGCCGATTTCGTGGGTCAGCACGTCGCGCAGGTTGATCAGCTTGCGGCTGAGATCGGTCTTTTCGGTGGCGGTGAAAGTGAACTGCTCGTTGAAAATTATATCGGCGTCGGCGATCTCGCCCGTATCGGTGTAGTAGGTGCGCCAGGTCAGGCCGATAGTTGAGGCGCCGGCTTTCTGCGACACCTGGAACCCGTCCGTGGTCTGGCTGTCGAAAATCACCAGGTTGTTCCCGTCGCTGCCCACCACGGCCTTGGAGGTCTGGCCCATGTAACTGAAACTGAGGCCGCAGAGGGGATTGTTCTGCCAGGAGTTGAAACAGTCCTGCACGATAGTGGCCAGGACGCCCTTATCGATTTTGGAATAGCCGCCCTGGTTAAGGTAGTACTGGACTTTCAGGTCGCTGGAGCGCCAGCGCTGGACCACTCCCTCGCTGGTGTGGCTGAAAGTATAGGCCTGAAGGCCCGTGATCGCGGAAAACAATAACAGCAGACCGGCTCGGACGATTTTTGCTCTCATCTTCGCACTATCCATGTGTTCTGTTTGTGGTGTCTCTCATCTGGCGTCTCTGGCGCACTGCTGCGCACTCACTTGTCCTGCGACTGGGCTTTAATCCCGTTCAGCCGCGCCCGGATACGGGAGAGGAACTCCTCCAGGCTCTGGGCGCCGGAGGCGGCGGCGGAGCCTGCGCCCAGCAGGTGAACGTTACCGGCCTGGGCCATCTGCGGGGCCACCTTGCTCTTGCCGTCCGCGCCTTTAGCCACTGTATAGCTGCCCTGGCTGAACCCGACTACCCTGAACCCGCCATCGCCGGTGGGCTCCAGGAACAGCACGTAGCGTGCGCCGCTGTCGAATCTCGGGGCGCCGTCCACCTCCTGGCCCACCCGGTCAATCACGCCACCCGGCAGGGTCACGCGCAGCGAGGCCCCCGGCTCACCCTTGACAGTCTGCTCCACCCGGAAAGCCACATCCGTGAAAATCAGGCTGTGCGAGGCGTTCCAGTACGGGCGGCTGCTCTCGGCCACCGCCACCACGATCACCGAGGCGCTGTCCACCTGCTCCTCGAACGGCACGAACCTGAGCACCGTGGCCCGCGCCACCGGCACGGCGATTGTCAGGGCGAGCAGCGCGGCCAGGGGCAGGGCGACGCAAATCGTAAACCGCTTCATCACTTCCCTCCGCAATCCGGTTCCGTCATCGGATTATCAGTGTCTCTGTGCCGGGTTACCCGGCTTTTCACTGAAAAATACACCCGCGATTCCAAAAAGTGTCATTGCAATTCCCAAGAACCGGCTATTTCAGGCGCACGGCCGGGATCTCGCCTATGGCGTATTTCAGGCGCAGCGAATCGGTCCCGCCCCCCGGCGTGTCGACAAACCGTATCTGGGCCGGAATGAAACGGAAAAAGAAATCCCGGCTGGAGGACGGCACCAGGGCGTAGGGCGCCGTGCCGAACATCCGGCAGTAAAGCGAGTCGCCGCGCCGGAAAATGTTCACGTTGTAGCCCGGAGCGATGGCGTAGCTGCCGCAGAGACTGTCCAGGCTGGCCGTGGGCAGGACCACGGGAGTGGGCTCCGGGCGCTTGTTGTGGGCTATGAAACGCGCCAGGGAGACAGTCTCATAGGGGAATACCGATGTCAGGTCTTTGACATACGGACCGGCGGCGATCTCACTGCGCAGGTCGAGCTTCACGTAATCGGCGTAGTTGTGGTAAAGCCAGATATACACCTGCGCGTTTTTCAGGTCGAAAGCCACGGAATACTGCGTGGCGGGCACAGAGGCCGCGGCCAGGGCCGAGCGCATCGCTTCGAGCGAGGCGCTCCGGTGCTCCAGCACCCGGCGGACCGCCCGGTAACGGTCGCAGGGGATCGAATCGGCGCCCGGCTCGGTGTGACGGAAATTGGTTATAACCTGCAGGCCGCCCCGGCTCACCAGGATCGTGTCGCTCTCCACCACCGCGCAGGCCCCGCTCGGGTCGGCCAGAAGGATCTGGGTCTGGCTGAGAAGCTGGAGGTTGTAGCGGCTCAGGGTGTCCAGGGCCTCATCCACTGAGCGGCACTCCTCCAGCAGTTTCTGCACGATGAAACGGTCGCTCTCGCTCTTGCGGCTGTCCAGGGGCTTGTACTTGAACTCGACCGAGGCCATGTCGAAACACAGCCCGTGCTCGTTGATCCCGCAGGCGGGAGCCTCGCCGCCGAACCCGACATACAGCGCCCCGAAACGCCCATCCGCGCGGGGTACGGTGTACAGGCTGAAATCGGCGTCCGGCCAGTCCTCGTTCGATCCGAACCAGACCTGCCCGTCCCGCGCCAGACGGAAAATGGTGCAGGCCGGGACCGTTGAATACAGGCCCAGAGACAAAAACAGAAATAAAAACAGAGACAGCCGCAGGCCATGCTTGCGCGTCATAGCCGACCTCAGGGAAAAAGGAACACAACGTGTACCGGGGGTGTCCCGAATGTTCAAGCAGCCAAGCCGGCAATCCAGGCGGGGGGGCAACTATGTTAAAATAATCCGTTTTAGCCAGTTATGTCAATAATACCTTAATGCCGGACAGCTTTTCCCGAAGCCTGGGAATCCGGCGGCTCACTGCCCCCCGGTCTGCTTGGCCTCCAGTTCCTCCCAACGCCCGTAAAGATCGGCCACAGCCTGCTCGCCGGCGCGCACCTGCGCGTACGCCTCCGCCAGGGCCGCCTGGTCGCTGGCAATGGCCGGGTCCTCCAGGCGCCCCCGGGCCGTGGCCAACTCAGCCTCGGCCGCGGCGATCCGCTCTTCGATAGTTTCGAGTTCCTTTTTCTCCAGGTAATGCAGGCCCTGACGCTTGGGCGGCGCCGGCGACTCGGCGCGCTGGGCGGAGCGCAGCCTTTCCTGGGCCGCCCGCTCGGTCTCGCGCGCGGCGGCTTTCTGCTCCAGGTAATAGCTGTAGTTGCCCGGGTAGTGGCGGATCACGCCGCCGCCCTCGAAAGCGTATATCTCCTCCACCACCCGGTCCAGGAACCAGCGATCGTGCGTGACCACGATCAGCGAGCCCTGGAACGAGACAAGCTGCTGCTCCAGGACCTCCAGGGTGGGAAGGTCGAGGTCGTTTGTCGGCTCATCCAGCACCAGGACATTGGCCCCGGCAAGCATCAGACGGGCCAGCAGGAGACGGTTTCTTTCCCCTCCCGAAAGCAGACCCACTTTCATGCGCTGGATGGGCGCCGGGAACAGGAAACTTTCGAGGAAAGCTTTCTTATGAAGGCGCTGGCTGCTCACCAATACGTGCTCACCCCCTGGCGCCACCGAGTCCCAGATCGTGGCTGACGGGTCGAGCTGGGAACGCTTCTGGTCGAAATAGGCGATACTGGTGTTGAGGCCCTCTTTCACATAGCCGCTCTCCGGCTCCAACTCCCCCACCAGCATGCGGATCAGCGTAGTCTTGCCGCAGCCGTTGGGCCCCAGTACGCCGATCCTCTCGCCGCCCAGAAGTTCGAGGGAGAAATCGTTCACCACCGGACGGCTGTCGAACGACATGCTCACCCGGTGCGCCTTAAGGATTGTCCGCCCGGTACGGCTCTCCGGGTCGAACAGCAGCTCCACCGGCTTGTCTTTCTCGGTGCGGCGCACTTTCGCCATGCTCCTGGCGCGGTCCACCCGGGCTTTCTGCTTGGTGCTTCGCGCCTTGGGCCCCCGTCGCAGCCACTCGATCTCGCGGGCCAGTATTTTCTCGCGGCGCTCATCCAGGCGCTGGATCAGCTCCCACTCTTTCTTTTTCGCCTCCAGGAACGCCGAGTAGCTGCCCGGGTACTGCTTGATCCTGCCGAGCGAGATTTCGGCGATCCGGTTGACCACCGCCTCCAGGAAATAACGGTCGTGGGTGATCAGCACCAGGGTGCCGCGGAATTCGGCCAGACGGCGCTCCAGCCATTCCACGGTGCCTGTGTCCAGATGGTTGGTCGGCTCGTCGAGAAACAGCATTTCGGGTTGCTGAAGCAGCACCCGGGCCAGGGCCACCCGCTTGAGCGTGCCGCCCGACTGGTAGTCGAGCACTGTTTCCGGCCCGGGCAGGCCGAGCAGGGTGATCATCTCCTCGATACGCGGGGCGATGTCCCAGCCGCCGCCGATATGCAGGCCATCGTGAAGCGCCTGCTGACGGGCGCTCAGGGCAGCGCGGCGTGCGCGGTCGGTCTCGGTCTGGAGCGCGGCGGTCACCTCCCGGTACTCGTCCTGCAGCGCGGTCATTTCGGCCAGGCCCTCCTCCAGGGCGCCGAACACCGTGGCCCCGGGGGCAAATTCCGGCTCCTGGGCCAGATAGCCAACCCGCACCTTTTTCGGGTAGACTACACTGCCCTCAAGGGGCGGGAGCTGACCGGCCAGGATACGGAACAAAGTGGTCTTGCCGCTGCCGTTGGCCCCGACCAGGCCCAGGCGCGCGCCCTCCTCGATCACCAGCTCCAGGCCGTCGAACAGCGGCCGCGCCCCGAAATCGTGGCGGATATTTTCGGCTTTTAGTACCTGCACAAGCACCTCTCCGGTACAATCGTAATCGGACAGGCAAAGTTACCCGAACGGGCGACATATGTCAATCCAGAGGCGGTACAGGCCGCAAAACACAGAAAACATGCCGGATTTACGGCTGGAATACATTATATTGAGTGTCGTATCATTATGCCGAGGCCTTCCTAGCGTCCTCAATCCGGTCGCCGCGCGGAGGGTTGCTTATTGTTGATGCTGTTTTTCAGCAGCATTTCTTCAACCGAGGTGGTGGTTTAAGTGGGTCTTCTGGACAAGATCAAGAGTTTGTTTACCGGCGGGGACAAGCCCGCCGCGAAAAAGGACAACAACCGCGGCCGCGAGGGCCGCAAAGGTGAGCCTGGGCGCTCCGAGGGACAGCGGGACAGGCGCGATGGGCAGGACGAAGGCGGCGGGCGGCGCCGCGGCGGGCGTAACCGGCGCAAACGTCCGGCGGGCGCTCAGACCGAAAGCGCCGACAAGCAGCAGAAAACCGAGCACGACAAATCACTGGGCGGACAGCCCAAGTCCCCCGGCCAGTCGCGCCACAGAAGCCGCGGACGCGGCAGAGGGCCCAGGGAGGGTGCGCCGGGTCAGGGTGACGTTCAGTCGCAGGCGTCGGCCGACGGTGGACAGCCCGAGGCTTCCGAACACCGGCGTCACAGAAGCGAAAGCTCCGGCGAGGATTCCTCCGGCAGATCGCAGCGTTCCCGCGGCAAGAAGCGCGTGCGGAGCCGCCGCAGCGGCGGCAGGAGTTCCGATCTGGGCGGCACGGCCCAGCGCATCGAGTTTCCGGCGCTTCTCGAGGTCACGGAGCAGAGCGAGGAGTTTCTGAACAACGAGTTCCGTCCCCTCGGCCTGTCCGACCGTCTGGTGCTCACCCTGGCCGCCAACCGTTTCCGCACCCCTACCGACATCCAGCGCGACATGATCCCCGAGGCCATCCGCGGACGGGACATCCTGGGGCAGGCCAAGACCGGCACCGGCAAGACAATCGCGTTCCTGATGCCCATTTTCGAGCGTATCGACCCGTCGCGCAACGCGGTCCAGGCCCTGATCGTGGTGCCTACCCGTGAGCTGTGCCGTCAGGTGGCCTGGGAGGCCGAGCGTTTCGTCCGCACCCTGGAGGGCCGCGTGATGAGCGTCTACGGTGGCACGTCGGTGAGCCGCGAGGTGGAGGCGCTGAAAGTTGCCGCACCACAGATCATGGTCGGAACGCCGGGACGGCTGCTCGACCACATCGGCAGCGGCAACGTGGACCTGTCGGGGCTCAAGATACTGGTGCTGGACGAGGCCGACCGGATGTTCGACATCGGGTTCCGCCAGGACATCATCCGTATCATCAAGGCCTGCCCCGAGAAACGGCAGATCATGCTGCTTTCGGCTACCCTGGATAAAGAGGTCGAGGAGCTGAGCGAGCGCTACATGACCGACCCGGTCCAGATTTACGTGAGCAAAGATGAGATTTCGGTGGAGTCGATCTGGCAGCGTTTCATCCCCACAGATCGGAGCAAGAAAATCGAGAAGCTGGTTGCCCTGCTGCACCGGGAGAAACCCACCCAGTCGATCATTTTCGCTAACACCAAGCGCATGAGCGACGCCCTGTCCCTGCGTCTGGACAAGCTTGGGTTTAAGGCCCGCTGCATCCACAGCGACCTGAGCCAGAACAAGCGCGAACGGATCATGGACGATTTCCGCACCGGCGGAATCGAGCACCTGGTGGCCACCGATGTGGCCGCGCGCGGGCTGGACATCACCGGGATCAGCCACGTGATCAACTACGATGTCCCGGCCAATCCGGAGGACTACGTGCACAGGGTAGGCCGCACCGGGCGGATGGGCGCGGCTGGCAAGGCTTTTACCTTCGTCACCCCCAGCGAGGGCAAGGAGCTGACCCAGATCGAGAAGCTGATCAACAAGCAGCTGGAGGAGTATGCGCAGGAGCCGCACGTGGAGCCTGCACCCCAGCCGCAGACCGCCGAGGCCGCGCCACAGGGCTGAACCGGCCGCAACACACAGGAACGATCGCAGGGGCGCGCCGCGCAGGTGCGCCCTTTGTGTTTTCCCTCAGTTTCGGCTGATAAAATCCCTGCATTTTCCGGGCGATCCCCTTATCTTGGTCGATAAGCGTTCTCCCTATCCCGAACAAACCCGGCCGTTATCGACTTGCCAACATCTGTTCCAGGAAAGGACCGTCACTCATGAGAATCAGCCGTCTGATCCGGATGCTTTCAAGCGCGGTTTTCCTGACTGTCTCAGTCGCGGCGGCTAACGCGGCGCAGGCGGTCAACCTGTACAACGTGCGCGAACTGGGTGCGGCAGGCGACGGCGTGAGCAAAGACACGCCCGCGATCCAGAAAGCCGTGGACCTGGCCCATGCCGACAGCGGCGGCACGGTCTACTTTCCGCCCGGGACCTACCTTTCGGGTACGATCATACTCAAGAGCAATGTCACTCTGGAACTGTCCGCCGGGGCCACGTTGCTGGGCAGCCCGGACACCCTGGACTACCCGCGCATCCATCCGGGTTTCCGTTCCTACACGGACGGCTATGTCAGCCAGAGCCTGATTTTCGCCGAGGGCCAGCACCACCTGGGCCTGACAGGCAACGGCACAATCCACGGCAACGGGCAGAAATTCCAGTGGAGCGAGTACGGCAGCCGCCCGGACGTGATCCGCATGGTGAGCTGCAAGCACATCCGGGTCGAGGGGATAACGCTCACCAGCTCGCCGCTCTGGATGCAGCACTATCTGAACTGCGAGTTTCTTTCTGTCCGCGGCATCCACGTGTATAACCACAGCACCTACAACAACGACATGATCGACGTGGACTGCTGCCGCAACGTCACTATCTCCGACTGCTACGGCAACAGCGATGACGATGCCCTGACCCTCAAGAGCACGGCCGACACCCCCACCGAGAACGTCACCGTGACCAACTGCGTGCTGGGCAGCGGCTGCAACGCGATCAAGATGGGGACCGAGTCCAACGGCGGGTTTAAAAACATCAGCATCTCCAACTGCGTGATCGACAGCTACTACGGCCGCAAGGGCTTCTACGCCCTGCCCAAGGGGATCGGCGGGATAGTGCTGGAGATAGTGGACGGCGGCACACTGGAGAACGTGACTATCTCCAATATCACGGTGAAAAACGTGATGGTCCCGCTGTTCCTGCGTTTCGGCAACCGCGCCCGCCCGTTCAAGGAGGGCATGGCCAAGCCCGGGATCGGCACGTTCCGCAACGTGGAGGTGAGCAACATCATCGCCTCGGGCGTGGAGGCCTATGGCTGCTCGGTCACCGGGATGCCCGGCCACCCCTTGAGCGGGATCACCCTGTCCAATCTGCGTTTCACTTTCCCGGGCGGCGGAACCAAAGAGAACTACGCCCGTCCCGTCCCCGAGCTGGAGGCGGATTATCCCGAGGCGATCATGTTTGACTCGCTGCCCGCCTGGGGGCTGTATGTCCGTCACGCCGAGGGCCTGCGGCTGGAAAATCTGGATTTCGTGCTGGAAAAGGCGGATGCCCGTCCGGCCCTGGTGCTGGAGGACGTGAAAGGCCTGGACCTGGACGGGTTCAGCGAGCGGCGGCCGGATAGGCCGGTGCTGCCCACGGTCGAATTCCGCGGCGTAAGGGAGGCCCTTCTGCGCGGCTGCCGCCCGGCGGACGGCGCGCCGGCATTCCTGCGCCTGGTGGGGCCGAACGAGAGGATCAGCCTGATGGCGAGCGATCTGTCCGGGGTGGGCAAAGCGGTGGAGGCCGCCGCCGGGGCCGACCTCAAGGCCGTGTTCGAGGCGGGCAACCGCGGGGGGAAGTAACTCTACTCTGATACACGTTCTTGACTTTCGGCTGGCTCGTATATACAATGTATATACGAGCCTTTATTTTACAGGAGGAGGGATAGGTGATTGTTCGCGGCAAGATCAGCAAGTGGGG
>CAYLSM010000079.1:0-18085 GCA_964386505.1 uncultured Gemmatimonadales bacterium
GAACCTGTGACGCTCATCAGAAGCTTTAATCCAGTCCCAGCCTGATCTGCCGGGCCATGCCCCAGCCGGTCAGATTAGACAGGTTGGACATAACCGAAGAAGCGATAGCTCCCTTGGCCGCTTCCTCGATCGACAGAACGCCGTCGCCGTTGAAATCGGCCTGGAACAGCCACTTCTTGTCGAAATTGGCGTCTTCCCATTTCAGGTCCGCGCCGCCGGTGACATAACGGTAACCCTGGTAGGAGTAACCGGTGGGGTAGGGCCGCGGAAGCTTGCGGTTGGTAAGGTTGGTCAGGTCGCACATGACCGACAGGCGCCGGGTCTTGCCCAGGAAAATGGGCTTGCTCAGACGCAGGTCCACGTTGTAATCCCAACGGCCGCGACGGCGGCTCAGGTCGCCGGCTCCGCCAGAGGGCTGGCCGCTGGAGAAGGTGAAGATCGAATATGCGCTTATGTCCTGAAGCAGCTTGTTGGCGATCTCGTTGGAAACCACGTTTTTCGGGACGACGTAGTTCAGGTACGTGGTGAACTTGTGGGTCCGGTCGCCTTCGATCGGCAGCAGCTCGTCATTGGTGCTGGACAGGTAGCTGGAGCCGGTGGTGCGCGAGAACTGCAGAGTGTACATCACGTTGACCGAGTAGTTCTGGGAGAAGCGCTTCTTCAAGGACAGATCCATGCCCTTGATGTTGCCCTTGTCCATGTTGGTGTAACCGTTGGTCAGTCCGCGGACATGACGGCCGGTGTGCCATTCGTAGTAGTCGCGGAAGAAATCACCCCGCGACAGGTTGCCGTCGACATCGCGATAGAAGCCGACCATGTCCGCAACCACGTCGTCGCTCAGCAGGTAGCTCATCCCGCTCTCAAAGGCATCCGTACGGGAGAAGCCCAGGCCGCCGGGATTGTCGCCGCTGAACAGGGCGCTCATGGTGGGCAGCTGAGTGAACACGCCGTAGCTGAAACGCAGCTGGGCCTTGTCGGTCACCGGGAAAGCCACATCGAAGCGTGGGGAGAACTCGTGGAAGTTCTCGGGATAGTAACGCTCGCCCCAGTAATCGCCGCTGCGGAAGCCCCAGTTGTCGCGCGGCTGGAAGCTGTCGTAACGCAGGCCGTAGTCGAACACGAAATCACCGAGGTCGGTACGGTTCTGGGCGTAGAAAGCGAACATGCGCGGACGGTACTTGAATTCATTGTCCAGCTGCCGGATCATCCCGAACGAGCCGGGGCTGATCGTGAACTGCTGGTTCTTGAACATGGTAACCTGGGCGCCGAACTTGGCCCGGTTGTGGCGGTCGATCTGGAAATCGATGTCAGCCTTGTAGTTGTCCTGCTTTTCATGGGTGTAGCGGTACGTCATGTAGTAAATCTGGGTTTGCGAGTTGTAACCGAACGGAGTGGCCCACTGCCCGTCACGGTTCCATTCGCTGTACCCGTCCGGATAGTAGTAAGCCGCGTCAGCCGGCGTTCTCGCGCCTTCCCGGTTCGGGAAAGTCTCGACCTCGAACGGGACATCGTGCGGGGTCCAGGACAGGAACGTGTCGCGCTCGTAGTTGTCCTTGATGTTCGAGTTGTTGATGTCCTGCACCCGGAAGTTCGTGTAGCGGAACTGCAGCGAGGCGTTACGGGTGGCGGTCTTGTAGAAATCCCAGTTGGCGCCGGCGATCACGTTGGTCGTGCGGGTGCGGCGCGCGGTGTTGATCGGGATCATGGCCCACCAGTAGTCGGAACCGTCGGACGTGGTGACCAGATGGTCGCCACGGCTGGCGTCCCAGCGGCGCTGCGGCCACATGTCACTGGTAACAAAACCGGTGTTGAAATACATGTCGTCGCCGGCGTCGCTGGTCAGGCTCGGCCAGGTGTTCTGGCTGCGCGAGAACTGCGTGCTGCCCATCAGCTTCAGGCCGGAGAACGGCGAATAGGTCAGCTTGCCGGAGGCCGTGGTGCGGTCCTGCCAGTTGCGGGGCTGACGGGCCGGGTTGGCCGGCGAGAACAGGCCCTGGTCCATGCTGTAGGCCGGATCCACCACCAGATCGGGATAGTCGGCCATCATGCGGGTCTTGAAGCTCTCGCGTGCGGTGCGCAGCATGTCCAGCGAGTAGGCCGGGTTCTGGGCGCCGAGGATCGGGTCGTTGCTCACCGCGGTGTTCAGGTGGTCCACGAAATCCTGGTTGACGCCGCGGAAACCCTCATCGGCATGCGTGGGGAAGCGGTCGGCAAAACCCTGGATTTCGGCGGAACCCTGGAAGAACAGGTCCTTGACCAGCGGAACCGGGCCGCCGATATTGGCCTGGACCTGGTTGTAACCGTAATCAGAGGTCCGGGGGTTGAGCCCGTCGCTGATGAAGCGGAAGCTGCCCTTATAGTCCGGGCCGCCTTCTTTGGTCACGATGTTGATGATACCGCTCTGGGCCTGGCCATACTCGGCCTGGAACCCGCCGGTCAGGATGTCGACTTCCTCGACCGAGCTGGTGGAAAATTCCAGCGGAGTGGTGTCCTCACCCTGGGCGCCCTCTTCCTGGTTCCATATCCAGAAAGCGCCTTCGCGGAACGGGTTGGCGGTGAAGTTGCGCACGGTGACACCGTCCACCACCATGGCTTCCTCACCCAGACGGCCGCCGCGGATACGCAGGCCGCGGGCGCGTCCGCCCTCACCACCGGTCTGTACGCCGGCTTCCAGGACCATCAGGTCCTCGAGCTTGTTGACCGGGGTCTCATCCAGCTTCTCGGCGGTCAGACGCTGCTTGGTCACGGTGTTGTCGCGCGGGACCAGTGTCTCGGTGGCGCCCTCGACCGTGATGCCTTCCATCTCGACCACCGTGCTGCTCAGTGTGGCGTCCACCGTGGTGGTCTGGCCGGCGAGCAGCAGGGTATTGGAAATCGTGGTTTTCTGGTAGCCGGTGAACGTGAAGGTCACGTTCTTGCGCCCGGCCGGGACGTTCAGAATGAAGTAGTACCCGTCGGAATTGGTCACATTGCCCAAACGGGTGCCGTCGATTACTACCTGGACTCCGGCCAGGGCCTGACCTGTTTCCTTGTCCCTGACCGTACCCTCGACCTTGGCCGTGTTGAGCTGAGCGAACACGCTCGACGCAGCCAGAAGCAGGGTTGCGCTCAAGGCCAGGATGGTGGATGAGGAAAACATTTTACGAATAATGGACATAGATCCCCCTGAAAGATTCATTTCTGTGGAATCCTGACTTGGACAAGATATCAAGGCCGTATCGGTTCCTCCTTTCGAGACATTGATTGATAAGTTCCGCCGGAATGTCCGGTGAGCGCTCGGGATGACTGATTTCCTCCTTTCAGGTACAGGTCTAAAGGTTTAGCCGTCGGGATCGAAACGACTCCCATCCGGCGGGAAAATAAGCGAAAATCGGCTTGCAGCCTGTAATGTTTCGGATAAAAAGATGTAGTCGTACGAAAAAGAACGCCTACAGCAACGCCGTAAAAACTCTCGGAATCGTTGGCTTGGATGCAGTTACGATTCCAGTGCCTGGGTGTGCAGTGAAGGCACGCTGCGAATCTTGCCGTGCCTTGGAGCGTTTTCTTTCAGCGCAGCCAACCGGAAAAAAACTCTGATTCTGCCCTTTTCAACCGAAAAACACAAAAAAGTCGTCCCAAAACGTACGACTTCCTCTGGCAGGCATTTATCGCGATTGCACGTTGTAAATCGCTGTGTTATAATGGGTTAATAATGGTGAAACTGCACTTGACGGACCGGAACCTGCAGATCAGGTAAGTGTATAAGAAATTTTTTTTTCAGTGTCAACAAAAAAATTAGGGTCCCGGGTCGAACAAACTCCGTCTTTCAAGCCGGACTCCGGGTCCAGCGGACTGTTCGATGAATCCACCCCGGTCGAGCCGGTTATTTCTGGCGCGATTTCGGCCTTGGTGTATATTTTAGACCTTACTGCAAGCCGGAAAAACAGTGCGCTGTTATTCCGGCTCAATTTAATACCGGAGTTCAAATAGGGGCAAGGCGGACGCATGCCGGTGGCGACGGTCTGGATTTACCTTTGCTTTTTCCTGTCCGGGATGAGCGGGCTGGTCTACGAACTGATCTGGATGCGCAAGCTGGGACTGGCTTTCGGCAGCACAGTCCAGGCAGTGAGCACGGTGCTGGCGGTCTACATGGGCGGGCTGGCCCTGGGAAGTTGGCTGTTTGGCCGCCTGGCCGAACGCCACCGCAGTCCGCTGGCCCTCTACGCCTGGGTCGAGAGCGGTATCGGCCTCGCCGGAGCGGCGGTGATGTTCCTGTTGCTGCCGGTGCTGGACGGGGCCTATGTCGGCCTGAGCCATCTGGGGCTTTCCTCCGGGCTCGGCCTGTTCGCCGTGCGTTTTTGCCTTTCCGCAGCCATCCTGCTCGTGCCCACCGCCCTGATGGGGGCGACCCTGCCGGTGATGAGCCGTTTCCTGATCCGCTCCGGCGCCGAGGTGGGACTGCGCGTGGGACGGCTTTACGGGATCAACACCCTGGGGGCGGTGTGTGGGAGTTTCGCTGCCGGGTTCTGGCTTATCGGCAGCTACGGCGAGAGCGCCACCAACCTGGCCGCCGTGGCCGGGAACCTGGCCGCCGCGGGTGTGGCATTCATGCTGCTGGCCCGTCAGGGCGGCACGCTGCCCTCCCCGGCTGCGGCCGGACCACGGCAGCCCCGGGCGGCCAAGCCGCTGCGCGAGTACCCGGAGGATATCCGTCGCTGGGTCCCCTGGCTGTATGCGGCCGCCGGGTTCACCGCCCTGGCTTATGAAGTCCTCTGGACCCGCGCCCTGATCTATTTTGTCGGCCTGTCCGTGCACGCCTTCACCATGATCCTCATCTGCTTCCTGGCCGGAATCGCCCTGGGCAGCCTGGCCGTGGGGCGCTGGGCCGACCGCAGCCAGCGACCCTTGCTGGCTTTCGGCCTGCTGCAGGCCGTGATCTCGCTGGCGGCTCTGGCCAGCATTCCACTGATCGGCCAGCTGCCGGTGCTCTACCAGAGGCTGAACCTCCTTCTGGGGGCCACCTCCTGGTGGGAGACCATGTTCTCCCGCTTTGTCCTCTGCCTTCTGGTGCTGGGCCTGCCGACCCTGGCCATGGGGGCCTCGTTCCCGCTGGTCAACCGGATATATGTGCGGGCCGGAGCCGGCGCGGGACGCGGGGTGGGCCTCCTGTACGCCGCCAATACCCTGGGCACGATCCTCGGCTCGCTCTGCGCCGGGCTGGTCCTGTTGCCACTGGCCGGGATCACCGGCTCGATCCTGACCGTTGCCCTGCTCAATACGGCCCTCTGCGTGGCTGCTTTCGCCCTGGAGGATACCCCGGGCAGCGGGATACTGCGCAAGGCAGGCCTGATCGGTGCGCCGGCCGTGGCTGTGCTGACTGTGCTCGGCCTGCTGGCTGGAGGCAGTCTGGTCCCGGTGGTGCAACACGACCTGGAGGATTCGGGCAAGCAGGTGCTGTTCGTCAAGGAGGGCGCGGCAGCCAGCGTGGCGGTGCTGCGCAACCGCAGCGGCGACCGTGAGCTGAACATCAACGGCGAGAGCACGGCCTACACCGGGTTCGAGGACATGGTGATCCACAAGCTTCTGGCTCACCTGCCGATCCTGTTCCATCCCCACCCGAAGAATATCCTGGTGGTGGGTTTCGGCCTGGGCAACACGATCTACACCGCCACACGCTACGGCCTGGAGGAAGCGGCCTGCGTGGAGCTGGTCCCGGATGAGGTGCTGACCGCCCCCTATTTCGCTCCCGAGAACCACGGTGTCATGGACAGCTCCGGGGTGAAAATGATCTTCAACGACGGCCGGAACACGATCCTTACCTCCACGGCCAAGTACGACATCATCTCGTTCAACGCGATCCATCCCAAGCTCAGCCCGGCCCTTTACACCCACGATTTCTACCGTCTGTGCGACCGCGCCCTGGCCCCTGGCGGCACGATCTGCGCCTGGCTGCCCACCAACGGCCTGAGCCTGAACGAGTTCCGCTCGCTGCTCAAGAGTTTCACAGACGTGTTCCCGCACAGCACGCTCTGGTACTGCAACCCCTCGAACCTGATCCTGCTGGGCACGCGCGAGCCGTTCAAGCCGGATTTCCCGGAGCTGCGCCGCCGTCTCCAGGACCCGGCCATTGCGCGCGACCTGGATGAGATCAGCCTGTCGCAGCCGCTGTCGTTCCTGTCGCTGTTCATGATGGGGGAGGAGCGGATGGCCAAGTTGCTCGCGGGCGCGCCGCTCAATACGGACGGCAACCCGCTGGTTGAGTTCTCCCATGTGATGGCCCCGGTGGTGCCGCTCGACACCTACCACTGGCTGGTGGACAACCTGGAGCCGGTGGGGCCGTACCTGACTTGGAACGCCCCCGGCGGCGCGGACAGTCTGGCTGCTCTGGGCCGCGAGCTGAACTACTGGTTCGAGGCGCGCAAGACCCTCTACCGGGGCAAGTTCGCCAGTTGGGTGTTCGAGGAGCACGCCGTGGCCCGAGAACTCTACCGCCGGGCGTTGATTATGAACGCCCAGGACGGGTACATCCGGCATTTCATGGAGGCTCCCGCCCCGGACCCGGACTCCCTGGCCCGGGTGGCCGCGGCGGACCACGAGGATTTCATCTCACGTTTCGAGCTGGCCAATCATTATTATGGACTTGGCAAGCTGGATGAGGCCCGCCGCTGGTACCGCGAGGTTCTGTCTATCCGTCCGCAGCAGGCGGATGCCTGGTTCCAGCTCGGCCTGGCCGAGGGGGATGCCGGCAACGCCTCGGCCTCGGAGCGGGCTTTCGAGCGCGCCCTGAGAGTCAACCCGGCCAGCCCTCAGACCCTGGTCAACCTGGGGCTGATCCGCTACCGGGCCGGGGATTACACGCGGGCGGAGAAATATTTCCAGCGCGCCCTGCGGGTCTCGCCTGAGGATGCCAACGCGATGTTCAACCTGGGTAACCTGGCCCTTCGCCGCGGCGACCGCGCCACGGCGGAATCGCTCTACAGCGAGTCGGCCCGTCGCGACCCGTTCAAGGCCGAGGCCTGGCTCAATCTCGGCGCGCAGCTCACCAACCGCGGCCAGCTGGATGAGGCCGTGGAATGCTACAAGCGGGCGATCAGCCTGCAGCCCGGCCTGATCCCCGCCTACCTGAACCTGGCTTTGACCTACGAGAAAATGGGCCGTCCCGAGGAGGCCGAGCGCTGCCGTCAGGTGGCCGAAAGCCTTAGCCCGGGAGGCGGAGGCTCGCGCTGAGCCTTGCGCCAGGCGTTTACAATTTTCAGGGACACGGGATTATGCACCTTCTGCTGATGATTCCATCCTCGCTGCTGCTCTTGCTGCTGCTGCTGCATTCCTGGCATTACCGCGGGCGGCGCGCCACGCTGATTTTCTTCCTCGCCTGCTTCGCTTTCGGCGTTCTGCGCGGCAACACGATCTACCAGATCATCACCAACCTTCTGGGCGGCACCACGCTGCCCTATCTGATGGTCCGCCCGGTGATCAAGGTCTGGCAGGCCTCGCTGCAGGAGTGTATCGGCTGGATATTCGCCCTCTACCTTAGCTGGTCCACGGTGGAGTGGCTGCTCACCAGCGGCCGGGACGGGGAGAAGGTCCCCTTGTTCCGCCTGGCCGGGCTGTCCGCCCTGATGATGGGGGCGGTGGCCTATGCGGTGGAGGCCGCGGCAGCCGCGGTCAAGTGGTGGGTCTGGACCATCCCGGTGCGCAACCCGTTCTACTCGGATGTCCCGTTTGCCGGTGTGATCGCCTGGATCTCGACCGGGGTGGATTTCCTGGGCGTGTTCCTGATCCTCTACTACGGCGGCTTCAAGAGCCGCTGGCGCTGGCTTCTGCCGCTGCTGTTCCCGCTGCACATGCTGCTGCACACGAAGGTGAGCAACATCGACGCCACCTGGCTGCCGTTCAATCCGGCCGAACTCTGGCACTGGCTGATGCTGTGCGCGCTGTTCCTGGGCGTGGCCGTGGGCGGGCCGGCCGTCTCGACCCGGCTGGAGCAGTCTGAGCGGGGCAAGGCCCTGCCCGGGGTGCGCCAGGCCGTCTTCATCGCCCTGGGCGGGTTCCTGCTGACCCTGCTGGCCGCGCACCTGGGCAAGGTCCGCGATCCCTACCTGCTGATAAGCCTGGTGCCGTTCATCACCATTGTCCTGTTTATCCGCCCGCTCTGGGCCGCGGCGTTCTGCGCCGCCTCCTGCCTGGCTTACGGCCTTATCGTGGGCGCCTGGAGCATGCTCCTGGTGCCGCTGCTCGTGCTCGGGGTGTACGGCTCGGGCCTGCCGCCGTTCGGCAACCGTCTGAGCGCGCGCCGACGCTTGCAGGTGGCTGCTGCTGCGCTGCTGCTGGCCAGTGTTGGCGTTTTCTGGGGCTATGCCGCCCGGGCCGGGCGCTATGCCGATTTCAGCCGGATCGGGGAGGCCCTTCAGAACGAAACAACGGAGAGCGGCGTGGAGCGCCTGGTGTCCGAGATGCCCGATCCACCCAAGCCCGAGGACAGTTTCCACCTCAACCTTCTGGGCGCCAGCCTGAACAAGCACCAGAACTACACCGCTGCCCGGTCTGTTCTGGAGCGGGGCCTGGTTGCCGACAGCACTTATCCCTACCTCTGGATCAATCTCGGCTGGACCTGCATGCACCTGAACCTCTACGACCGGGCGGTCGAGGCCTACGAGCGGGCGATCCAGCTCGACCCGGTGGATATGGAAAGCTACGTGTTCCTGGGGCAGCTGTACGAGGGGAGGGAACGGGCCAAGGAGGCCGAGGAACTCTACCGCCGCGGCCTTAGCTACCGCCCGGCCGACCTGAGAGTGATCCTGGCCCTGGAAAGCCTGCTCTACCGTCAGGGACGGCTGGATGAGGCCACTTCTCTGCTCAAGGGCAGCCTGCACGCCGGCGGTGAGGACATGGGCAAGCTTTACGCCCGCCTGGCTGGGGACCTCCTTAAAAAGGGCAGCGGCGACGAGGCCGTGACCTATTACAAGGAAACGATCCGCGAGGGGGTGCACCAGATATCCACCGCGGCCCTGAGCCTGGCATACATCTACTGGAAAGACCGGAACGACCCGGAGAACGCCCTGCGCTATGTCCGTCTGGCCGTGGCGGTCAACCCGGTGACCGAGGCGTTCACGATGAAAGCCGCGATCCTGGAATCCATGGGGCGCGCCGATGAGGCGCAGGAGGCCTACCATCAGGCTGCCCAGGCCCAGGCCCAGGCGGAGGCCTCACCCAAGGGGAACTGATCCGGCGGCGTGCTGACCTGCGCCGCAGGGACGGTCATGACCCGCGGCGAGGATATTCTTATTGCTGGCCCAGCACCTGCGTGATGGTCCGGATCAGGTCATCCATGCGGAACGGCTTGTTCACCACGCCGCAGAAACCGAAGCGGTCGTGTTCGCTCAGGATCGGGTCTTGAGAGTACCCGCTGGCCACGACCGCTTTCACTTTCGGGTCGAGTTTCTTCAGCTCGGCAATTGTCTCCTTGCCCCCCATGCCTCCAGGAATGGTCAGGTCCATTATCACCAGGTCGTAGGGTTTCTCCTCGCGCATGGCCCGCTCGTATTCCTTCAGCGTGTCTTTCCCGTCCCCGGTCCCGGTGATCTTGTGTCCCAGACGGCCGAGCATGGCCGAGATGACCTGCCGCACCTGCGGCTCGTCATCCAGCAGCAGTATCCGGGCCGCGCTTTTCCGCTGTTCAGCCCTATCGGCAGGCGGCTCCGCTTTACGTGCCGGGGGCGGCTCCGACCCCGCCAGCGCCGGCAGGATGACGTGGAACGAGGAGCCCCGTCCGGGTTCTGATTCCACCCGGATACAGCCGCCGTGGCGTTTCACGATCGAATAGCAAATCGCCAGACCCAGCCCGACGCCACCGGGACGCGTGGAGAAATAGGGATCGAATATCTTGGGAAGGTTTTCCGGCGGGATGCCCTCACCGGTGTCAGCGAGCGTAACCTGTATATAGCGGCCATAGGGCAGGGCACATTCGTTGTCTTTCTCCAGGGCGATATTGGCCGCGCCCAGAGTCAGTTTGCCGCCCTCGGGCATAGCCTGAACGGCGTTCTGCACAAGGTTGACTATCACCTGACGGATCTGGCTTTCATCCAGGCTGGCCGTCAGGAGATCAGGGGCGATCTCGTACACTCCCTGGACAGGAGTGCCGCGCAGACTGGTGGCGACCGCCTCGCGCAAGAGTTCGGACGGGTTTAACGGCCGTCGCACCGGGGCGCCGCCGCGGCTGAAAGTCAGCAACTGGCGGGTAAGGTCCCTGGCCCTCATGCTGGCCTGCTCGGCCGCGGCCAGGACCCGGCCCAGTTCCTCTCCCACGTTCGGCGAGAGACGGGCCAGGGTGATGTTGCCCAGGATCGTGGTCAGGACGTTGTTGTAATCGTGAGCGATCCCGCCGGCCAGCAGCCCGATCGATTCGAGCTTACCGGCTTTGGCGCGCTCCTGCTCCAGCTTTTTCAGCTCGGTGACATCGTGGGCGATGACCTGAACGACCGGAATGTCCAGGACCGGTAAGTGGCAGGGCTGAAGGTTGGCGCGGAAAAAGCGGCGTTCTCCGTTTGCCATCGGAGCTTCTATCTCGACATTCGCTCCCTGGCCGCTGTCAATCACCTGGCGAATTTCCTTCATCCGCGAATCCGCAATTTCCGGCGGGAAAAAGTCCCACAGCGTGTACCTTTCTTTTTCCGGGTCATGCTCTCCAAGATATCTCTTAGCCGTGCTGTTGACCAGGTGGAAAACCCCCTTCCGGTCGATCAGGACCACCACGACACCGGAATTTTCTATTAAAAGACGGTATTTTTCCTCGCTTTCACGCAGCGACTGCTCGGCCAGCTTACGTTCCGTGATGTCGGAAAAGACCCCCTGGATTCCGGACGGCTTACCGTTCTCAAGCACCCGGCGGCTGGAGGAATGCACCCAGCGCACCCTTTTGTCATGGGTGACAATACGGTACTCGAATGGGCTGTAATCGCCATTCAGCGTGTCATGAAACTTCCGGGTGACGCTTTGCCGGTCCTCGGGGAATATAAAATCCAGGTATTCCCGTCCGACCATGTCCTCAGGCGAATACCCGGTCAGCGGCTTGACTGTGGGGCTCACGTAGCTGATACGTCCACTCCGGTCCACAGCCACGAACACGTCGTTCATGTTCTCCACCAGATGGCGGTATTTTGATTCCGAGCGTTTCAGGGCCTCCAGGGCATGTTTTTTGACCGTGATGTCTTTCATCACCGCCACCAGCGCCCGCTTGCCGTCACGCACCTCCATCGGGCTGTAATGCACGCGCAGGATCCTTTCTCCCAGCGAGCTGTGCTGCCGCACCGACTCGAACCCCAGGCCCTCTCCGGCCAGGGTCCGCTCGGCCAGTGGCTTGATCTGCTGATTGAAAACAGCGGCTCCCAGCACTTCCTCCAAACTGTGCCCCACCACCTGCTCGCGGCCGCGCCCCACGAACTCCAGATAGCTCCAGTTGGCCAGACGGTAGGTGAAGTTTTCATCCACCACGGTGATCATATCCTCGGCACTTTCCACCGCGGCCCGGTACACTCCCAGGACATAGTGCTCCTGCATGTGCTGGAGAGCGTTGGAGATGATGTGGCCGGTGGTCTCGAGCAGAGCGACATCCTCCCTGTCCAGCAGCGATATTTCATGCTTGCAGAAAAACCCGAGCATCCCGGTCAGACGTCCGGCGAACAGCAGCGGCACGATCACGGCTGAACTGACTCCGTTCTCGGTGAGGAGTTTTTTCATCCCGGCGGCTTTAGGCGGAAGGTCCTCAAGATGAAGGGCGATCAGAGTTTCGAATCTGTTGAGTTGACTCACCGCCCAGGAATCGGCTGGCAGGCTCCGGTGAAGAGGGAACGCCTCAGGGTTGCAGTACTGGCTGGAATGCCATGAATGCGTCAGCTCCATGCCGGTCAGGTCCGAGCTGAAACTGTAGATCAGGCAGCAGTCCAGGTTGAGCAGGAGGCCGATTTTTTCGAGCGAGCGGTTGATCTCCCAGTCGGTCTTTTCTGGCAGGATGTTGATGAACCCGGTGGCTATCGAGGCCACCAGCGACTCGAACTCGTTGCGCCGTCTGAGCAGGGCCTCGTTGCGCTCCTGCTCGGTGACATCGATCCCGAAGCTGAAAATGTAGTCGAAAGACCCGTCCTCGGCGAACAGAGCCCGGCTGAACCAGTCCACCAGCCGCTTCCGTCCGTCCCGGGTCAGGACAGTACTGCGGATACAGGTCCCGGTCTCGTTGCGGATCGTTTTTTCAAGGGTGGCGACCAGCGCGGCGCGTTCCTCCGGCGGAATGAACCGTTCGGGATAATCGGTCCCGAGAACCTCCTCCAGTGTATAGCCCATGGCGTCGAGCAAGGACGGGTTCATGTTCAGGACCCGGAGCTGGGAATCCATGGCCACATAAAGGGCCGGAGATGATTTCACCAGCGAGAAAGTGTACTCCCTCTGGCTGGATGACGGCCGGCTGGCGCTCTTGAGGGCGCCTATTTCGCGGACCAGTCCCTGCGAGCCGATAAACGTGTCCTCGGCCGGTATCTCGGTCAGGTACAGCCCCTCGGCATCCAGCAGGAAAGCGGTCTGTGACTGCATGTCAGCGGCGGTGTTGCGGTTGAGCAGGCGGATCTCGAAAGCGCGGGTGCGGCGCTCTCCGGTGCGGCGCTCATCCAGACGGTGGGTGGCTTTCTTGCGGTCCTCCGGATGGACCAGCTCCAGAAAATGATGCCCGATAAGCTCCTGCGGGTTCCAGCCGTAGCGGTAGACCGCCCGCGAGACAAAAGTGAATCGGCCGTCGGCATCCAGACGGTATACGATGTCCGGCAGGGTCTGGATGATCGACATGCAATCCGATTCCGGAATGTGCTCATCTGAGATCGAGGAGCTTCGTGTTATTTCGTGCCCCACGGCCACTACCCCGTCGAGTTGGCCGGACTTTCCTGGCAGAGGATGGAAGATGAAGTTCCATTGCCGGCCGTCCGGACCTCTGAAATTCTCCTGGACCGGCAGGCCCTGGGACAGGTTGGAAAGTATCTGGCAATGCCCGGGCTCATCCGGGTGGCTGCCCGGCCGGAGCAGATTGCAGCAATGCCGGCCCAGGCAGGCCAGATCGAGGCCCAGGTAGGCCTGGGCGATCGGGTTGGCTCGCACCAGGCATAGTCTGCGGTCGAAAGTGAGCACGAGATCGCAATATGCCCCTTCTCCGGGCAACACGGCAGCGCCGGCCCGAGCCACTACTCCGGCTGCCGAGGCGGTTTTCCCCCGGGAGGAGTGACCCTTCCTGGCATTATTTTCCCGTCCGGTTCCGGACGGTGATTCCCCACCGCCGTTGGGGGAATTGTCTGTTTTCGACAAGTGGTGATTGTTTTCAAGCATCGAACCGGGCCTCCCTTCCGTGGACCGAACCGGGTAAAACCCCTCGCAAGCCTGATCCACGCGCCCCGGATGGCGGCGCATCATTACAGTTGCCTCTATCAACACTCAGATGACCCTTATAGAAGCATCAAGCATGCCATTCCAGCGAGCCGGGTAAAGCGGCGGACTGCGCAGAAGGCCGAAACGGTTAACAATTGTTAAGCTTGCGAATCGAAATGCTAATGGTTAACGCGGTGGTGATTGAAGGTGGCGTCTGCCGGATTTGGGTGTTGTCTGTAACTGCCTGGGATTGAAGGTAATAGTTAGTACTCAATTTTGGCCGGTGGTCCGGCCTGAAGATTGCTTTTGCTATGTATGGCAGTGATATAATTTGAGCGGAACAATCCAGACTGAAAGGAGTCGGACAGAATGCCTCTCTACGAGTACAGATGCTCAGACTGCGGCAAAGTGCAGGAGTTCCTGGAAACCCGGTCCGAGGCTCAGCCGCATGCCTGCCCAAGCTGCGGCTCCCAACCCATGGAGCGTATCTTTTCGGCTTTCGGCGTTGAGGTGGGCCGTGGTGCGTCTTCCGGACCCTCGCCCTGCGCCGGAGGCGGCTGCTCGGGCGGAAGCTGCCCGTTCAGCTGACCTCTCCCGGCGAGGCCCGGATTATTTTCTTGACTGCCCCTCTCCCGGACGTGTTAGAATTCATCCGGTCGAATGTTGACAGGATACTTGCCACGAAGGGAGGAGCGGCATGAAACGAGGGCAGGGAGCTTGGAGCGGGCGCCTGGCGGCGGTGTTCTGCAGCGCTGGGCTGATCGTGCAGTGCGCCTGCGGCGCGGCTGGCGGTGACAGCGAGGGCGGGCGGGTGCGGGCCTGGGTGGAGAACAACCCCAAACTGGGCCTCGAGGTGGCGGTGCTGCGGGTCGACAGCCCGCGGGTGATCGAGGCGCGGATTGCGCCCGCGGCCGGGGCGAACATGTTCAGTCTGAGCTGGGACGGGATCGAGCTGCTCTACCGCCCGGACACCCTGCACAGGTTTGACGGCTCCAGGTACGGCATACCGGTGCTCTATCCCTCTCCCTGCCGCATCCCAGGCGGGAAATTCAGTTTCAACGGCGAGCAGTTCGATTTCGGCCTCAACCGCGATGACACCCATATCCACGGGCTGGTGCGGGATGCCGCCTGGGAGTTCGATCCGCCCGTAGTGAAGGACGGGACCGCGGTGCTCAACACCTGGATCGATTTCAAACCCGGCTCGGAGCTCTACCGCAAGTTCCCGTTCGACCACCGGCTGAGCCTCACCTACAGCCTCGACCCCGCCGGGCTCAAGCTGGCGTTCAGCGTGGACAACCACGACAGCCGCCCGCTGCCGTTCGGTTTCGGCCTGCATCCCTATTGGAATTACGCCGGCGGGCGGGACGGTATTTTCTTGAGCGCCCCGGTGGCTGGACGTATGGAGCTGGCGGACCTGGTGCCCACCGGAAAAGTCCTGCCTGTGGAGGGAACCTCCTGGGACATCACTCAGCCGGTGGAGGTCTCCGGACTGCGCATGGATGACGTGTTCACCGGGATGAAACCCGGCTCCCCGGCAAGGATCGAGTTCAGCCGGGCGGGCCTTGGTCTCACGCTCCAGACCTCGCCCGAGTTCGGTCACCTGATTGTCTACGACCAGCCGGAGAACCCCTTTTTCTGTGTGGAGAACCTTACCTGCTCCCCCGATGCGCACAACCTGTATGCCCGGGGGTTCGAGGCCGAGAGCGGACTGCTCGTGGTCCCGCCGGGCGGCAGCCGACAGGGCTGGGTCAGGTACGCGCTGCAGCCTCTCAAATGATTGTCCTGCGGGGGCTGGGACGGAAAAGCTGGAACGCTTTTCGACGCATTCCTATTTACATTGTCTCATGACGCAGCTATCTTGTGCGGATGGAAAACCAAACCGCACAGATCGGTTCCGGAACCTCCCGCTGGGTCCTGGGCGCGGCAGTGGCGTTTGTCGTGCTCACCTGGGGCTCGGCTTTTGTGGGCATCCGGGACGCGATCCAGAGCTATTCGCCCTCACACCTGGCCCTGCTGCGTTACGGCGTGGCCTCGGTGGTGATGCTGGTCCTGGCTCTGGTCCGCGGCGCCCGCCTGCCCAGCGCCGCCGACTTTCCCCGCCTTTTCCTGACCGGCCTTTTCGGCATCGGCATCTACAACCTTCTGCTCAACTGGGGCGAGCAGGTAGTCTCGGCCGGTTCGGCCAGCCTGCTGGTCAACACTCTGCCCATCCTGACCACCGTGCTGTCGATCATTTTCCTGGGGGAGCGGATCGACCGGGTGGGTTGGCTGGGCATGCTGGTCAGTTTCGCCGGCGTCACCCTGATCGCCCTGGGAGAGGGTGGTCGGCTCAGCCTGGAGCCGCGCGCGCTGGTGATCCTGGTGGCAGCGTTCTGCTCTGCGATCTACCTGGTGGTGCAGAAACCGCTGCTCGAGCGTTACACCAGCCTGGAATGCGTGGCCTGGGCGATCTGGACCGGCACGGCGCTGCTTCTGCCTTTCGGCTGGGGCCTTCCCGAGCGGATCGCCACCGCGCCGGTGGGCCACACCCTGACCGTGGTTTACCTGGGAGTGGTGCCCGCGGCGCTGGCCTATTTCTGCTACGGCTGGATATTCAGTAAGATGAACGCCAGCCGGGCGAGCAGTTTCCTGTTTTTCACTCCCGTGGCGGCACTGGCCATTGCCTGGTTCTGGTTGGGCGAGGTCCCGCACCCGCTCTCACTTATCGGCGGGGCGCTGGCCCTGTCGGGGGTGGTGGTGGTGAACCGCCTGGCCCGTCACAGCCGGGTGGAAAAACATCGTTCTGGCAATACGGCTCAGGGCTTACCGGACATCGACGAGCCGATCCGGGTGGTCGATTACGACCCGGGCTGGCCCGAGCGTTTCCTCGCGGAGAAGGAGCGCCTGAGCGGCGCTCTGGGACCTCTGGTCCTGGACCTGGAGCATGTGGGCAGCACCGCGGTGCCGGGGCTGGCCGCCAAGCCGGTCGTGGACCTGCTGGTGGGGGTGGAAAGCCTCGATCTGACGACGGGTACGCTGGAGCGCATGCGTGGTCTGGGCTATGAATGCATGGGAGCGGCCGGTGTGCCGGGACGGGTCTATTTCCGCCGGCGTGGAGCGGGGGGCGATTTCAACGCGCATTTCGTGCTGCCCGGCAGCGACAACTGGCTGCGTAACGTTCTTCTGCGCGACTACCTGCGCGCTCACCCTGAGGAAGCGGCGCGTTACGGTGCGCTCAAGCTCGAAATAACCCGCTCCGGCGTGGACCGTCTGGTCGAGTACGGAGAGCGCAAACGGGCTTTTGTGAACGAGCTGCGCGGCCGGGCGCGTGCCTGGGGGGCCGCCCGTTCCGGCAGTTAAGGACTCTCCGCACCGGCCAAGTCTTTCTTGCAGTCACTGTATGGATGGTGTATAATCAGCCTGTCCCACCTGTAAGCGTTGCTCACTCCTTGTAGCTTCTCAAGAAGTCCAATCGACCATGGGAGGCGCCGCATGTTCAAAGGCAGATTTTCCAAAACAATCCTGGGACTGTTGGTTCTCGCCCTGATCACCGCTTTCTGCTGCGTGGTGGACAATTCCAGGCAGATCGCCCAGGAGGAGCACCGCGACGGGGTGTTCATCCATGTCTCCCACGGCTCCGAGGCCCCGCAGCGCGTGCTGATGGCCTTGACAATGGCCGGGAAGATGAGCGAGGACAAGGACGTGCTGGTCTATTTCGATATCACCGGCGTGCAGGCGGTGTTGAAAGAAACCCCGGACATCACCTTCGGGGAGTTCGCCTCCTGCCAGGCTCAGCTCAAGGCCTTGCTGGACAAGGGCGTGGCGCTGTATGTCTGTCCGGGTTGCCTCAAGGCCGCGGGCAAGACCGAGGTGGATGTGATCGACGGAGTGAAGATCGCCGAGAAAGAGGCTTTCTTCGATTTCACCGAGGGACGTATCCTGACCCTGGATTACTGAGACCCGGAGAGACACGGTGCAGATGAAAACTATCCTGGCCACCCTGATCCTGCTGCTGGTCGCCTGTGCCCCGCCGCGAAGCGAGGTAAAGCCGTATCCACCCCTGGCGCTGCATCCCGACAACCCGCACTGTTTCCTTTTTCGCGGCAAGCCGACACTTCTGATCACCTCGGGTGAGCATTACGGCGCGGTGCTCAACCTGGATTTCGATTATAACCGCTACCTTGACGCCCTCGCAGCCGACAGCCTGAATCACACCCGCACCTGGGCCGGCACCTACCGCGAGATTCCCACCTCGTTCGGGATTACCGAGAACACCCTGGCCCCGCTGAACGGGCGCTTCATCTGTCCCTGGGCGCGCAGCGACCAGCCGGGCAATTTCGACGGGGGGAACCGGTTCGACCTGAACCGCTGGGACGAGGCCTATTTCGCCAGGCTGAAGGATTTCATGGCCCAGGCCGCGGCGCGCGGCGTGGTGGTGGAGCTGAACCTGTTCTGCCCCAACTACAACGACAGCCTCTGGCTGGCCAACCCGATGAATATCGCCAACAATGTCAACTCCGTGGGCGACTGTCCGGCCACCGAGCCCTACACCCTGAAGCATCCCGACCTTCTGGCAATTCAGGAGGCGGTGGTGCGCAAGATCGTGGCCGAGTTGAAAGACTGCGACAACCTGTTCTACGAGGTCTGCAACGAGCCGTACTGGGGCGGGGTGAGTCTGGAGTGGCAGCACCGGATCGCAGACATCATCGCCGACGCCGAGAAGGGA
>CAYLSM010000080.1:0-18024 GCA_964386505.1 uncultured Gemmatimonadales bacterium
CGGCGTAGGCGGCCAGGACAGCCTGCTCGCCCTTGCCCACCAGGGTGAACTCCTTGCCGCTGTACCAGTCCTGCGCGCAGAGATAGTCCACGGCGCAGAGGATATCGTAGATACGCATCTCGGCCACCGAGCGGCCGATCAGCATGGCATCCCGCTCAAACTTGCGGCGGTCGTTGCCGTTCCAGACCTGGGTGCCGATCCCGCGCGGGAACACCATGTGACGGCTGCCGGCGTAGCCCTTGAAGGGATAGGCTTTCATGAAATTCCAAATGCCCATGTCCTCGGTCTCGCCCGGGGCGGCCACGTAGAGTACGGCGTTCTGCTTTGGCCCGTCCGACTGGGGCACATAGGAGATCAGCCCGGCCAGGATGCCCGGCTCTGTCTCCAGGGCCACCGCGCCGTTGTCGCCCGTGGCGACCACTTTGTACTGGAAGCTTTTGGGCATGTTGCGGAAAGTCCACTCGCCCAGCTTGCCCAGCACCTCGGTCCGGCGGCTCTCCCAGGCGGCTCGGTCGCTGTAGACGCCCGTCGTCGCGGTGGGGATCAGGAGGTCCTGGATGCGGTCGTTGATATTGGCCGGCTTGGGCGCGTGCTGTCCCCCCAGGGCGGCCAGTTGCTCGGTCGGGATAGTGTCGAACGCGGTCTCCTGGATTTTGCGCTTGCGGCCGAACAGCATGCGCTCGCTGAACGCCACCGCCTCCTCGCGCTCGGGACGGTAGTAGTCGTGCGGGCCGGGAACCACGAACATACCGGTGCGCTCGGGGTGTCCGTACCAGGCAAAGATCGCCTCGGACTTGCGGTCCACCTCCTCGTAACCGGCGGGCGGGTAGTAGTGGTCACCCGTGGAGTTGTACATCTTGAGCGGCCGCGGGGCGATTATCCCGGCCAGGCTGGTCCAGTCCAGGCGGAACGTGTTGATAAAATAGGCGCAGTCGCAGGCCATGCGCTGAAGGTCCATCGAGACGTGGGTGCTGATCGTGGAGGTGCCGGCCACGGGCTGGACCACGGCGATACGGTCATCCGCGGCGCCCGCCATCCAGCTCAAGTGCCCGCCGCCCGACACGCCGTTGATCGTCAGACGCTTGCCGTCCACATCCGCGCGGCTGAGCAGGTAGTCCACCCCGCGCATGGCGTTCCAGACCTCGATCCCGATGGGCGTGTAGCCGCGGGCGAACCAGTCGTAGAGGTCCCAGGCGTGGGTGCCGCGGTGCACGCCGAACACCTCGGCCACCTGGATCGGGTCGATCATCAGCACCACATAGCCGGCGCGCACCCAGGGGATATCGTAGTCCTGGCGCAGAGCCTTGGCTCCGTACTCATCCGCGCTGTGGCCGGGGCATTCGAGCACCGCCGGGAACGGCGGGCGGCCTTTCTTGGGCCGGTAGAGATTGGCCGTGCAGTAGAACCCGGGCAGGCTCTGGAAATGCAGCACCTCCACCGTATACTCGGGGCGGTCGATCGTGCGCACCACGGTCACATTAAGGGGGCCGCGCTCGGGCAGCGGGTCGAGGCCCAGGCTGAACATGAACTCGCGCTTGAGGGCAGGACGTTCGCGCTCCAGCTTCTCCTTGCTGTCGATCCGCTCCCAGGCCTCGCGGCTCACCCGCTCGGCTTCGCGCACCAGGAAAGCGTTCATCCGTTCCGGGCTCACGGCCACTGTTTCGGGGTCCAGTTTTTCCTGCGCGGCCAGGGGTGCGACGGCAAACAGCGCGGCGGCGGCGAGCACGGCTGCCGTCAGATGCACAGCCCGGGCAAACAGCTTGGCGGTCATCGGGTTCTCCCACGTTCGAGGGTATTCTCATTTCAGCAACAGACGGTGGCGGAAATGAGAATGGAGGCAGACAGGGCGAAATGTAAGCTGTTGTTTTACAATATTATTGACAGGGTTTTGGTCGATTCGGAATAAGAAGATGCAATAAACGTGCAATAAAAAGGGCGCGGTCGTGGGTGACCGCGCCCTTCGATTTGCATGTGTCTCAACAGGAACCGCTGTTTCCCGCTCTCTCAGAATTTCATTCCCAGGCGCAGCACCGCGGCACGTCCCGGGTCGAGGGCGTAGGCCTTGTAGCGGCTGAGAAAACTGGAATAGCTTTTGTCGAACAGGTTGCGCACGGTCAGGTCGAGACTCACCTCGTGCGGCCCGCGCCCCAGCTTGCAGCCCGCCCCCAGCCGCGTCAGGCTGTAGCCGCCCACCGTGATCTCGGAGGGATCCAGGCGTTCCTGACGGCTGTTCGACTCCAGGCCCAGCTCAAGGTAAGGCTCACGCAGCGCGCCCAACGGTTCGGCCTCGTAGCGCACGGCCGCATCCAGGCGCAGCGGAGGAATCCAGGGCAGTGGATTGCCGGTGGAAGTGTTGTCGCCGCGGACATAATCGAGCGCGGCGCTCAGGTTGAGGTTGCGGTGGGGCTGGGCCTCGGCGCTCAGTTCGAATCCCACCAGCCGGGCATCCCCCTGGACCACGTCGTAGATCTCGAACCCCGATTCCGGATCGTAAGCGCCGGTCGGGCGGGAGTAGATATAGTCGCTGATGTGGTTGACATAGGCGCTCAGCTCGGCGCGCAGGCGCGAGGTCTGGGCGCGCAGGGCCAGGTCGGTGTTGAGCGAGTGCTCCGACTTGAGCGCCGGGTTGCCGCGTTCGAACGCCACCGTGCCCTCGTGCACACCATTGGAGAACAGGTCGAAGCTGGAGGGGGCGCGGAAACCGCGGCCCACGTTCAGCACCAGGGCCAGCGGCTCGTTTATCCGGTAAAGCAGTCCGGCGTTGCCGGAGAACGAATCCCATTTGCGGGTCTGGGCCGTCACGCCCAGTTCCTCATCCGCGCTCACTTTGAGGCTGCGGTGGTCGTAGCGCGCCCCGAACGAGAAATGCCAGGGGCCACGCTCGGCCTGCTCGAACACGAACAGGCCCAAATTGTTGGCATCGCTGGCCGGGATCAGGGTTTCCTCGCCGAACTTGTCGAAACTGTTATGGCTGGCGGCGAACCCGGCCAGGCCCTCGAACGGCCCCACCGGAGCGTGATGGTAGTGCGCCAGGCCCGAGACTGTCTTGGACAGAAGGCCCAGAGCCACCTCATCCGAACCCGCTTCCTCGAACTCGCGGCGGCGGTTGCGCTCGACATCCAGGTTCAGCTCCAAGTGCGAGCGCTCGCTGAGCGGCAACGTGGAGCTGATACGGGCCAGGTCCTCCTGGATTTTCTGGAACGGGCTGGCCTCGGGGTCCTCGGCCGGGTCCTCGTGGATTTCGAGCTTCTCGTCCCGGTGGCTGAACTGGCCTTCGATCGAGCCCCAACCGCCCTTGTAGCCCAGCGCGCCCAGGCCGCTGCCCGACTGGAAGCCGGAGTTGAACAGCCTGCCCAGCGGGGTGTGAAGGTCACTGCTGTTGCGGCCGTGCCAGGCGCCGCGGAAACCGAAACCCTCGCGCGCGCCCTCCAGGGTGAACCCGCCGTCCACTGCGCCGTTGTTGGAGCCGTAGCCGCTCACCACCCGTCCCCGTACGAACGGGTCGATGCCGATGGCGTTGGGCAGGGGACGCGGGATCAGGTTCACCACCCCGCCCAGGGCGTCCGAGCCGTAGAGCACGCTGGCCGGTCCGCGGATCACCTCGATATGGTCCAGGTCATCCGTGTCCACGTTGGGGCTGTGCTCATCCCCCCACTGCTGGGTCTCCACCCGCTGTCCGTCCACCGCCACCAGCACCCGGTCCGAGCCCAGGCCGCGGATCACCGGCTTGCCGATCCCTGCGCCGGTGTTCCAGCTCCGGACTCCCGGCAGGTCGCGGATCGTCTCGCCCAGCGAGGCCGCTTGGCGGGTGCGCAGGTCCGACTCGTCCAGCATGCCGGTGGGCTGGGGCGAGGTCAGCGCGGTGGTCGGCGTGGCCGTGGCGCTCACCTGGATGCCGGGCAGTTCGAGCACGCTTTCGCGCAGGAGGACCTCCAGCGCCGGGGTGTGGGGTCCGATCTCCACCCGGCGCACCTCGGGCGCGTAGCCGGTGCGGGTGAACGAGACCCGGTAGGCCCCGGCGGGAAGGCGAGGCAGGCTGTAGCCGCCGTCCGCAGCGCTCAGCGTGCCCCGGCTGATCTCGATCACGAAAACAGTCACATCCGCCAGCGGCGCGCCCGCGGCGTCGGTGACTTTGCCGCTCAGCTCGCCATAACCGCCCGCGGCCAGTTCCCGGGCCTCGGCCGCCGCGGCAGATACAGACGCGGCGCGCAGCCCGGATACATTTATGACAAATAAAGCTGCAAGAATCAAATACAAATATTTAGACATCTCGCCTCCCTGCGGCGATTGAGTTCCAACCCACATATCGAATCGCGTTTCAGGCCCGCGACGCCGCCCGCGGCATCCCTCCGCCCACAGCAGCATAGCGTCACACGTATTCGGCTCTCAAATCGAGATTCTTATTGACTTATTTGTCCAGATTGTCAGCACACACAATTAAAGACTTCGCTTGGGCAAAATTTCAGGCGGAAAACGGAGGCGCGCGGCCGCAGCGTATTTCGGCCGCCGTGCAGTTGGGACTGTCGGTAGGAGGAACAGAGACCAGACGCAGCGCGCCCGCGGTCAGCGCGTGGAATTCCCCGGCCGGGACCGGCTGGCTGGTGGCACACAGGTAGCAGATCGCGCAGGCGCTGTGGCTGACTGCCCGCTCGGTGCGGGGCGCCAGGTCATCCACATTTCGCGCAACCCGTGCACCCTCGGGCGGCAGACAGATCACCTGGTGGCAACCGTGCTCCGAGGGGTGGGCGCTGTGGTGGTACTGGACCAGGGCGTTGAACAGGCCGAAATGGAACAGCAGCACCGCACCAAGAATGCGTCTTATTTTCAACGAGGTCTTCATCACCGTTAAATATGCAAGCCCTAACCGGCTGGTGTCAAGTCACGATATCACACAATCCGTGGCAAAACAGGCTTGCCGGACCCTGCGTGCGGGATTAAATTCAGGTGGGGATTCTTCCGGCCGCGTAGAAGCAAAGTGCCGCTTTCGGAAGTGTCTCCTCCGCGAATTGCGCCGCCCGGCACGGAGCGGCCGTCACTTCTGGCTTGCAGCACGGAGGGGAAACATGGCTGGAATCTACAATTCGGTCCGTGAGCGGCTCGCCGCCTGGGCCGGCAAACATCTGGGCCCGGCGGCCCCGGCTGTGACCGGGCTGGCGTTCCTTCTGCCCGATATCCTGGTCCTGACCGGACGGGTGCTGCTGGACCCGCGGGTGCCGAGGCCGCTACGTATAAAGGTGGCGGTGGTGGCGGCCTATCTGTCCAGCCCGCTGGACCTTCTACCCGAGGGCCTTCTGGGGCCGCTCGGCCTTCTGGATGACATCCTTCTGGCCGCCTTTGCGATCAACCGGATTCTGGAGGAGCTGGAGCCGGAGATTCTGGCCGAGCACTGGCCCGGCAAGCCGGAGAGTCTGGACACCCTGCGTGAGCTGTCGGCTGTGGTGGTGGGAGCGTTCACCGCGCGGCTGGGCGCGGGGCTTACACGCTGGTTCGGGGTGCACACGCACGCGGCCCCGCAGCGGGAGAGTGCGGGCGGCGGCCTGAGCCTGGTCAGCGAACCCCGAGAAAGCGAAGAAGACCCGGTACAGCGGTTCCGAGAATCAGGATTGTAAAGCCGATCAGGGCCAGGATAGCGAACAGGCGGAAAAGGCTCCCCCGCTTCCGCGAGCCGACCACCACGCGCTCCTTGCAGTAGGGGCAGACCTCGGTGCCGGGTTCCAGCTCCATGGCACACCAGGGGCATTCCATAGACTGACTCGAAGAAAAAGTTATTGATAATAAAATTCAGAAGATTATAAATATCCTCCTTCTTTACTTACGCTATTACGCGCAAAGTACTGCGTCATTGCCTCCTGCTCTTTTTCTATTTTTTCCAAAGAATTATCCTTTCTGATATGACAAGGATCTAATCTTGTTTTTTCTACGGGAAATCCAAATATTTTTATCAAGCTTCTTTCAAGCGTATATCTGAGGTTGTCATTAGCCAATACAAAAGCACTCAATAATTCAATTGGAATGTTTCCGCCGTGAATTAATCTGTTTCTAATATCAGTAAGCCCTATGCTTTTATCTGTTTTAAACAAAGGCCATAAATCCAATATTTCGATGTTGTAATAACTACAAAATCGCTCAAACGCAACACTCAATGGTATCTTGTTTAATTCGTCTATTTTCTTATATATTTGGCATCTTTGCTCTGGCAGCAATTTTTGTTTTATAGTGTTAAAGATGTTTTTCCTAATGCCCTTTCTTATACTTCTCCATTCTTTTTCGTTGGAAATTACACTAATGATATCATTTTCTCTGCGATAAGCCAAAACAAGTGATTCCAAGCCTGCGTAAACAGAAAGAAAAGTTTCTTCAATAACTCTGTTTCTATCAGAAACCAAAGAAAGCATGGCTTGTCGCATTGCGTCTTTGTCTGAATAGCCAAGAAAAGAGTTATAGCATATTTCAACAAAATCTTCAAAAAACATTCTTTCTACAAGACCGTGATTAATGCTTGCTTTATTTATGGCCGTTGGAAATGAGAATTCACCCCTGTAATAATGGACCAAATTCAGGCCGTCTACTGCATCCCATCCAATGCATGCCGTTCGTATGCGCGAACCAAACGAAACAATATACAACAAATCATCGACAGCAGGAAGGAGTTTATCTTTAATTGCATCAACATTCGCAGCTGGAATATCTGTAACTGTTAAACCGACAAGATGAAACCACTGACTAAATGTGTCTTCGTCTGATTTTTTCTCTCTGAAGAACTCATCGAAAACTATCTTTCTGTTTCTGGTTATCTTTATTTTGCATCGTTTACCCCTTTTATAGCGCACATTTCCTTTGTAATCTGATTCGCGTATCATTACTGGTTTGAGCATTGGATTTGGTGTAATCCATAAAGTTAAATAGGTCTTAATATTGTTTATATCATTTTCCAAGTGTTTCACTATTCTAAGGTGCTGGGGTTGGCCAATAAAGGAGCATTCTAAAAATTCACCATCGTGAAAAATCCTGCTCGGATTACAAAAATATATAATCGGAGAATAGATGTCAACTTGTATGCTTTTGTCAAAACCAACTATTGAAGCTTTTAGGGAGCCGTTTTCGTGAAAGTTAATCTTATTATACTGTTCCAAGGTGGGCCTAAATTTAAATATAGGCTTACTAGTAATTCTCTCCGGAAGAAAAACTTCACAGCATATATCAGGTACATCATTCCCTAAGCTATTTATAGTGGCTTTTACAACAAAATTAGCCTTTTCATGCTCGCTTTGTGTATCCACTTTTCATTGCCTTGTAGAATTAATGATCATAAAAGAAGACGGGCACGGCATGCCGTGCCCCTACATTTTGTCCGAACGCTTCCCCACACCCACGGTTAAACAGCACGCGCACGGCCCGGGGCCGGCCTCCCCCTTTGATAAAGGGGGATGCACTTGCGATAACCGCTGGGCTCCCCTTTCGCAAATGGAGTCCGGGGGGATTTAATCCAACAACCGGGTGAACACAAGGTTCACCCCTACCTCAGAATCCAGCCGCTCAATTCAGGAACATCACTGCTTTCCGCGCCGCCTCCAGCAGGCCTGCCGGGCTCACCCCCAGGTACAGCACACCGGCCAGGGCGGCTAACACGGCCAGGCTCAGGGCCAGGGGCCGTCCCAGGGCAGGCATAGCCTCCGCACCGGCCTCGCTGTCACGCATGTACATCTGCACCGTGACCCGCAGGTAGTAGTACACGCTCACCGCGCTGTTCAGAACCCCGATCACCGCCAGGGAGATCAGCCCGCGCTCAACCGCCGCGCTGAACACGTAGAACTTGGCCATGAACCCGCCCGTGGGCGGTATCCCGGCCAGCGAGAACATGAACACCGCCATGGCCGCACCGGCCAGCGGGTAACGCCAGCCCGTGCCCCGGATGTCCTCCAGGGTCTCGGCTTTGAAGCCCTGGCGGTTCAGATACACCAGCACGCCGAAAGCGCCCGCGTTCATCAGGGTATAGACCGCCAGGTAGAACAGGATCGAGAGCAGGGCCTTGTTATCCGCCGGATTCGCCGCGAATGGGTCCACGCTGGCCAGGGCGGCCAGAAGGTAGCCCGCGTGCGCGATGCTGCTGTAGGCTAACATGCGCTTGAGGTTGCCCTGGAACACGGCGGCCAGGTTGCCCAGTGTCATGGTGGCGACAGACACGGACCAGAGCACCGGCAGCCAGTACGCGGCCAGCGGAGCCAGGGCCGTGGAAAGAAGGCGCACCAGAGCGCCGAACGCCGCGGCCTTGACCGCCACGGCCATGAACGCGGTCACCGGGGTGGGCGCGCCCTCGTAGGCGTCCGGCGCCCACATGTGGAACGGCACTGCCGCCACCTTGAAAAAGAGGCCGGTCAGGATGAGGCCCAGGGCGGCCAGGGTGAGAAGCGGCGGGGCCGCGCCGCCTGAAAGGGCCAGGGCGATCCCCTCGTAGCGGGTGGTCCCGACAGCCCCGTACAGCAGGGCGATTCCGTAGATAAGGAACGCCGCGGCGAACGAGCCGATCAGGAAATACTTGAGCGCGCCCTCGGTGTTGCGCAGGCTGCCCCGGTCGACTCCCACCAGCACGTACACCGCCAGGCTCATCAGCTCGAGGCCCAGGAACAGCACGATCAGGTCGCCCGCGCTCACCAGCACTAACATGCCCAGGGCGGCCAGGGCGATCAGGGCGTAATACTCGCCCGCCACCTGGCCCAGCGCGGCGGCGTCGCGCCGGGAGATCAGCACCGTGAGCACCGCGCCGCCCAGGATCAGAAGGCTGAGGAACGAGCTGAACGGGTCCAGCAGCAGCATCCCGCCGAACGCGGCGCTCAGGGTGTCCCACTGAAGGGCGCTCATCCAGGCGGCCAGTCCCAGCCCGGTCAGGCTGACCCACATCCCGGCCGTGGAGGCCGCTTTCGAGCTGCCCCCGCGCAGGCGGAACACCAGGGAGAGGACCAGCAGAAACATGGCGGTCACCAGCACGGCCATTCCGGGCAGGATCGCGTTCCAGTTCAATGTGGCCAGAAATTCCATCTCAGCGTGCTTTCTCCGCAGGCTCGAAACTCACGACTCCGGAAAGCGGGTCGGACCCGCCGGCGCGGCTCAGTTCGAGCTTCTGGTTGTAGCTTTGGATGAAATATTGCACCGAGGCCTCCATCCGGTCGGTGAAGAACGACGGGAAAAGCCCCATCCAGAACATCAGCACAGTGGGCGCGAGCAGCACAAGCACCTCGCGCGGGTTAAGGTCAGGAACGCTCCGGTTGGCCGGATTGTCCAGCGGCCCGAACATCACCCGCTTGAACATCCAGAGCATGTACACGGCGGAAAGTATCACACCGCTGGCAGCGAACCAGAGCATGCCGGGGTGGGCGGAGCCGAAAACGCCCACCAGGATCAGGAACTCGCCCACGAAACCGTTGAGGCCCGGCAGGCCGATACTGCTCAGCGTGGCAATCATGAAAAAGAACGCCAGGCGGGGCATGGCCGCGGTCAGTCCGCCGAATTCCCGGATCTCGCGGGTGTGACGGCGCTCGTAAAGGATGCCCACGATCAGGAACAGCGCTCCGGTGGAGATTCCGTGGTTCAGCATCTGGTAGATCGCGCCGGTCACGCCGGTCTGGGTCAGGGCGTAGAGGCCTAACATAACGAACCCCAGGTGGCTCACGCTGGAGTAGGCGACCAGCTTTTTCAGGTCCGGCTGCACCATGGCCACCAGCGCGCCATAGATTATGCCGACAACGGCCAGGACCATGATAAGGGTGGCCGCGGCGCTGCTGGCCGCCGGGAAAAGCGGCATGGCGAACCGGATGAACCCGTAGGTCCCCATCTTGAGCAGCACCCCGGCCAGGATCACGCTGCCCGCGGTGGGGGCCTCCACGTGGGCGTCCGGCAGCCAGGTGTGGAACGGGAACATCGGGACCTTGATCGCGAAGGCCAGGGCGAACGCGGCGAAGAGCCAGAACTGCGCCTGGAGCGGAACGCCCACGCTGTAGAGCTGTAAGAGGTCCGTGGTCCAGTAGCCCAGTTCCACGCGTCCCAGCCAGAAAAGGTAGAGGAACCCGATCAGCATCAGAAGGCTGCCCACGGCCGTGTAGAGGATGAACTTGAGCGCGGCGTAGATGCGCCGCTCGTGGCCCCAGACCCCGATCAACAGGTACATCGGGATGAGCATCAGCTCCCAGAACACGTAGAACAGCAACATGTCCAGGGCCACAAACGCGCCCAGCATGCCGGTTTCGAGGACCAGAAGAAGTGCGCTGAACGCCTTGACCCGCTTGTCGACCGCGCTCCAGCTGCTGAGCAGGACCACGGGGGTGAGGAATGTGGTCAGGAGCACCAGGAACAGGCTGATCCCGTCTATCCCTAAGTGGAACGACACTCCGTAGCGCTCGATCCAGGGACGGTGCACCACGAACTGCATGTTGGGCGTGCCGGGGACAAACCCGGTCAGCATCAGAACGCTGAGCGCGAACACGGCCAGGGACACACCCAGGCTGAACGCGCGGATAAAGCGCGCGCCGCGCGCCGGGACGGGCCACAGGGCCAGTGCTCCGGCCAGGGGCAGGAACACGATCCAGGTCAGGATGTCGGACTGGCTCAGCTCTACCAGGTCCAAGGGAAGGCCTTTCGAAACGAAATAACCGTTAGTTTTAGATAGGAAAGAATTTTCTTTACTTCATTTATACCTATTCAACCTAAGGAGAGGGGAGCAACAACCCCCCATCCGCCCCCGCGTCTCTTTTCGCCTTCCGTAGGGGCACGGTGCACCGTGCCCAATCGCTTTTCCCTGCGGGCGAGGCAGGCCTCGCCCCTACAAGAGCCTCGAAACACGCCGAATGCCTGTCCCGCGCGGTTTTGCCTCCCCCTTTCCCAAAGGGGGACCGAGGGGGATTAAAGGCACACACCCCGTCGGCTGCGCCGCCACCCCTCTTGCTTAGAGGGGAGTAAAACAACCCATCCCGTCCCGCGTCTCTTTTTGTTTGTCTTCCGTAGGGTCGGACCCATGTGTCCGCCCGGGCGCACACTCGGGTGCGCCCCTACAAATGCCCGTTTTACGGCCCTTTGCCCGTAGGGTCACGCTGCAGCGTGCCCAATCGCTTTTCCGCGCGGGCGAGGCAGGCCTCTCCCCTACAACATTATCCGGTATCTTATCGGCAATTGCCGCCTTGCCGCAGGTCCGCAGGGGTGTCGCTTTTTTCCTCGTGAATCCGTGCCTTCCGTAGGGGCACGGCATGCCGTGCCCAATCGTTTTTCCCCGCGGGCGAGGCAGGCCTCGCCCCTACGACATTATCCGTGGTCCCCGGAGGCTCCTACCACAGAAGCGCGCCCAGGATCAGCGCGGCGCCCAGCAGGAACGAAATGGCGTACACCTGCGCGTAGCCGTTCTGGAGTCGCGCGGCCAGGCGTCCCAGCCCGCGCGTGGCCCGTCCGGCCAGGTTCACCAGCCCGTCTATTATCGCCACATCCAGCAGTTTCCACAGCAGGTATGTGGAAATCAGTTTCACCGGCTGCACCACCAGCACGTTGTAAATCTCATCCACATAATACTTGTTGAGAAGTATCTGGTAGCTCACCGCCATGCGGCCGGAGATGCGCTCCGGAGTCTCGGGCTTTCGGATATAGAGCCACCAGGCCAGTCCAATCCCGGCCGCGGCCACGGCCACCGAGAGCAGCATCAACAGGTATTCCAGGCTGTGGGCGTGCCCGGCCGTCTCGGCCACGGGCAGAGTGCCGTTCTCGCTGGCGATCACCGGGGCGAGCCAGTGGTGGAAATGGTTCCCGCCGCCCAGGGCCGACGGCACCCCGATAAACCCGCCGACAGCCGCCAGCACGGCCAGAATGCCCAGCGGCAAGGTCATCACGCGCGGGGACTCGTGCAGGTGGTGCTCCTGCTCGTGACTGCCGCGGAACTTGCCGTGGAATGTGAGGAATGTCAGCCGGAACATGTAGAACGCGGTCATACCGGCGGCGGCGAACCCGATCAGCCAGAGGAACCAGCTGCCGTGGGGACTCGAAAACGCCTGCCAGAGGATTTCATCCTTGGAGAAAAACCCGGCCAGGGGCGGCACACCGGCGATAGCCAGGGTGGCGACTACCCAGGTCCAGTAGGTGACCGGGGTTTTGGCGCGCAGGCCGCCCATCTTGCGGATATCCTGCTCGCCGCCCATGGCGTGGATCACGCTGCCGGAGCCCAGGAACAGCAGGGCCTTGAAAAAGGCGTGCGTGGTAAGGTGGAAAATCCCGGCGCTGAAAGCGCCCACCCCGACGGCCAGGAACATGTAACCGAGCTGGCTGATCGTGGAGTAGGCCAGCACTTTCTTGATGTCGTTCTGCACCAGGCCGATCGAGGCGGCGTAGATCGCGGTCAGCGCGCCCACCGTGGCCACCACGGCCATGGAGAACGGGGCCAGGAGGTAGAGCACGTTGAGCCGCACGATCATGTACACACCCGCGGTGACCATGGTGGCGGCGTGGATCAGGGCGCTCACCGGAGTTGGTCCGGCCATGGCGTCCGGCAGCCACACATACAGCGGAATCTGCGCGCTCTTGCCGGTGGCCCCCACGAACAGAAGCAGGGTGATCGCGGTGATCAGCGCTCCTCCCGGAACGTAGGCCGTCGGGGCCAGGGCCGCGATCCGGCCGAAATTCAGCGTGCCCAGGCTCCAGAAAATGAGGATGATCGCCAGCAGGAACCCGAAATCGCCGATCCGGTTGACCACGAAAGCTTTCATCCCGGCCTTGGCCTTTTCGGGGTCCTCGAACCAGAACCCGATCAGCAGGTAACTGCACAGGCCCACACCCTCCCAGCCCACGAACATCACCGGCAGGCTGTCACCCAGCACCAGGGTGAGCATGAAGAACACGAACAGGTTGAGGTAGCTGAAATAGCGCCACCAGCTCTTGTCGTGGGCCATGTAGCCCAGCGAGTAGACATGGATCACCGTGCTCACGCCCGCCACCACCAGCACCATCACCGCGCTCAGGCGGTCGAAGGTGAAAGCGATGTCGGCCCGCAGCGCCCCGACCGATATCCAGCGGAAAAAGTTGTCGTTCAGCACCGCGCCCTCGGGCAGGGCGGCCAGACGGGCGAACGCGGCCAGGCCCAGCAGGAACGAAACCCCCACCGCGGCGCAGGCCAGCACACCGCTCGCCGCCCGCGGCAGACGCCTGCCGAAAAGCGCCACCGCCGCCGAGCCGATCAGCGGGCTCAGCACTATCCAGCGCAGAAACTCGTATGTCTGGACAGCTTCCATCGGGTCACCACTTGAGCTGGTTCAGCTCATCCACGTTGACAGATTTTTTGAGACGGAAAATCGCCACCACGATCGCCAGGCCCACCGCGGCCTCGGCCGCGGCCAAGGCGATAACGAACAGGGCCAGCACCTGCCCGTCCAGCCCGGCGCCGAAACGCGAGAACCCGATCAGGGCCACATTGGCCGCGTTGAGCATCAACTCGATCGACATCAGCATGATAATCAGGTTGCGCCGGGTGATAAAGCCCGCCACGCCCAGGACAAACAAGGCCAGGCTGAGCACGAGCACATGGCCCAGTCCGATCATGGCTCCTCCTTCCGGGCCAGCACCAGGGCCCCGGTAACCGCCACCAGCAGCAGGACACCGATCAGCTCGAACGGGTAAACGTAGGCGGAAAGAAGCAGCACTCCCAGGGAGGCTGGCTCGCCGAAACCCTCCGGCGTCTGCGGGGCCGTCCCGGCCAGCACCGCGGCCTGGCTGAACGCTTTCCACAGACGACCCAGGACAAAGACACTCAGGGCCAGTCCGAGCAGCTTGATCCCGATGTTGCGCATCGGGCCGATAATTCCGCTGCGCAGGTTGAGCATCATGATCACGAAAATGAACAGCATCAGCACCGCGCCGGCATAGACAATCACCTGCACCGCCGCCAGGAAGAAGGCCTCCAGCAGCACGTACACCGCCGACAACCCGAAAAGGCAGACCACCAGCCAGACCGCGCTCAGCACCGGGTTCTTGCGGGTAATGGCCAGGAAAGCCGATATTATGCTCAGGACAGCGAAAAGATAGAAGAGGACAGTCTGCACTGGGCTTGCTTCCTCTCGACACAGGGGATGAGGCCCGGCCGTAACTCGGTTGCCGGGAAAGCCTTGACTGGCGGGAGATTCACGCCTGTTTTCGCAAATTGTAACATCCGGCTCACGAATTGTCAAACCAATTGCCGGATGTGCTCGCTGTCCTTAAGTTACAGCAGTCCGCGCCTGGCCGGGCGGCGGCGCGGCTGTCCGGCTGGAGAGTCTGGCGCTCCCGGGGCTGGACGTTATTTTTATTTACCTTACTCTTTGTTATACAAGTCCGGAGCGGTCCGCGCAAGATACACGAGGGGACTCAGTCGCCGTGCTCGAAATTTCGGTTGTGCTCATAACCCGTAACGCCGCCCGGACTCTGGGTCCAACCCTGGACTCGCTGACCGGCCTCGCCGCCGAGATAATCGCGGTCGACTCGTGCAGTGCCGACGGTACGGTCGAGATTTGCCAGGCCCACGGTGCACGGGTCATCCAGCGGGACTGGGAGGGCTTCGGGCCGCAGAAAAATTTCGCCATCAGCCAGGCCGGCTGCCCCTGGGTGCTCAGCCTGGATGCGGATGAGGCTTTAAGTCCGGAACTGGCCCGCGAGATCGCCGCCCTGACCGACTCCACCCCTTATGCCGCTTTCCGCCTGCGCCGTCTGAACCACTATTTCGGCAGTCCGCTGCGCCACGGCGGCCAGTACCCCGACTGGCAACTTCGTCTTTTCCGCCGCGGGGCCGGACAGTTCAGCGACCGTCCGGTGCACGAATCGCTCCAGGTGACAGGCCGCGTTGGCACTCTGCGCGGCGACATTCTGCATTACAGCTACCTGACCCTGGACGACTATTTCGACAAGTTCGACCGCTACACCGCACTGGAGGCCGAGCGCCTTCTGGCCGCCGGGACACGGTTTAGCGCGGCCGGGGCGGCCAACCAGATGCTGGTCCGGCCGGCGGTCAAGTTCCTGCGGCGCTATTTTCTCAAGGGCGGCTTCCGTGACGGCGTGCCGGGCCTGTTGGCCGCACTGTTCAACTCCATGACCATGAGCGTGAGCTATGCCAGGTTCTGGGAAAAATCCCGCTCGCATCCTGCTGGTCCGCAATGACCGTCTGGGCGACCTTGTCCTGACCACCCCGGCCGTGGCCGCGTTGCGCCACACCCTGCCCGGGGCCAGGATCGACCTTCTCTGCTCCTCCTACGCCGAGCCGGTCGTGCGCGGCAACCCGCACCTGAACTCGGTCCTCACCGACCGCGGGGCCCACGACAGCGCGGACCTGAAAAGCCTGACCGCCGAGATCAGCCGGCGGCGCTACGACTGCGCGGTGGTGTTCGTGCGCACTCTGAAGAATGCGCGCCTGGTGAGGCGGGCCGGGATTCCGCTCCGGATCGGCCCCTGGGTGCGGCCGTTCGATTTCCTGTATTTCAACCAGGCCCTGCGTCAGCACCGCAGCCGGGGCGAGAAAAACGAGGCCGCCTACAACCTGGACCTGCTGGCCCCTCTGGGCGTGGACACCTCGCGGCTCCCCGCCCCGACAGTCGTGGTAAGTGATGAAACGCGAGGCTCGGCGGAAAGTTACCTGCAAGCCCTTTTCGGCGGGACGAACGGAGCGCCGGTGATCGGGGTGCACCCCGGCATGGGAGGAAGCGCGCTCAACTGGCCCGAGGACTGCTGGCGCACCCTTGTGCAGGGTCTGGCCACACGGGGCGACATCCTCCTGCTGCTTACCGGGGCCGAGCCGGAGCGCGATCTGCTGGAGCGCCTGAGCCGGGATTGCGGCCCGCGGGTCCGCCTGGCGGTAGGCCTGCCGCTGGACTTTTTCATCGGCGTGCTCAGCCGTCTGAACGCGTTCTGCGCCCCCAGCACCGGGCCGCTGCACCTGGCCAGCGCCCTGGGGGTGAGATGCGCGGGCGTTTACTCGCCGCTTCCGGCGCACCACCCGCGGCGCTGGGGCCCGCTGGGACCGCATTCGAAAGTGTTCCTGCCCCCGGTGGATTGCTCGGGCGAGCTGGTCTGCCACGCGAACTGCGGAAGCGCACCCTGCATGGGGCTGATCGAGGTGGACCTGGTGGCGAAATACCTGTTGGGTAAGGGTTGAGGGGAACAATTCGACAAAGCATTATCCGCAGGGGCCCGGCACGCCGGGCCCCTTCATTGTCTGGTTCCAATCCGCTGCCCCTTACAAAAGGCCGCTCCGCCCGTTCGTAAGAACATAACGCGCCAGAGCTAAGGCATCCCGGATGTCCGCTTTCCCGTCCGCGTTGAAATCCCGCGATTGATCACTGTGCCCGGAGACCAGGTCCATGATCAGACGCAGAACGTCCTTAAGCCCCAGGCGGCCGTCGTGGTCGATGTCCCCGCTCAGGCTGGCTGAGGTGAGGATTGTCACGCTTCTGGCCGGGCAGATGATTTCCGCGCCATTACCCAGGTCATAGGAACGGGTATCGACCGGCACCGGGAAACCCTCGCTGTCCGCGGCTGCGGAATCAGGACTGTAGAGATAACGCGCCAGGGTCAGGCTTTGTGTCCCGGGAAGTTTCAAGTTCAGGCTCACCGTACTGTCCGCCCGGTTGACCAGGCAGAACGACCAGCTTTCCGAGTCCGGCTGGGCTGCGGACTCGTAATGCGCGGCCAGGACCCGCTGGCTGTTAGAGGCGAGTGAGACACCTGCAATCCGCGAGCCGGGGCGGAACACCCGGCAAAGCAGGGACCAGGGATAGAACCAGGGCTTGAGCTTGAACCCTCCGGCCCGGTCTGCCAGCATGCCCCAGGTGAATCCATCTATCGAATTGTCATCCAGCATCCAGGCCAGCACAGACCAGCTCCCCGCGCTAATCGCCTGCACGGCGTAGTCGGCAATCATCAACCCGTAGCTGTAATCCGTGCTGGCCGGGTTGGTCCCGGAACCTGTCCCGGCGACAGTTATCCCGGCCTCGCTGACCACCCGGGGTTTGTGAGCGGCGTATGGATCGGAGGCAAGGCCGGAGGCCCAGATGCCCTGAAAGGCCATGCACAGGATGCCATCTCTCACCACATCGTCATACGTATAGCGGTGGATATCGTAAGCCCCCAGCTTGTCGTGCAGCGTGGAGGCGGCCAGGTTCAGCCAGGACTCATCGGTGGATTCATCCGGCCCCATCAGCCTGACCCGGCTGTCCAGCCCACGGTTGTGCAACTCCGCGGCCACATTCTTCACCGCCTGATTCCAGCGAGTCCAGTCCTTGACCTCCAGGTTCGGCTCGTTGTTCACCACCAGGAACCGGATACAGGTGTAGCCCTTCGTGTTGATCAGATAATCCAGGTAGGCGCCGATTATGATCGCGTACTTCGGGTCTTCCACTTTTGCCACGCCCGGGATGTTCAGCCACTCCGGCTCGATCCCCCAGTCGGTCAGGATCACGGTGGTCCCGAGTCTCTGGCACTCGTCGAGCACCCGGCAGAGGGCCAGCATTTCGCGGCTGCTCCAATCGTAGCTTGCTCCTCCGGTGTAGCAGTAGGCGCACTGCATCATGACCCGGGCCACCGGCAGATGCATCCACTCCACCCGGCGGTTGACCCGGGCGTAGTCATTGTCGGTGTAATGTGCAGCCGGGTAGCTGTAGGAATCCCACTCAGCGCCGAAACCCAGGAAACTGTCACAGAGGGCCACGGCCGGGTCGACAGTCACGGCAAGGCCGGGACCGCCGGCATGAGCGGAATGAGCGGCAATGAGAAGGAGCACAACCGGGAAGGCGAGTGACAAGAAGCGCCGGGGCTTGGGCATATTTTTAATTCCGGATTGGAATTAAGCACTCGACTCAAGTGATCATGCATTAAGCGGCTTGGGAATTACCAGAAAAATCCACACCTCTCTCGCCACTGCGGGGAAACCTGAATCAACCAGCTGCACAAGCGCTCTCTTTTGGAAAAGAGGCCCGGAGTGAATTTAATGAAGCAACAGGACTCCACAGGTTGCGACCCTACTTCTTCTTTAAAAAATTA
>CAYLSM010000081.1:0-10483 GCA_964386505.1 uncultured Gemmatimonadales bacterium
GGATGGCGTACCTGAGTTTATTACAGCCTCTCAGGCCCCCTTGAGCGCCTTGGAGAAAACCTCCAGGGTCGGCTCGATGTCCCGGGCGGAAACGTTCAGGTTGGTCACCAGGCGCAGGCTGTCCGCGCCGGCCGGGCTGAGACGCACGCCCAGGGCGGCCAGGCGGCGGCAGAGATCGGGTGCATCCGGGGCTGGGGGTGCCAGGTGCAGGAAAATGATATTCGTCTCCACAGCCTCCAGGTCCAGGCTCAGCCCCGGCATGACGGACAGGCCCTCGGCCAACCGGCGGGCGTGGGTGTGGTCCTCGGCCAGACGATCTACATTATGCTCCAGAGCGTACAAACCGGCAGCGGCCAGTATTCCGGCCTGGCGCATCCCGCCGCCCAGGAGCTTGCGCACCCGCCGCGCCTCGTCCACGAAGGCCCGCGTGCCCAGCACCAGCGAGCCAACCGGCGCACCCAGACCCTTGGACAGGCAGAAAGTGAGGCCCTCCACTCCCTCGGTCAGACTGCGGACCGGCTGCCCCAGGGCCACGGCGGCGTTGAATATCCGGGCGCCGTCCAGATGCACCGGGATCGAGCGCGAGGCAGCCAGGGCGGCCACAGCCCGGAACCGCTCCGCCGGGAACACCCGTCCCCCCGCCAGATTGACCGTGTTCTCCAGGCTTATGCAGCCGGTCTGGGCCAGGTAGTAAATCTGCGGGCGGATCGCCGCCTCCACCTGTGCGGCGTCCGGCGCTCCCCGCTCTCCGTCAATAACGCGCGGCAAAAGGCCGCTCAGCACGGCCATCCCGGCCATCTCGAAGTTGTAGACATGTGACTGCCGGTCGCAAATCACCTCCATGCCGGGGCGGGTCAGCACGTTCAGGCAGATCGAGTTGCCCATCGAACCGCTGGGCACGAACAGGGCCGCCTCGCGCCCGAACATATCGGCGGCGGTCTCCTGCAGACGGTTCACCGTGGGGTCCTCGCCGTAAACGTCATCCCCCACCTCGGCCGAGGCCATGGCACGGCGCATCCCCTCCCCGGGAAGGGTCAGGGTGTCGCTCCTCAGGTCTATCATTCTCTCCACTTGGTGCACCTCTCCTATAAAGTCTCAAGCGATAAGCGGGTTGGCGTAACAGTAGAGGCAGCCGCAGCGGCAGGGCTGCTCGCGGTAGCTGCCGATATCGACACTCTCGTGGCAGAGGCAGCCGGAGTCCCGGCGCTGGCCCTTGTCCGGGCGGTGCGAAAGCCTGCCCCCGTATAAGCCGATCAGGCGGGCATGGTCGATGCAGCCGCCCGGGACGAGGTTCCCGATCCCGGAGCCGGACAGAACCGCCTCGCAGCAGGTCAGAACGCGAATCCCGCGGAGGGAGGCGGCCTCGGCCATCCAGGCGGCCGTCTCGCGAAGGCGGTCCGGCGCCGGGTAGATGAAACGCAAGCCCGGCACCCGGGCCTGCCGCAGGTCGATCTTGCGGTAATGGTCCATGAACGAGACCGTGCAGCTTGTCAGGCCGATGGCAGCGGCCCGGTCGAGCAGGCTCTCGAACGCACCCAGGTTATCCCGCGCCTTACCATCCAGTTCGTAGAATACGACAGGGTCGTGCCGCCAGCGCACGGCCTCCCGGCCGAAAGCACGGACCAGGGCGGCCAGTTGCTCCAGGCGCTCCTCCAGCGGGGGCAGGGACGGCTCCAGGAGCGGGTCGGGGCTGTTCAGGCTGAAATTGAACGCCAGGGGCCAGCGTTCCAGCTTATGCAGCCGCTCCAGCAGCGGGCCGTAGTTCTTGGACCAGAACACTATCGAGTGCACGTCCTCCCGCCGCAGTGAAACCACCCGGCTGGAGCCGTTGTATGGGTTGGTCAGGGTCAGCTCGCCCCGGTGCAGGCAGCCGAGGAACCAGTCGAGCCAGTGAGCCGGGATATCGGTGCGGCGGCTGGCCGAGATCACGACCGGTTCCGCCTGGGGGACGTTCACACGGGGCCTCCTGTCTTGTGGCGGAAAGGCCTTGGCCTTAGATTGTTTCTTCAGGGTGTGCTGCCGGACTGTCAGGGCTTGACGTTCGCAGACATGCGCGTTGCGGAGAGATTCTTTCCGCTGAAAAAACGGATTCTGGTGTCAGAACCGTAACGCCCGGTGTAACCGTAACCACGCCCCTGCGGCTGTCCGGCCGTGTTGTGGACAGTCCAGCCGGAGAACCGCACCCCGCAAGCGGCGCCCCAGGCGCTGTCGCTGTGCCGGCAGTTCGGTGCAGTATAGCCGGAGCCTGTGCCGTAGACAGAACTGCGCGGCGGGCAGCGGTTTACGCGCGTTCCGCTCCAGGGGCTGCGGTTGTATCCGCCGCTGGCGCTGTACCAGGGACGCACGGCGCGGGCGCCGGGGGTCTGCAAACGGTTCGCGGCCACGGACTGCGCCGCGGCGCAAAGAAGCGGAACCAGGCAGAGCAACAACAGTTTTCTCATAGGGCCTGTCCTGTGAACAGCATGATTGCCATCGATTTAAACATACTGCGGCCGGTCGTGAAGTCAAGCTTTGCCCGGGCGGGCTGGCTTGTCCTTGCGGCTCTCCTATTCTGCGGCGGCCTGCGGGCGCAGTCCCCTGCCATTGAGGACAGCCTGCCCCAGTTCCGTCAACTGCCGCCCGGTTTCATGGACTCGACCCTGGCCGACTCGATCTCCGGGCCGATCCGTCACAAATCCCCCCGCGGGGCTATGCTGAGAGCACTGGCCATTCCCGGCTGGGGCCAGTTCTACACCGGCCACCCGGTGCGGGGCAGCCTGGCGGCTGTGCTCGAAACCGGCTTCACCGTGATGATGGCGCGCAAGTTCAACGACCGTAACAGCCTGCGCGACCAGCTTCATGCTCTGGAACGCGCCAACGGCGCGGACTGGCCGGTGGATGACCCCGAGCGCGTGGCCCTGAACGAGCGGATAAAAAACCTCAACCGCAAGGCCGGTGATTACATGGCCTACGGCATAACCACGCTGGTGCTCAGCCTGGTCGACTCCTACGTAAGCGCCCACCTGTACCAGTTCGACCGGAATTTCTACGCCTGCGCCGGTGCGAACGGCCTGGCCCTGCACCTGGAGTTCTGAACGAAAAAGCCGGCGCGGGGCGATCCCCGTCCGGCCTCAATTCCGCGCATTGAAATTCTGCTGCCTTTATTTTTCCTGCAGCACCTGCTCCACCATACCCCGCAGCGCCTCGGGAGTAAACGGTTTGCGCAGATAGGCTTTCACTCCCTTGGCGGTCAGTTCCTCGATCCGGGTGCGGCTGCCCTCGGTCGAGACTATCACCACTGGCACCGACTCGATCAGCCCCTCTTTGGCCATCTGCTCGATCATCTCGATCCCGTTCATCACCGGCATGTTGATGTCGGCAAACACCAGATCGACCCACTCCTTGCGCAGGATATCCAGGGCCTCCTGGCCGTTTCCGGCGTGCCAGAGTTCTCCGACCGGTATCTCGGCGATTCGTAACGTCTTTGCGATCACCGCACGGATCGTTTCCGAGTCGTCCACTATAAGAATATTGTAGGCCATGCCTCTCCCTCGCTCGGGGTTCATAATTATTATATCATACTCCGGGCAGGCGCGCCACTAAAATGTAAAAAAATTATGGGTGTACTTCCAGTGCTCCACATTCAGGACACAATCCACTGGTTTGGGGCCGTCACGAGCCGGAATTTCACTCCCCGCTCCGGAATCCACCGGAATTTTTCCAACCCCGGACAAAGCTGCCTTCCCCCCGGAATGTCCATGTTGCCCGCAGAGTTGAGTAATTAAGATAATTAGTTATTTCTATTACATTTATCGCCCAACGGAAAATATTTATTTGTATTTGCCGCAATGATCTGATTTGGTCGATTATCCTTGTCAGACACTTTTCCGGAATTTATTATAGTTGTCAAAATCAGCTCTCCTCAACACAGGAGGGCTTACGCTCGCGGGCTTCTCTGAGGCGCACCTGTTCCCGAACAGGGACGGAGACAAAACATGTATTCGAAAATAGGTAAAGTGGCAATGCAGGTCGGACTCTCGATAAAAAGAATCCGGGAGTACGAGAAAGAGGGCTTTTTACGTCCTGCGCGTTGCGAATCCAGCAACCAGAGGATGTACAGCGAGTTCGAGATCAACCAGATCCTGCAGATCAAAAAGCTGATCCACGAACGCGGCATGACTGTGGAGGGTATCCGGTACCTGCTCAACCTCGCCCCCTGCTGGTCGATTTTCGGCTGCGAGAATTCCTCCGAATGCGAGGCCTTTCAGCATCCCCACCAGCGCTGCTGGCAGGTCAAGAAAACCCAGCCCGCGGGCGCCGGCTGCTCGGGCCAGTGCGAGGTCTGCCCGGTGTTCCTGTCCCGCGCGGCCGATATCCGACCCCTGTTCGAGAAGGCCCAGAATTTCGATTACGACGAGGCCGAGGTGGAGGAGACGCCGCTGCGGGCGATAGTCTGACCTGCCGGCAGGACGTAATCCAGCGAAATGCAAAGAGGCGTACCGTGTAAACGGTGCGCCTCTTGTGTTTACGGGCTTTTGACAGTCTTCTACAGACCCTGCATCAGCTCGGGCAGCCAGAGGCCCTCGGCCGAGGCGGAGGCGAAACGCAGGTTGGCTCCCAGACCGAGTGCCGAGGCGTGGCCGGTGAACCAGCCCTGGTCCAGGCTCTCGCCAGGGTTGAGCAGCACCACCGGCTTGCGCGCCAACAGCAGCGCCGCGGTGCGGAAACCGCCCACCCGCTGGAGCGAACCCACCGGCAGAAGGTCCAGCAGTTCCTTGTCGTAGACAGGGTCCTTGCGGTCCAGGTCGACCAGGGCCAGGTCGGCCGCGCCCGAGACCGCTCCGGCGAACGCCGCGCTCAGGCCGCAGCGGCTGAGGCCCGCCAGGGCGATCGGTCCGCCGGGCCAGCTCTGGCGCGCCCAGGCCAGCGCGGTCAGGATATCCTGGATTGCCTCGAGGTTGTTACCGCGGTTGTAGGCCCAGGGCCAACTGAACGATTCCCAGGTCTTGCGCGGGATGTTCAGCTCGCCGGAGGCATAGCCGCCCACCCGGACCACGCGCCAGCCTTTCTGCACCAGCGGGGCGATCCAGGGGCGCAGGCCGGAATCTCCGGGCAGGGCCACGCCACCCACCTCCTCCGGGTAGACCAGCACCAGGGTGCCTTTGGTCTGGACCGTGGGTTCCACCACCTCCAGGCCGATGCAGTCACCCTTTCCGGAGCGTCCCAGCTTGAGGCTGCGGACTGTCAGTCCCGCCACCTTGCGCTCGGAGGGCGCGCCAGCCAGAATCTCCCCGGGCTCCGGGCTTTCCACGCTCAACAGCAGCCCGAGCGCCTTGCCATAGCTGCCCGAGAAAGCCTCCAGGTCCTTGGCCGCACCGGGAACAGCCGCCTGGAACTGGTTCTGCGCGGCCTCGACCCACCCGGCGATTATCCGCTCCGGCTCACGGGCCGTGTCGGGAAGGATATGCTCCGGGAACACCCGCAGATCGCCCAGGCCGGCCAGCTCGGGAGCGACCGGCACCGGCTTGGCGATAGCCGGCCCGGCCGCGGCCAGGTGCTTGCAGAAAAAGGCATTCACCGCGGCGCGGGTGTCGGCGTTGTAGTTGTGGCCCGCGTTGATATTGGCGTTGACCAGGCTGTCGGCGGCCCCGTAAAGGTCATAATATTTCCGGATGAACGGGTACTCCCGCACCGGGCACTGGTTGGTCCAGGGGTCCTCGGTGGCCGAGCAGAGAATCAGCGGCCGCGGGGCGAAAGCGGCAGCCAGCTCCACGGTGGTGGCCTCGCGCCAGAGGCCCGGGCTGTTCTCGCACAGGCAGCCGGGGTGTTTTTTCATCCCGATGATGTTGACCGGCGCGGCCACCTTGATCCGCTGATCCACGGTCATCAGAAGGATCGTCTGTGAGGCGCCGCCCGAGGCCCCGGTGCAGCCGATCCGGGTCGAGTCCACCTCGGGCAGGCTGGTCAGGAAATCCACCGCCCGCATGGCGTTCCAGACCTGCATCCCGGCCAGGTTCATCCCATAGAGCCCCGGCTCCGGGAAATCGAGTGTCCCGCGCCACTGCCGAGGCTCATAGGGTGCGGGCTTGTCCGCCACGAGCTGGGCGCGGCTCTTGTTCTCGTCGTGGGGCAACTGGAAACAGTCGTTATAGCCCACCATGTCGATTGAGAACACGGCAAAGCCCATGCGGGCGAAATCCATGCAGCGTCCGGGGATTGAACCGTCCACCGAGTTGGTCAGACGGCCGTAGAACCAGTGCCCGTGAGGACAGAGCACGGCCGGAAAAGGTCCCTTGCCCTTGGCCGGAAGGTACAGGTTGCCGGTGGCCATATAACCGGGCAGGCTCTCGAAATAGACCTTGGCCACCTTGAACCCGGGGCCCTCTTTCCAGTCGAACACCTTGGCGTTGAGTGGCGCGCGCTCAGGCAGCGGCCAGAGCCCCAGGCTGAGCTGCACCTCCTGGCGCAGTTTGGCCCGCCTCGCCTCCCAGGCCTCGCGGCTTCCCAGGGGCGGGATACGCAGGGCGGCGTCGAAATGGTCGGCGTCCATGAGACTCGCGGCCCGGGTGTCGGACTGCGGCAACTGCGCCCGGACAGTCGCGGCGGTGAGCGCCGCAGCCAGGATCAGGGCAACTGCCAGGGTTTTCGAGAAATCGGCGGCTCTAAGCTTCAAGTGCATCTGTTCCCTCCAGGGTTCCGGTACGGCGTGCCAGACTGCGGGTGCGGGTTACGTTCTTGGGATATTGTACCTCAACGCGGCGCGTCGGGCAAGGGAATCGCCGGTCCTTTGACAGAGCGGCCCTTCGGGCTTAGATTTCACGAGTTAAAAGACATCCATTCCTTCCATCCCTGGGGGTTTAATGAAAGTCAGCACTGGCTTGATACTTGCGCTCAGCATTGTCCTGGCCTGCTCGAACGGGGCGGACAGACATTCCACTCCTGCGGGCGCTCCAGCGGAAACCGCCCCCGCGAGCGTCTCCCTGCACCCGACCGCGGCCTGGCTCCTGGCCTGCCGCTCCGGGCAGGATGGGTTCGGCTGGTTCCCCGGAGACTCGGCCTTTGTCAGTACCACCGGCATGGCCCTGGAGGCCCTGGCCGACCTGGGGGCCCTGGACAGCCTGAGCGGTAAGGAAAATCTCATAACCTGGCTGCGCAGCCGTCAGGGCGCGGATGGCGGGTTCAGCGAGTCGGAGGGCTGGTACGGCGCGGGATTCAAGCTGCCCTGGGGTTCTGAAAGCGCCCTGGAGCCGACCTACTGGGCCCTGCGCGGTCTGCAGCTTCTGGACGCGGCTCCCGCTGACCCGGAGAAAGCCGCCGCGTTCATCCTTGCCCGCCAGAAACGCTCCGGCGCCTATGACGCCAGCGAGTACACCCTGGGCCAGCCCGACGAGGGCACGTACACCACCTGCTGGGCCCTGCAGGCCCTGCGTATCCTGGGCCAGCCGGCTCCGGAACCGGCCCGGAGCGTGGCCTGGCTGCGCGCGCAGCAGCATACGACATTCCGGCGCGGCGGGTTCGGCCTCAGCCCGGACAATTTCTATTTTTCCACAGTCCTGGGCACCTATTACGGCGTGCAGGCCCTGGCCGTGCTGGGGGCCGCACCCGAGGACCCCGACAGCGCCCGCCATTTTCTTCTGAGTGATTTCGGCCAGGAGCCGGACGGCGGATTCGAGACCGGGCATGGGGACGGCTGGAACGGGTACGACCACTACTCGCGCATGGAGGACACCCAGGCCGCGGTGGCCGCCCTGGCCCTGCTGGGCCGACCGCTTTCCGACAGCGACACCAGCCGCGCCGCCCGGCCGGCCACCGACTGCGCCGCCTGGATCGCCGGCACCCAGAACCGCGACGGCGGCTTCGGACGGTTCGGCGTGACCGATCAGACCCCGCTCGCCCCGCCCAGCGAGCTGCGCGCCACCTGGGCCGCGGTGCGCGCCCTGACCCTGCTGGGCCGCCCGGTGCCGCGCCCGGCCGAGCCCCTGCCGCCGGTGGAGCCGTTCAAGGTGCACGCCTGCGTGAACCGCCACCCGGTGGTCAACTGCGACGATCCGATGGATGTCTGGGCTTTCCGCCGCATCGCCGCGCCGATCTACTACCATTTCCTGGCCTCCACCGGCAGCCAAACCGAGGCGATAGGGATGCTGAGCCGCTGGACCCGCGCCGCGGTTGGGCCCGAGAATTACCAGGGCGAGCGCCGCAATCTTCGCGCCCGCCGCTACCTGACCCACTCCTGGGGCCAGTGCGGCACCATGAGCCTGGTCCTTCAGGCCCTGGCCACCAGCGTGGACCACGCCGCCCGAGGAGCCTACGCTTTCGGGGATGCGAACTGCGAGGTGCTGCTGCAGGAGGACGGCTGGGACAAGCCGCACTGGGTCGATTTCATACCGTTCACCAACGAGTTCATCCCCTCGGGCACGCTCACCCCGGAGGGCACGCGCAACGGCTGGAGCGCCCTGGACCTGGTGATAAACAGCCGCATCCGCGAGAAAAACCTGAACTACATCTCGCTCACCCGTCTGGGCGACCATCGCTACTGGCGGGTCTGGATGCAGGCGGTGGACGTGACGACCGGCAGGCTCACCGACGAGGCATGTATCGACACCAGCATGACCTACGGCGGCGCGGTGCCGCTCAAGATGTACCCCGGCGGGAGCTGGTGAGACTTAAGATCGATCTCAGGAACGAAAAGGCCGGGAGCGGATCGAGTCCGCACTCGGCCTTTTTTCTGCATCCTTTTCCCCGGCTCAATCCTGCCGGAGGATCATCTCCCAGTTGTAGTAACCTATTATCGGCACTCGCAGGCTGCGCAGCGCCGCGGCCACTCTCCCCTGCGAAGCGTTGCGCGAGGCCCCCAGCCGCCGCATGAAAAAATCGACCAGCGGGAAGCGGAACATACGCTTGCGGTTCTCCAGGACCCGGAACCCGGCCGCCTCGAACTTGTCCAGGAGCTGGCTGTCCTCGGTGTACTCGCGAAGGTGGGTCGGGTCGAGCACCCAGCGGCCGTTGCAGCGGTAGAAATACCAGCCGTACCACTTTTTGTGCACTGTGCTCAGGTAGACAGTCCCGCCCGGGCGCAGCACCCGCTTGATAGCCAGCACCATGTCGTTGTCGTCCGGCACGTGCTCGATCACCTGGGTCGAGACCAGGAAATCGATGCTGGAGTCGGCCAGGGGGGCCAGCTCGGTGGCGCTGCCCACCTGGCAGTCGAACGCCGGGTCGATTCCCCGGGCCAGCTCGATGCGCGTGTGCGACAGGTCCACCCCGTGCACCTCCTTACCGGCCAGGAGCCCGCGCTGCTGAAGCGCCCAGAGCAGGGCGCCGTCCCCGCAGCCCACATCCACGAAACTCTGCCACTGGCTGCGGCCCAGCCAGTCGAGCAGAAGCTGGGGCACCTCGCCGGAATAGAAATGCACGTGACGGGCGTACTGCTCGATGTCCATCGGCATGTAGTTTGTCCCACCCTTCGGAAAACGGTCCCCCCGCGCCGTGACGGTGCGGGAATCGTATTATTGTCCTGACGGTTTGAGGCTTGCCGGGGCCCTGTCCCCCGACGCAGCCGCCCGGCAGACCACGCGGAAACCGACCATGCTCAGCCGGAACTGCGGCTCGGCGCGGTGACGGAACACGCTGGAGCAGCCCAGGGCGTCATAGTGCCAGCCCCCTCCGCGCAGCACTTTCGAATCCCCGGACAGCGGGCCGGAGGGATTCTTCCGCTCCCGGGCCGTGTAGGCCGCCATCCAGTCGTTGCACCACTCCCAGACATTGCCGTGCATGTCGTAGAGACCCCAGGCGTTGGGCACTTTCCGCCCCACCGGGTGCGTGCTCCCGGCGCTGTTGACCAGGTACCAGCCGGCGCGGGCCAGGTCGCTCTCGCGCTCACCGGTGTAATATCGCGTGTCGGTCCCGGCCCGGCAAGCGTACTCCCACTCGGCCTCGGTGGGCAGGCGGAACCCGTCCTTCTCGTAATAGCAGGCGTGGCTGGCCAGACGGTAACAGTGCTCCAGGCCGCTCTGACGGCTGAGCTCGTTGCAGAAATCGATCGCGTCATACCAGCTCACCTGGTCCACCGGCCGCAGGCTGTCGCCCTTGAACAGCGAGGGGTTGACCCCGGTCACCCGCCTGTACTGGGCCTGGGTGATCTCGGTGGCGCTCATCCAGAAACCGTCCAGCTCCACCCGGTGCACCGGATTGCAATGCGTGAAGCTTACATCGCTCTCCTTGTCCGTACCCATCGTGAAACTTCCCGCCGGCACCCAGACCATCCTCAGACCGCCGATAGACGCCGTATCCCCGGCCGCGGGTGCACCCAGGCAGGCCGTGGCACAGCCCGCCACCAGACAAAGAGCCACAATGCCGTATCTATCACTACTCCGGCTGCGGGTCATGGATACCTCCAGGCCAGGCAGGGAGTGGGGGTCGAGCGTTCAAGGGTGACTTTTCAGACTTTTATTCTCTCAGAATGAATTTCTCCGGCCGGGTCTTTTCATCGAACTCCAGCACGCGC
>CAYLSM010000081.1:10583-17928 GCA_964386505.1 uncultured Gemmatimonadales bacterium
CGGATGTAGTTGACCGCGCGGTCGAGGATCCGGATCAGGCCGCCGTAGCGCCGTTGAATATGCGCCTCATCCAGGCCGCGGCCGAGGATCAGGTCGCGCTCGCGCTCGAAAATCATGCGCTTGGCGCTCTCCGGGAAATGGTAGACCAGCTCGCCCCCGCCGGAGGGCAGGTAGTGCTCGAGCTGCCCGCGCGAGAGCACGTGCACGCCCTGGGTGGCCAGGGTCTCGATCACCCGGCCCATCAGCTCCAGGATCGCATCAAGTTCCTTGGTCCGGTGTGGCAGAAGGCGCTTGATCTCGCCGGGGAAATGCACCAGGCCCAGGTAGAAAGCGTAGACCCGGGCCTCCTCGCCGGTGCGCGAGCGCAGGGTGCGGATATACTCACGGAGCTGCCCGGAAGCATGATGAAGCGCGTGCTGTCGGCAGACCTCGCGCGCCAGGCTGAACATGCGCCGCTTGAGCCCGGCGAGGAAATCACCGGCCGCGGCCCCGGTCTCGGCCCCCAGGGCCGACATGGCCTCACCGGCCGAGAGCGTGGCCAGCAGCCGCCCGCCGAACAGGGCGTCCAGGTCGGTCACGGCCTGCACCTGGATACCCAGTCGGGTGCCCAGACGGTAGAACAGGTCGAGCTCGTCCTTGCCGCCCACGTCGATAAAGCACTCACCTGCCGCGCCGGTCAGACGGCCGCGGTGTTCCTGCAGGAGCGAGAATATCTGCTGGTCCGTGTAGCCCTCAACGAACACCGGTCGCACGGAGAAGAAAAACTGTTTGTGGTGCGTGTTCAGCCGGGGCAGAAAACGCTTGAGCAGACGGGTGTCCGGGTCGCTGAGCGCGCCGCTGCAGGCCGGGGGATGGTCGGGACGGAAGACCAGGCAGTGGGGAAGGTCCTCCACTGTGCGCAGGTCGACGAAATAGGGGGAGTGGGTGACCAGGAAGAACAGGCGCTTTGCCGGGTCGGCCAGCGGATCACCCGCCAGGGCGCGCACCTCCTGCATCAGGAAAGTCTGGAACTGCGGATGAAGGTGCAGCTCCGGCTCATCTATGATCAGGCAGTTGAACTCGTCATCGTACAGGAACGTGAGCAGTGTGATCAGCTCTTTCAACCCGTGGCACTCATCCTGGCGCAGACCGTACTCCCAGCCCCCGGCGATCCGGCTGAGCCGCGGGGCGAACCCGCCGCCCCGCTCGACCAGTTCCAGGCGGCGTCGGAAAAGCTGGCTCAGGGCGGCCTCGATACGCAGGCGCACATCCAGCTTCTCCTTGAGGATCACCAGCGCCGCCGAGGAGAGACCGTACTCGGCGCCCTCGCGCCGCCAGCGCTCGTAGTCCTCGTAGCGGATGCCCTCCAGCATCAGGCTGTCCGCGCTCTCGCTGCGATAGGCCGGGTCGAAGCCGCGCAGGCGGTCGGAGGCGATGAAACGGGTGCGCAGCCCGGGCGCGGCCTGGGGCAACAGGCGGATCAGCTCGCGGGCGAACACACTCTTGCCCGTGCCGTTCGGCCCGACCAGGAAATTGATCGCACCCCAGTCGTTCTTCTCGAAAACCTTGTCGCCCCAGAGAAACGGTATGTTCACCCGGATCGGCAGTTGCATCCTCGTCTCCCTGTCAACAGGCGGTCTGATCGCCGGTGAGCGTACAGGCCGGTGCGCCTGGGTCCACCCGGCCGTAGCGGCGGTCGTATTCCATCTCATCGTAGGGCGCGCGCCGCCCGGGGCAGTCCAGACGCGGGCAGAGGCGGCAGTTGGAAAAAGCGCTCTCAGTGCCGAACCGCAAACCCGACACCGACTTGCGCGGACGCATCAGGAACGAGGGGGTGAGACTCACCCCGACTGCCTGTTCCACAGTCCCCAAGGCATTGAACAGGACCGCCTGCTGTTCCAGGGGCCAGTCCGGCAGGGACCCCGGGTTCATCGTGGCGTGGCGCGGGCCGTCGATGAGGCTGTCCAGGTGCTCCTCCACCGCGCTTACGGCGGCGTGAAGGGCAAGCTGGCAGAGTTCCTCGGCGCACCAGCGCAGCAGCATGTCGGGGTAGGACTCGGCCCAGGCCTCCAGCTCACGGCCGCAGGTGGCGACAAACAGGCCCACGCTCCCGCTCCGTGCCAGGTTGGTCGTCAGGATGTGGCTTTTGAAAGCCTGTCCGGCAATCCGGACCGAATCGCCCTCGCGCTCCCCCACCGCAACCACTGCGAAACAAGCGCGCGGACAGGCCCGCTCCAGGGCCGCACTCACCAGGGGTACAATCTCGCCGCGCATGCCGGATTCCAGTCCCAGACGGGCCAGCACCTTGTCGGCATCCGTGCTGAACGGCACTCTATCCAGAATCGTCAGCTCCACTTTGCGCATCCTTCTTTCCGGTTTACCGTCTCTCAAGGCTGTCTCTGATCAATACCAGGCTCTGAATAGGCCCTTCTTGCGTCCCGGTGAAATAAGCCAAGCCAGCCGGGGCCGGGTTATGTGCCGCTCGATCTGTGCCTTTCGCAGGGGCGGACCCATGTGTCCGCCCGGTCGCACACACGGGTGCGACCCTACATAAAACGGAAGTACACCGGCAAACCAATCTATTTCAGGACCGCCCGCCTTTATCCCCCCGTTAAATCTTATACCGAAATAAAATGCGCCGCCGGGTGGATGTCAACCCCGGCGGCGCAGCTTGAGGTTCAGCGCTCGGGAGAGGCCGGCCGCGGCGGAAGCCCTGCCGGGTTCGGTCCCAGCTTGTCCAGGAGCAACTGCACCCCCTTTTCGAGCTGGGGGTCGTGCCCGGCCAGGATGTCCTCGGGCAGGTTGTCCACCTCGATGTCCGGCGAGACTCCCTGGTTCTCGATCACCCACTGGCCGTCCGCGCTGTAGGTGCCGAACTCCGGCCGCGTGATATAGCCGCCGTCCACCAGAGGGCTGTAGCCGCGAATGCCGACCACGCCGCCCCAGGTGCGCCGCCCGACCAGCGGGCCCAGCTTGTACTGACGGAACATGTAGGGGAAAATATCCCCGTCCGAGGCGCTGTACTGGTTTATCAGGCAGACCAGCGGCCCGGTGAACACGGCCTTGGGGTAGGTCTCGGGAGTCGCGTTGCGCGGGGCGTCCATCCCGCCCAGCACACGGCGCAGGCGCTCGATAATCATTTGCGAGACAAACCCGCCGCCGTTGTAGCGCACGTCGATCACCATCCCCTGCTTGTCGATCTGGGCGTAGTAGCGCTTTACAAACTCGCTCAGGCCCTCGAAGCCCATGTCGGGGATGTGCAGGTAGCCCAGACGGCCGCCGCTGAGCGAGTCCACCCGCGCGCGGTTGCGCTCCACCCACTCCTGATAGCGCAGCGGGATTTCGTCATCGATGGGTCTGACCAGGAACGTATGGGCCTTGGCTATATCGGTCGTCTTGCCGAAACTGACCGCCACCGTGCGTCCCGCCTTGCCCTCCAAAGCCGCGTAGGGGTCGACCGCCGCGGTGACCGGCGCGCCGTCCACCGCCAGAAGGTAATCACCCACGGCCACGTTCACCCCCGGCTCGGTGAGCGGGCTGCGGCCGGAGTCTTTCCAGTTCTCGCCCGGCAGGATATGACTCACTTTCCAGTAGCCGCCCTCGGCCTTGAACTCGGCCCCCAGCAGGCCGGAGCGGACCCGCGCCACCTCGGGGTAGTCTCCGCCGCCCACATAGGTGTGGCCCGAGGACAGTTCGCTCACCATCTCGCCCAGGATGAAATTGAGGTCATCCCGGTGCTGAGCCGCCTCGACCAGCGGGGCGTAGCGCTTTCGCACCAGGTTCCAGTCCACGCCGTGCATGTTGGAGCTGTAGAAGAAATCCCGCTCCTGGCGCCAGGTCTCGTTGAACATCTGACGCCACTCGGTGCGGTAGTCGACTTTGGTCCGGAGGCCCGAAAGGTCAAGCGCCCCTGAAGAGAAATCCAGCTTGTCAGCCGAGGCGTCCTGCACGTAGTAGACGGGGCCTTTCTTGACGATCAGTTTCTTACCGTCCGGCGAAATGTCATAGCCGCCCACGCCCTCGGCCAGTGCGAGCTGCTTGCGCTTGGTCACATCGTAGCTCAGAAGGCTGGGTTCGCCCCCGCCCTGCTCAACGCTCAGCCAGAACACCCGTCCGGACGCGGCGCGCAGGCCGCCGTAGTTGCCCGGCTCCTCGGACAGGGCCACCACGCGCCGGCCCAGGCCGGCCAGATCGATCCGGGTGGCGGGAGTTTTCGGCTCGGCGCTCTCCTTGCCGCCCTTCTTATCCTCCTTGGCAGGCTTGCCGGCACTCTCATCCGCCGCGGCCGAGGCTTTTTCCTCCTCATCGCTGCGAGGGCCGAGTGGGCTGAGCGAGTCGGCCTGCAGAGTGAGCAGGTAGACCCGGTCGGTCTTCTCGTAGATGTAGCTCATCTCGAAATTGCCGAGCTTCGGGTTCAGGTCGCGGCCCGAGACGAAGTATAGGTACTTGCCATCGGGGTCGAAAACCGGCTGGGTGTCGTTGGTCATACCGTCCGTGACCCGCTGGACTTTCCTGCCCTGGATGTCGTACAGGAAAATGGCGCTGAACTCGCGGTCGCGCTGGACCGGCTTGGAGTAGGCCAGCCAGCGGCTGTCCGGGCTGAACGAGTAGCTGGTGATCTCCCAGAGCGTGGAGGTGTCGGCCAGGGTGAGCGCTTTGGAGGCCACGTCCAGCACCCAGAGGCGCAGGCTCTTGTCCGAGAAAGCGACCAGACGGCTGTCCGGGCTCCACATGGGCGTGTAGCGGTACACCGCCCCGTCCGTGGTCAGGCGCATTTTCTGGCGCGGCTTGCCCCCGGTGGGGCCGGGCTCGACCAGGTAGAGCTCGTCCTCGCCGCTTTCATCCGAAAGGTACAGCACCCACTTGCCGTCCGGGCTCCAGCTCGGGTCGCGCTCACGCGCGCCGCTGGTGGCGGTGAGCTGACGGGCCTCGCCGTGCTCGGCCGGCACGCTCCAGATGTCGCCCCGCGCCTCGAACACGGCGCGCTTGCCGGTGGAGGACAGGTTGTAGGACTCGATCAGCTTGTCCACGCTCTCCCACTGAGGCCGCGCGGCGAGGTCATCTCCGCCGGCGCGCACGGGGATACGGCTCTCAACGCCCGTGGCCGGGTCCAAGCGGTAGAGATAGCCGGCCAGCTGATAGACCAGCCCGCCGGGGCCGCCGCCCAGCCAGCGGACATCCCAGTCCTTGTGGAACGTGAGCTGACGCTTGCCGCTGCCGTCCGGGCTCATCTCCCATACGTTAAACCGGCCGCCCTGGTCGCTGTTGTAGTAGATCTTCTCCCCCAGCCAGACCGGCTCGGTGTCGGTGCCTTTCCAGTCGGTCAGACGGGCGCTCTTTTTAGCCGTGAAATCCCAGGTCCAGATATCCTGGGCCAGCCCGCCCACGTAGCGCTTCCAGGTACGGAAATTACGGAACGTGCGGTTGTAGGCGATCCGTCCACCATCCGGCGAATAGTCGGTCAGGCCGCCCTCGGGCAGATCGAGCATCTCGGGCGGCGCGGAACCGTCCGCCGCCACAGTGAACAGGCGCTCGAACCAGGCCTCGAAACTGGCGCGCCAGGAGCGGAACAGCACTTTCCTGCCGTCCGGGGTCCAGCCCAGCACGTAGTTGTCATAACCGTGACGAAGCTCGCCATAGTGGGCCTGGCGCACGGTCAGACGCTTCGGCTCGCCGCCGGTGGCGGGGATCACATAGACATCCCGGTTGCCGTCATACTCCCCGGTGAACGCGATCCAGGCGCCATCCGGCGAGAAGTGCGGGCTCAGTTCCAGGCCCGCCGAGGCGGTGAGCCGGGTAGCCGCGCCACCGGCCACTGGCACGGTCCAGAGGTCGCCGCCGTAGACAAACACCACTGTCCCGTTGCAGATATCGGGGTAGCGCAGCAGACGGGCCTCGCCGTCCGGTGTTGCCTCCGGCGGCTCGACAGCGGACTGCTGGGCTGCGGCGATAGAGAAAAACACGGCAAGGAACAACCCGGCAAGGCTGAACACGGAACGCGGCATGGCGGTGTCTCCTTGAAATGGCTCAAACGGGATGAATTTGAGAAAAACGTCAATATTTGAATTGTAATACCGGCCGTGGAGCGGGACAAGGGGGGAGGGGAAATAGCACTGCTCTTTCATGAATATATTTCACAAATAGAATCAGGATTCCTCTATTTACGCCATACGACCGCCGTTGGATGCAACGACACGGCTTTGGGGTTCTCCTCCTGTTGCTTTATTAGCACACCGAGGCTGTCACGGGTGATCCACTCCAGGGTGTCTCCCTTTTTGTTCGCGATCACTTTGCAGGAGACGGTATCGGCGGCGACGCAGAGGTCCTCGTATCTCAGGCAGCGGAAAGTCCTCTCGCGTACTTTCAGACTTTCGAGGTTCAAAACCCGCACGGTCTTTTCCTGCCCCGGCGACAGGTCCGCGGCCGGACTGTCCATCTCCAGGGAGGTGCAGTCGAACAGGCTGTCATCGAACTCCTCGTGCTTCAGCTTACCGTCGGTCTCGGTGTCACAGACCAGCTTTCTGCCGTCATACCAGCCTTTCTGGGTGATCCGGTGTCCACGGATTGTTCCCTGCCGGTAGAAGCTGTAGTTGCCGTCACGGTTCCGGAGCGTTTCAGTCCAGCCCGCAACGTCCACTTTGATTAGAAGGAGGACCCGGACAGAGAATTGCATCGAAAGCCGAGTCCGCTGCAACGGCCCCTGTTCGCTGGGTTGCCCGGAGAGGCTGTAGCTCATCTGACCGACTGTTTTGCCGTTCCAGATCACGTCATATTGCACGGAATCGGGCCGGGACAGTTGGGCTGCGGCGAGGGTGGAAAACACAGTCAGGAACAAGCCGTAGAGGCAGACTCTGAAGCAAAGCATGACGGAGTCTCCTTGAAGCGGACCGGTGTGCGGAATACGAGCAAAACTTTAGATATCGGATCGTATCTTTGTCATCCGACTCACCCGTACCATTTGGCTTTCAGCGCACCTCCACCCCTGCCCCACCCGGAAAGGCCTCGAAGCGTTGCCGCAGCTCGCGATCCGTGACTACGGTGGCCTTTTTCTCAACTCTCCTGCGCTCGCGTATCGCTCCCAGGCTGCCCAGCGCGCCGAACACCGCCCCGAGCGCCGGGAAATCCAGGCGCAGAAGGCTGAGAGGAAGGGAGAGGATTAGAAACAGGATGTGTCCGGCCAGCATACGGCTGCCGGTTAGGTTCTTCCAGTGGAAAAACAGCCTGTTCCGTCGGGAGATGTAGCGCACGTAACCGCGGCGGAACGCCCCGCCGGCGATAGTCGTGTTGGGGCGGTGATAGACCACGCTGGCAGGCTCGTACAGCACTTTCCAGCCGCGCTTGAGCGCCCGGTAGCAGATATCGGTGT